>NZ_JBFBBK010000016.1:0-177085 GCF_040682635.1 Streptomyces sp. NPDC051133
CCTGCTGACCCCGTACGTCAAGGGCGGCAAGATCGGTCTGTTCGGTGGTGCCGGCGTCGGCAAGACGGTGCTCATCCAGGAGATGATCTACCGCGTCGCCAACAACCACGACGGTGTCTCCGTGTTCGCCGGTGTCGGTGAGCGCACCCGTGAGGGCAACGACCTCATCGAGGAGATGTCCGACTCGGGCGTCATCGACAAGACCGCGCTGGTCTTCGGCCAGATGGACGAGCCCCCGGGCACCCGTCTGCGCGTCGCGCTGGCCGGCCTGACCATGGCCGAGTACTTCCGTGACGTCCAGAAGCAGGACGTGCTGTTCTTCATCGACAACATCTTCCGCTTCACGCAGGCCGGTTCCGAGGTGTCGACCCTGCTCGGCCGTATGCCCTCCGCGGTGGGCTACCAGCCGAACCTGGCCGACGAGATGGGTCTCCTCCAGGAGCGCATCACCTCGACCCGTGGTCACTCGATCACCTCGATGCAGGCGATCTACGTCCCCGCGGACGACCTGACCGACCCGGCCCCGGCCACCACCTTCGCCCACCTCGACGCGACGACGGTTCTGTCCCGTCCGATCTCGGAGAAGGGCATCTACCCGGCCGTGGACCCGCTGGACTCGACGTCCCGGATCCTGGACCCGCGGTACATCGCCGCGGACCACTACAACGCGGCCATGCGCGTGAAGAACATCCTGCAGAAGTACAAGGACCTGCAGGACATCATCGCGATCCTCGGTATCGACGAGCTTGGCGAGGAGGACAAGCTCGTCGTCCACCGTGCCCGTCGCGTGGAGCGCTTCCTGTCCCAGAACACCCACGTCGCCAAGCAGTTCACCGGCGTGGACGGCTCGGACGTGCCGCTGGAGGAGTCGATCGCCGCGTTCAACGCGATCTGCGACGGCGAGTACGACCACTTCCCCGAGCAGGCGTTCTTCATGTGCGGTGGCATTGAGGACCTCAAGGCCAACGCCAAGGAGCTCGGCGTCTCCTGAACTCCCTGAGTTCGTCTGAGGGGGCGGGCGCGTCCCGCCCCCTCACTCACGCCCCTTAGAATTGACCCCAACACCCGGCACCCCTGCCGGGTGGTGACCCGAGGAGCCACCCTTGGCTGCTGAGCTGCACGTCGAGCTGGTCGCCGCCGACCGCCAGGTCTGGTCCGGTGAGGCCACCCTGGTCGTCGCGCGCACCACGTCCGGCGACATCGGCGTCATGCCCGGTCACCAGCCGCTGCTCGGTGTGCTGGAGTCGGGCCCGGTGACCATCCGTACGAGTGAAGGTGGAACGGTCGTCGCCGCGGTGCACGGCGGTTTCATCTCGTTCGCGGACGACAAGCTGTCCCTGCTGGCCGAGATCGCCGAGCTGTCGGACGAGATCGATGTCCAGCGCACGGAGCGGGAGCTGGAGCGCGCGAAGGCGGAGGGCGACGCCGCCGCCGAGCGCCGCGCGGATGTCCGCCTGCGTGCTGCGACGGCCCGCTGACCCAGTCGCGCGGTACGTTGACGTCACTCAGCCGCGGCCGGCCCGGAGCAATCCGGTGCCGGTCGCGGCTGAGGCAGATGTGGGTGTTTTTCCAGTTTCATTACTCAACGACAAGTGCAGTGCTACTGCCTGGGAGACGAGGAGGTCGGTGCCGATGGTCCTCGCTCTGACTGTGTGCGGGATCGTGGTCGCGCTCGTGGTGGTGGGACTGTTCCTGTTCGGGTTGCGCCGCAGGCTGATCCAGCGCTCCGGCGGCACCTTCGACTGTTCGCTGCGCTGGGACGTGCCCGAGAAACCGGACACCGGTGGCAAGGGCTGGTCCTACGGGGTCGCCCGCTACAACGGCGACCGCATCGAGTGGTACCGGGTCTTCTCCTACGGCTTCCGCCCGCGCCGCACCCTGGAGCGCGCCGCCATCGAGGTGGCGGGGCGCCGGCTGCCCGAGGGCGAGGAGGAGCTGGCGCTGCTGTCCGACGCGGTGGTCCTCGCCTGCACCCATCGGGGCACCCGCCTCGAACTCGCGATGAGCGAAGACGCGCTGACCGGATTCCTCGCGTGGCTGGAAGCAGCCCCGCCCGGACAGCGAGTGAATGTGGCGTAGCCACATTCACTCTCCCCCAGACGAAGCCGAGGGGGAGCGAATGTGGCTCTGATGTGCCCGACTACAGGTTGCTGCTGATGGCGTTCACCAGCTCACCGTTGCCGGTGTCGCCGCTGAACTCCCAGAAGAACGCACCGCCCAGCCCCTGCGACTTCGCCCAGCTCATCTTGGAGGCGATGGTGGCGGGGGTGTCGTACGACCACCAGTTGCTGCCGCAGTGGGCGTACGCCGTGCCGGCGACGGTGCCGGTGGCCGGGCAGGACGACTTCAGCACCTTGTAGTCCTCGATGCCCTGCTCGTAGGTGCCGGCCGCCGGGCCCGTGGCCGTGCCGCCCGGGGCGTCCTGGGCGACGCCGGTCCAGCCGCGGCCGTAGAAGCCGATGCCGATCAGGAGCTTGCTCGCGGGGACGCCGGCCGCCTTGTACTTGGCCATCGCGTCGGCGGTGGTGAAGCCCGCCTTCGGGATGCCGGAGTACGAGGTGAGCGGGGAGTGCGGGGCGGTCGGGCCCTGCGCGTCCCAGGCGCCGAAGAAGTCGTACGTCATCACGTTGTACCAGTCGACGTACTGGGAGGCACCTGTGTAGTCCGCGGACTCGATCTTGCCGCCGGAGGAGCCGTCGGCCGTGACCGCCGCGGTGACCAGGGCGGAGGAGCCGAACTTGGCGCGCAGCGCGGCCATCACGTTCTTGAAGGCGGCGGCCCCGCTGGTGTCGCAGGAGAGACCGCAGGCGTTCGGGTACTCCCAGTCGATGTCGATGCCGTCGAAGACATCGGCCCAGCGCGGGTCCTTCACCAGGTTGTAGCAGGACTGCGCGAAGGCGGTCGGGTTGGCCGCCGCCTGCGCGAAGCCGCCGGACCAGGTCCAGCCGCCGAAGGACCACAGCACCTTCAGGTTCGGGTACTTGGCCTTCAGCTCGCGCAGCTGGTTGAAGTTGCCGCGTAGCGGCTGGTCCCAGGTGTCGGCCACGCCGCTCACCGACTGGTCGGCGGTGAAGGCCTTGTCGTAGTCGGCGTAGGAGTCGCCGATGGCGCACTGGCCGTTGGTGACGTTGCCGAACGCGTAGTTGATGTGCGTGATCTTGGCGGCGCTGCCCGACGTCACCAGGTTCTTGACGTTGTAGTTGCGGCCGTAGATGCCCCACTCGGTGAAGTAGCCGAGCTTGACCTTGTCGCCGCTGGGCGGGGGAGTGGTACCGCCACCGGTGGTGTGCACCTTGACCGCGCCGCTGACCGGGCCGGTCTGGTCGGCGGTGTCGCGGGCCTGCACGGTGTAGGAGTAGTCGGTGCCGGCGGTGAGGCCGGTGTCGGTGTACGACGTCGTCGTCACGGTGCCGACGACCTTGCCGTCACGGAGCACGTCGTAGTTCTTGACGCCCTTGTCGTCGGTGGCCGCGCTCCAGGAGAGCTTCACCGAGGTGTCGGCGATATTGGAGGCGGTCGGGGTGCCGGGGGCGGAGGGGGCCGCGTCACCGGGGACGGTCGTGCCGTCGCAGCTGTCGCCGTTCAGCTTGCAGTTGGACGGGGAGCCGGGGCCCGCGCCGTTGAAGCCGAACGAGACGGAGGCACCGGGGGCGATGGTGCCGTTGTAGGACTTGTTCTTGGCGGTCCAGTGGGTGCCGGAGTTCGTGACGTCCGCGTCCCACGCGGAGGTGACGGACGTGCCGGAGGGGAAGTCCCACTCGACGGTCCAGGAACTGATGCTGCTGGTACCGGTGTTCTTGACGGTCCACTGACCGCCGAAGCCGGTACCCCAGTCGCTGGTCTTGGTGAAGCTCGCGGTCGCGTTGGTCGCGGCCTGGGCGGGACTCGCGAGACCGACGAGGCCGGCCAGGGGGAGCAACAGGGTCGCGAACCCTGCCGCGGCTCTGTGTCTGAAGCGCATGCTGCGCCTCCCTCGGTAGGGGTGGGTGACAGGGGCATGACTGAGCCTTCACGCCCACGGTGCTGCGAGAGTAGGAAGGTCTGGACCACGGGTCAATAGGTCTGGACCAATTCTCCTGTGCGGCCCCTGTCGTTCCCCCTAGATCTTCAACTCCTGCGCCAGTACGGCGGCTTGGACCCGGCTGCGCAGATCCAGCTTGCCCAGGAGCCGGCTGACGTGCGACTTGACCGTGCCCTCCGCCATCTCCAGCCGCTCGGCGATCTCCGCGTTGGACAGCCCCTGCCCGACGCAGGACAGCACCTCGCGCTCGCGCCGGGTGAGGCTGCCGAGGACGGCCGGGTCGGCCCTCTCCTCCCGCCGGGGCGCCGCGGCGAACTCGGCGAGCAGTCGCCGTGTGACGGCCGGTGCGACGATCCCCTCCCCGCGCGCCACCGTCCGCACGGCCTCCAGCAGACCCCGGGCGTCGGTGTGTTTCAGCAGGAACCCGGACGCGCCCGCGCGCAGCGCGCCGAACACGTACTCGTCCAGGTCGAAGGTGGTCAGCACGAGGACGTCCGCGAGCCGCTCCGCGACGATCTGCCGGGTCGCCGACACCCCGTCGAGGCGCGGCATCTGAACGTCCATCAGCACCAGGTCGGGCCTCAGCTCCCGCACCAGCTCGACGGCCCGCACACCGTCCTCCGCCTCCCCCACCACCTCGATGTCGGGCGCGCTGCGCAGGATGAGGACCAGCCCGGCCCGTACGGCGGACTGGTCCTCGGCGACCAGGACACGGATCACGGGCGGTCTCCTTCGGTTCCGGTGAGGGGAAGCGTGGCACGAACGCTCCACAGGCCGGCCACGGGCCCGGCCGTGAAGTCACCGCCGAGCAGCGCCGCCCGCTCGCGCATCCCGGTGAGACCGGAGCCCGAGCCGGGAGCACGCGGGCCGTCGCCGCGCCGGTAGGGGCTGGTGATCTGGACGTGCAGGGTGCGTTCGGCCTGTCGCAGACAGACCCGCACGGGTCCCGGTGCCGCGTGCTTGAGGGCGTTGGTCAGCGACTCCTGCACGATCCGGTAGGCGGCCAGCTCCACCGGCGCGGGCACCTGGCCGTGGTCTGCGTCGAGGCGGATGGTCAGGCCGTTGGTGCGGGCGCCCTCGACCAGGGTCGCCAGACCGTCGAGGGTGGGGGTGGCGGCCGGCTCCAGGCCGCCGCCGCTGTCGCGCAGAATGCCGATCAGGCGTCGCATCTCGGCCAGCCCGTCCACGCTGTTCTCCCGGATCACGGTAAGGGCGTCCCGCGAGGTCCGGGGGTCGTCGATCGACAGCGCGGCGGTGGAGTGGATGGCGATCGCCGACAGGTGGTTGGCGACCATGTCGTGCAACTCCCGTGCCATGCGTGCCCGTTCCGCGGTGACCGCCTGCACCCGGTCCATCTCCGCCAGCAGCGCGGTCTGTTCGGCGCGCAGCCGGGCGGTCTCGGCGGCGTCACGGTGGTCTCGCACCACCCATCCGGTCGCGGCGGGCGCCAGTGCGACGACCCCGACGCCCACACCGATCAGCAGCGCTGCCGGGTCGCGCCAGAGTGCGGCCGGTACGACCCCGCCGAGCACCGTCAGCAGCCCGGTGATCCACGGGATGCGGCGGGCGGATGCCGGGGTGCCGTACAGGACGGCCGCGTACATGAGGTCGGTGTACAGCACCACCGTGGCGATGTTGCCGACCGTCACCGTGTCGGCGGTCAGCGCGAGCGTGCCGACCAGCAGCGCGAAGCGGGGCCGGGTGCGGCGCAACGGCTCGCAGGCGGCCGTCACCGCCAGCGGCACCAGCGGGGCCCAGTGCGCCGCGCACAGCACGACCGGGGCCGAGGGCACGCGCGGATGGAGGCCGAGCGCCCACAGCAGCACCCCGCCGAGCAGTCCGCCCACGGCGATCCGTACGTCGTCACGGTGGGGGCGGGGGAGCGCGAGAGCCATGCACCCATCCAACACGGCCCCGCCGTGGCCGGCGTGGTCCCCGGGTACGGTCCGGGACTGCACCTTTCGTTTACCGCGGATTCGACCGCGCCGACGACGCCCCGCGCGCCGGCCGCCGGGAGCCTTGAGGGTGAGCGAGGGGAGCGAACCGTGATCGTCGGACTGGTCGTCGCCTGTGAGGTGGCGTTCTGGGTGCTGCTGGCGGCCGGACTGGCCTTCCGGTACGCCCTGCGGATGCCGCGCACCGGACTGGCGCTGCTGCTGTGCGAGCCGCTGCTGGAGGTCGTGCTGTTCGTCGTGACGGCGGTGGACCTGAGGAACGGCGCGCGGCCGGACTGGCGGCACGGCCTGGCCGCCGTCTACATCGGCTTCACCGTCGGGCTCGGCCACTCGACGATCCGGTGGGCCGACGCCCGGATCGCGCACCGCTTCGCCGGCGGCCCGCCCCCGCCGAAGCCGCCGCGCTACGGCACGGCCCGCGCCGTCCACGAATGGAAGGTCGCGGGCCGCTGGACACTGGCCTGCGCGGTCGCCCTCGCCCTGCTCCAGGCGGCCGTCTGGTACGTCGGCCCCGCCGGCGGCAGCGGCCCGCTGCGCCAGTGGCAACTGCGCCTGCTGTGGGTGATCGGCATCAACGTGATCATCGCCGGCAGCTACACGCTGTTCCCGAAGAAATCGCTCGACACCCGTGCGGACGCCGGGAGATCATCCCGGCGATGACACGCACGGACACGCCTCCCGCCTGGGACGAGCGCACCCAGCTGACCACCTTCCTCGACTACGTCCGCGCCACCGCGCGCGCCAAGTGCGAGGAACTCTCCGACGACGACGCCCGCAAGGCCCCGCTGCCCGGCTCGCCGCTGATGACCCTGAGCGGCCTGATCAGCCACCTGCGCTGGGTCGAGTACTACTGGTTCCGGGTCGTCTTCCTCGGGGAGGAGGACGAAGGCCCCTGGACCGACGAGGACCCCGACCGCGAGATGCGCATCGCCGTCGACGTCCCGCTGTCCCGGCTGCTCCAGGAGTACGCCGAGGACTGCGCCCGGCACAACGAGCTGATCGCCGCGCACGGACTCGACACCGGGGCCCGGCGCAAGCGGGACGACGGCAGCGCGCCCGACCTGCGCTGGATCCTGCTGCACCTCATCGAGGAGACGGCCCGGCACAACGGCCACCTCGACATCCTGCGCGAGATGGCCGACGGCCGCACCGGCGCCTGACCGCCGCCGGGCGGTCCTACCGCTCCCCGCCCGGCACCCACAGCACGTCCCCGACCTCCTTGTTCGCCGTGCGGGCCAGGATGAACAGCAGGTCCGACAGGCGGTTCAGGTAGGTCGCGGTGAGGGGGTTCATCGCGTCGCCGTGGACCTCCAGGGCCGCCCAGGTCGAGCGCTCGGCCCGGCGCGCGACCGTGCAGGCCTGGTGGAGCAGGGCCGCGCCCGGGGTGCCGCCGGGCAGGATGAAGGACCGCAGCTTCTCCAGCCGCTCGTTGAAGCGGTCGCAGTCCGCCTCCAGCTTGTCGATGTAGAACTGCTCCACCCGAAGCGGCGGGAACTCCGGGTTCTCCACCACCGGTGTCGACAGGTCCGCGCCCACGTCGAACAGGTCGTTCTGGACCCGGGTGAGGACCTGCACGACATCCTCGTCCAGGCCCCCCAGCGCGATCGCGGTGCCGAGCACCGCGTTGGCCTCGTTGGCGTCCGCGTAGGCGGAGATCCTGAGGTCGGTCTTGGGCACCCGGCTCATGTCGCCCAGGTTGGTGGTGCCCTTGTCCCCGGTCCTGGTGTAGATGCGCGTCAGATTGACCATGTGACCAGCGTAGTTACGCCCCGGCCCGGCGGAACACACGTGTGCCCACTGTCACGGTGACTCCCGCGAAGGCGACGGCGACGAGGGCGCCGTAGAGCATGTGCGCCGTGGTGTACCGGCCGACGTACGCGTCCCGCATCGCGTCCACCAGATAGCGGAACGGCACGAAGTGCGAGAGCACGTCCAGCCAGGCCGGTGCGAGGCTCATCGGGAGCATCAGGCCGGACAGCAGCATCGACGGCATCGACACCATGTTGATCAGCGGGCCGAACTCCTGCGGGGTGCGGACCCGCATCCCCACCGCGTACGACAGCGAGGCCAGGGAGGCGGTGAGCAGGGCGACGAACGCGAAGCCGATCAGGATCCCGCCGACCGGTGCGCGCAGCCCCATCACCAGCGCGGCCAGCACCAGCAGCACCGCCTGGAAGACGAACACCGTGGCGTCGCGCAGCACCCGGCCGAGCAGCAGGGCGAGCCGGCTGACCGGGGTCACCCGCATCCGCTCCAGCACCCCCTGCCCGTTCTCGAGGATGACCATGAACCCGGCGAACAGCGCACCGAACAGGCCGAGTTGCAGCAGCAGGCCGGGTACCAGCACCTGCCAGGAGCTGCCCCCGCCGCCCAGGGGCAGGCCGGTGAGCAGGGGGCCGAAGAAGACCAGGTAGAGCAGGGGTGTCAGCGCTCCGAAGAGCAGGGCGAAGCGGGAGCGCAGCGACTGGCGCAGATAGCGGCCGTAGACGAGGCCCGTGTCGTGAAGAAGCATCTGTCTCTGTGTCCTGTGGATGGGTCCTGTGGGTCCGGCGCGGTTACGGGTCTCAGACGGCCACGGGGGCGGAGTCGGCCGGGACCGGCCCGCGGCCGGTGACGGCGAGGAAGGCGTCCTGGAGCGTGGCGTCGAGCGAGCCGCCGTACGCCAGCTTCAGCGCGCCCGGCGTGCCCTCGGCGGCGACCGTGCCGCCGTCGACGATCACCAGGCGGTCGGCGAGCGCGTCGGCCTCGTCCAGGTAGTGGGTGGTCAGGAAGACCGTGGTGCCGTGCTCGTCGCGCAGCCGCCGGACCAGCGCCCACAGGTCGGCGCGGCTGCCGGGGTCGAGGCCGGTCGTCGGCTCGTCCAGGAACAGCACCTTCGGGCGGTGGGTGAGCGCCATCGCGATGTCCAGCCGGCGCCGCTGGCCACCGGAGAGGGCACCGGTCCTGCGGTCGAGCAGACCGGCGAGGTCCAGCTCGGCGGCCAGCTCCTCGGCGCGCCGGACCGCCTCGGCCTTCGGCAGGCGGTACATGCGGCCCTGGGTGACCAGTTCCTCCCGCACGGTGATCTGCGGATCGACCCCGCCGGACTGGGCGACATACCCGCTCACCGCGCGCACTCCGGCCGGATCCGTCGCCAGGTCGTGCCCGGCGACGGTGGCCGCGCCGCCGGTCGGCCGCAGCAGGGTGGTGAGCATCCGCAGGGTGGTCGTCTTGCCGGCGCCGTTGGGCCCGAGGAAGCCGAGGATCTCGCCTTCCCGGACTCTCAGGTCGATCCCGCGTACGGCCTCCACGGGCCCGGTCTTCGTCTGGAAGGTGCGGGCGAGTCCCGCCGCGCTGATGACTGCTGTCATGCCGACAGAAAAACAGAGTCCCCTAAATTTTGCAATGACCCCAAGTTTTCATCCGCTCCAGCGAAGATAGGATGCGGGCATGGCGGAAGGGCTGAGGGAACGGAAGAAGCGGCAGACCCGGCAGTACATCTCGGACGTCGCCACGGGGCTGTTCCTGGAGCGGGGCTTCGAGGCCGTGACGGTCGCGGAGATCGCCGACGCGGCGAACGTCTCCGTCAACACCGTCTACAACTACTTCCCGGCCAAGGAAGACCTCTTCCTCGACCGCTCGGCCGGCGTCGCCGACCGCCTCGCCCGCTGGGTCCGCGGCCGGCCCGAGGGGGAGTCGGCCGCCGCCGCGGTCCTGCGCGAACTGCGCGAGGAGGTCACGGCCGTCTCCCCGCGGATCGGCCTGATGCCCGGCTACGCCCGGTTCCGTCAGGTCATCGAGGACGCCCCCGCCCTGCGCTCCCGCCTGTGGGCCATCTCCCAGGAGGTCCAGGCCAACCTGGAACAGGCGCTGCGGGAGGAGACCGGAGCCGGCGACCACGACGAGCTGCCCCAGCTGATGGCCGGTCAGATCAGCTGGGTGCACGGCACGGTCATGGAGGTCATCGCACGCGAGATGGTCAAGGGCCGCGATCCGGGCGAGGTCTCGCGGGAGGTGCTCGCGCTGCTGGACGACATCGAGGACCTGCTGAGCGAGCCGGTCCTCGGCTATGCGGTGCGCACGGGTTAGCGGAAGGCTCCGCTGCCGACGGCCGTGACGAACGACGACCACGGGCCGCGTGCGACGAGGAGGACCGGGCCGTCGGGGGACTTGCTGTCCCGGACGGGGACGGCGGCGGGGATGCTGTCGCAGACTTCGAGGCACTCGCCGCCGCTCGTGTTGCTGTGGCTGCTCTTGCGCCAGGTCACACCGCTCAGGTCGATGTCTCGCACGGCATTTCCTCCAGCCTCCGCAGGATGAACTTGCGCGACTCCGCCGGGGACAGCGCGAGGTCGCGCATCGCATCGTACCTACGCTGCAGCAGCTCAACTGAGGAGTTTTCTTCGACAAGTTCGCCGCGCAGGTCGTTCTCGGAGTAGGCCACCGTGCGGCCGTCCGCGAGCCTGAGAAACATGACGGCGGTGTTCGTCAGGCCATGGGGCCCGGCGCTGAACGGCAGCACCTGGAGGGTGATGTTCGGGCGCTCGGATGCCTCCACCAAGTGCTCCAACTGCTCACGCCACGCTCCGGTGTCGCGCAGCGCCGTGCGCAGCACCGCCTCGGAGAGGATGACGCGGAACAGCGGAGGGTGCTCGGTCTCCAGCAGCTGGCGCCGTCCCAGGCGTGCCTCGATCTGCTGGTCCAGCTCATGCTCCTTGATCCAGCCCGCCGCGAGCGCCTCGCGCGCGTACCCGGCCGTCTGCAGCAGGCCCGGCGGCGCGCTCACCGAGTAGTGCCACAGGCTCACCGCCTCGGACTCCAGGACCATGTACCGCCGGTACTGCTCCCTGAACTGCGTCGGATCCCCCACGGCCAGCTCCCACATCGCCAGCAGCAGTCCCGGTGTGCCGTAGTACCGGTCCAGCGCCTCGGCGACCTCGGGGCTGCCCGAAGTCTCCCCGCTCTCCAGTTTCCTGAAGAGGGAGGGATCCCACCCCACCGCGTCGGCCAGTGCGCGCAGGCTCAGCCCGCGGGAGGTGCGGAGCCGGCGCAGCTCCTCCGCGTACCGCCGCCGGGGCTCCTGGCTGCGTCCCGTGACCACCCTTCGCGCCGGCATGGCCCACCCTCCATGGTCAATGTGGAGCGAATCGGACATGCAGCGTATGGCCCGGAACACACGCGGCGCCTCAACCCATCGGGTGAAAAAGGGGCCACGCGGACATCGTTCGAACGGCGCCGGAAACGAGCCCAATTGGGTGGCCCCCGCCACTGCCGGTGTGATGTCCGTCAGATGAGACGTGACGCGCATTACTTACCGCTCACACAGCCGCTCCGGAGCGCTATGGTCCGCCGAAGAAGCAGACTTGGAGAGCGTTCAAGGGAGTCGTCAGTGGCACGGAAGCTGGCCGTCATCGGCGCCGGTCTCATGGGGTCCGGTATCGCTCAGGTCGCCGCACAGGCGGGCTGGGACGTCGTCCTGCGGGACGTCACCGACGAGGCACTGAGGCGTGGCACCGACGGCATCAAGGCGTCGTACGACAAGTTCGTGAGCAAGGGCAAGCTGGCGGCGGACGACGCCGAGGCCGCCCTGGCCCGGATCACCGCGACGACCGACCTGGACGCCGCCGACGACGTCGACATCGTCGTCGAGGCCGTCTTCGAGAAGCTGGAGGTCAAGCACGAGATCTTCCGCGCGCTCGACAAGATCGTGCGCGAGGACACCGTGCTCGCGTCCAACACCTCCGCCATCCCGATCACCAAGATCGCGGCGGCCACCGAGCGCCCCGAGCGGGTCGTCGGTGTCCACTTCTTCTCGCCGGTGCCGATGATGCAGCTCGTCGAGCTGGTCCGCGGCTACAAGACCAGCGACGAAACCCTCGCCACCGCGCGGGCGTTCGCCGAGTCCGTCGGCAAGACCTGCATCGTCGTCAACCGGGACGTCGCGGGCTTCGTGACCACCCGCCTCATCTCCGCCCTCGTGGTGGAGGCGACCAAGCTGTACGAGTCCGGCGTCGCCACGGCCGAGGACATCGACCTCGCCTGCAAGCTGGGCTTCGGTCACGCCATGGGCCCGCTCGCCACCGCGGACCTGACCGGCGTGGACATCCTGCTGCACGCCACCGGCAACATCTACACCGAGTCCCAGGACGAGAAGTTCGCTCCGCCGGAGCTGATGCGCCGGATGGTGGACGCCGGTGACATCGGCCGCAAGAGCGGGCAGGGCTTCTACACGTACTGAGAACCACCCGTACGTACATACGCCGGACATTCACCCCGGGGGTATCACTCTCAGGGGTGAATTCGGTATCGGTTCGCTTACAAGCAGCAACCGCACCGGCACTCACACAGTCAGACGTTGCACAGCACCGTCACCGAGTACGCCAACCGCACTCAACGGGGAGCGCATATGTACATCAGGGGCGACCATGCCGAGCTGGTCGTCGGGGGCCGCCTCGACGTCCGCAGCGCGGCGGACGCCCGTACGGCCCTGCACTCGGCCGTCGACACCGGAGTCGGCGACCTGGTGCTCGACCTGTCCGAACTGGACTCCTGGGACGCCACCGGACTCGGTGTGATCATGGGGGCCCACCGGCGGGCCGGCCGCTGCGGTCGCCGTCTGGTGCTGCGCGGCGTCCCGCTCCAGATGCAGCGCCTGCTGGTGGCCACCCGGCTGCACCGCATCCTCGCCATCGAGGGTGGCATCGGAGTGGAGTCCCTCCCCAGGGTGTGACGCCGGGGTGTGACGCCGGGGTGTGACGCCCCGATCAGGTGTGAACCGGGCGACGGGGGAGACCCGGGCGCAGCCGCCGAACCGCCCGTGAAGGGCAATCCTCACCGGACTGTGACGTCTCGGGCCGCACGGCACCCCACCCTGTCGGAGATACTGACTGAAGGTTTAGGGTTCGGTCGCCTGCTGTCTCCAACCCTCGGGAGCGGGCCCGGACCAGAAGCGACAGCGCGGTGTGCGACAAGGCCGGGAGGGGCCGGAACACGGGCACACGACGCTTTTGGGGGGCTTGAACCTATGGACCCGATCAACCCGGGACCCGAGGAGCACGGCCAGGCGCACAGCCGCCGCCCGCCCCGGGAATCCCTGACCTCCGACTTCGGCCACGCCGTGCCCGCGGTCGCCCGCACGGCGCAGCTCGTCTCCGGCGACCTCCTGCTGACGGTCAACCCCGTCGACGGCAGCGAGATAGAGCTCTGCCCGCCGGCCGAGCGCCCGGGCAGGCCCCGTAAGCGCACCGCGGCCGAGCGCGCCGACGCCGAGCGGGCCGCCCGGCCGCCGGTGCCGCCCGGCCCCGCCCAGCCGGCGCTGTCCCTGCTGGAACGCCAGGACGAACGCGAGCGTCTGGTCCGGCTGCTGGCCAGGGGCCGCTCCGTGCGGCTGTCCGGCCCCGGCGGGTCCGGCCGCACCGCCCTGCTCGACCTGGTCGCCGAGGACTGCCTGGACCTCGCCCCCGACGGCGTGGTGCGCCTGAACGGCTTCCACCGCACCGTGGGCGACGTCCTGCACGACCTGTTCCACGCCGTCCACGACGCCCCGCACCACCGCCCGGGACGGGACGAACTGCTCGCTCACGTCCGGGAGATCGGCGCGGTCGTCGTCCTGGACGACCTCGAGTTCGGCGGCGCCGCCCTCGACGAGCTGCTCGACGCCACCCCCGAGTGCGCCTTCCTGCTCGCCGTCACCCCGGACGTCCCCGCGCCCTCCGCCGACGCCGACGTCGAGGAGGTCTTCCTCAGCGGTCTCGACCGCGCCGCCGGCGTGGAGATCCTGGAGCGGACCGTCGGCCGGGTGCTGACCGAGGACGAGGCCAACTGGGCCGGCGACCTGTGGTTCGAGTCCGAGGGGCTGCCGCTCAGGTTCGTCCAGGCCGGTGCCCTGCTGCGGCAGCGCGACGAGCTGCGGGCCGGCGCCGGGGCGGTGGACGAGTACGGCGTCTTCGAGGACGTACGGCCGCCCGTGGAGCCGCCCGTCGAGCCTGCCGAGGGGGTGCCGCTGCCCTCCCTCGGCGAGGCCGCCGCGCCCGCCCCGCTGCTCGCCTCCCGGCTCAGCGGCTCCGCCCGGGCCACCCTGCGCTTCGCGGTCGCGCTCGGCGGCGAGGTGCCGCACCAGGCGCACCTGCCCGCGCTCGTCGGCGACACCCACGCGGACGCCGCCCTCGGTGAGCTGGCGGGCTGTGGGCTGGTCTCCCCGGTCGGCTCCCGCTACCGGCTCGCGGCCGGTGTCCTGACCCAGCTGGAGGCCGCGGGATACGCCGACGACGCCGAGGACCAGGCCCGCACCGCCGGCCGGCACTACGCCTGGTGGACCGGTCACCCCTCGGTCACCCCGGAGCGGGTGTGCGCGGAGGCCGACGCGGTGCTGGCCGCGCTCACCGGCATCCTCCCCGGGACCCTGCCGCCCGTCGAGGGCGAGGAGGCCGACGCGGTACGGCTGGCCCGCACGGCCGCGCCCGCGTTCGCCGCGGGGCTGAACTGGGGCGCCTGGGAGCGGTCCCTGCGCTCCGGCGCCGAAGCCGCGCGGCTGGCCGGCGAGGTGCATGAACAGGCCTATTTTCACCACGAGTTGGGTGTCCTGGCGCTGTGCGGCGGACAGCTCGACCGGGCCCGCTCCGAGCTGGAGGCGTCCATCGGGCTGCGCGGTGCCCTCGCCGACAAGCGGGGCACCGTCGCCGGACGCCGTGCCCTGGCGCTGGTCGCCGACCGCGCGGGCGAGGTGCCCGGGCCGCCGGCGACGGCGGGCGAGGAGCTGCCGGAGGCGTGGCACGAGGAGTCGGCTCCGCCGCCGTACGCGCCGCTCGGCGAGCCCGTCGTCACACAGGTGGTCCCGGCGGCGGCCGTACAGCGGGTCGGCTTCCGCCGGCTGGCCCGCCGGAACATGGTGGCCGCCGGCTCGGGCGCGCTGCTCGCCGCGGTGCTGGGCACGGTCGTCACCCTCGGCATGACGTCCCAGGAGAACGCGGACCGGAACCCGGCCGGGAAGGTCGACGTCAACCCGTCGGCCAGCCAGGGCACGGACGACGGCAGCCTGGGAGCGGACCCGAAGAAGGACACGGGCGGGAGCGGGACCGGCTCGGGCGGGGCCGTCCCCGCCGCGACCGACCCGGGACCCGACGGCACCTACGGCACGACGGACGACCCCACGCCGCCGGCCACCGCCGGGCCTTCCGCCGACCCGAGCGCCACGAGGCATCCGGGCGGTGGGCACACGACACCGGCCCCGTCCGGGTCGAAGCCGACGAAGCCGACGAAGTCGCCGTCCCCGACGCCGTCCAAGTCCCCGACGCCGTCCAAGTCCCCGTCGTCGAGCCCGTCGACGTCCCCGGATCCGTCGTCCAGCTCGCCGTCGTCCGGAACGTCCTCGTCCCCGGCCACGACGGACACGGCGAGCGGCCCGGCGGCGTCCAGCAGCTCCGCGGCGGCACCGCAGAGCAGCGGGGCGGGGTCGGGGTCCCCGGACATGGCCGGCACGGTGATGTGACGGCCCCCTGACAGCGGAGCGCCCCGCTCGCGGCAGTGCGGAGCGGGGCGCCGAGGCGAGAGGGGGGTCTCAGAAGAGGCGGAGCTTGTCGTCCTCGATGCCGCGCATGGCGTCGTAGTCCAGGACCTGGCAGTTGATGCCCCGGTCCGTGGCGAGGACGCGGGCCTGGGGCTTGATCTCCTGGGCCGCGAAGACACCGCGGACCGGCGCGAGGTGCGGGTCGCGGTTCAACAGCTCCAGGTAGCGCGTGAGTTGCTCGACGCCGTCGATCTCACCCCGGCGCTTGATCTCGACCGCCACCGTCCCGCCGTCGGCGTCCCGGCACAGGATGTCCACCGGGCCGATCGCGGTCATGTACTCGCGGCGGATCAGGGTGTACCCGTCGCCGAGCGTCTCGATGCGGTCGGCGAGCAGCTCCTGGAGGTGCGCCTCCACGCCGTCCTTGATCAGACCGGGGTCCACGCCCAGTTCGTGCGAGGAGTCGTGGAGGATCTCCTCCATCGTGATGATCAGTTTCTCGCCCGCTTTGTTGACGACGGTCCACACGCCCTCGTCGTCGCCCGCGCCCTCCTTCAGCGTGCAGGGCGGGGACATCCAGTTGAGGGGCTTGTAGGCCCGGTCGTCGGCGTGGATGGAGACGCTGCCGTCCGCCTTGACCAGGATCAGGCGCGGCGCCGAGGGCAGGTGGGCGGTGAGCCGGCCGGCGTAGTCGACCGAGCATCGGGCAATGACGAGACGCATGGTCGGCAACGCTACTCGACGCCCCGCGGTGCGCGCGATTCGCCCATCCCGCTCCCCGGGGAACGCCCCAATTGTCCCTGGAAACTCTTGTTCATCCCTGGCCGATTGTGGGCGTAACGGGACCGTTCCATATACGCATTCTGCTGGTGTGGTCACCGACCGTTGCCTACCGTAGAGAACGGGAGGTTGCGGTCCCTGTACTGAGCGTGTTCGAAATCGCGAACTCCCCTACCTGTCCGTGCAACCCCTGCTCTTCGGGGGTGCGAGAGGAGAACCCATGTCGCTCGACGTCTCACCGGCCCTACTCGAACAGGCCGAGCGAGGCGAGGTCGACGAAGCAGCATTCGTCGACTGCGTCCGGACCTCCCTGCCCTACGCGTGGGAGATGATCAGCTCCCTGGTGGCCCAGCTGAAGGTCGACGGCGGCCCCTTCGCCGACAACCAGACGCCCCCGCCCAACGAGCAGGCACGCGGTCAGCTGCTGCGCGCGCTGGCGAGTGACGCCATCCGCGGCGCGCTGCAGCGGCACTTCGGCGTGCGGCTGGCCTTCCAGAACTGCCACCGGGTGGCGGTGTTCCCGACGGACGCCTCGGTGGACGAGACGCTGGCCCGCTTCACGTCGGTGCGCAACCAGTTGCTGAACCAGTCGCCGGAGCTCCGGGACTGCTGACGCACTGCCGTCGGTGCCGCCGACGAGCCGCTCGCTTGCCGCTCCACCCGGGGGAGGTGCATCCAGTACTGGGGCGGCAAGCCCCCCAGGCGGCCGTGCCGGCCGTGACGGTTCAGCGCACCTGGGGCAGCACCTCCGCGCCCAGGCGGCGCAGGTTCTCCTCCGTGGCGGCGAGGTCGCCCGAGCCCTCGGTGAGCAGGGCGAAGCGGGTGATGCCGGTGCGCTCGGAGGTGGCCGCGAGCCGGTCGGCCGCCAGCCGCGGGGTGCCGACCGGGTGCAGCCCGCACAGCAGCTCCGTGTAGGCGTGCGGGTCGCGCATCGACCGCGTCCGGCCGTCGACCGTCACATGCGCCTCCAGGCCCTGTTTCAGCCAGCCCGGCATCGCCTTCATGAGCGTCTCCACCGCGTCCGTGCGCCGGTCGGCGAGCTGGCAGACCCCGGCCGAGACATGGGCGGCGCCCGCGATCTCCTCGGCCGGCCGGCCCGCCGCGCGGGCGTGCCGCCGCCACAGGGCGACCATCTCCGCCTTCTCCTCGTCCCCCACGTGCATCCCGAGCAGCATCGGCAGCCCGCGCTCGGCGGCGAGCCGCACGCTCGCCGGGGAGGTGCAGGCGACCACGACCTCGGGTCCCGGGGCGTCCGTCAGCGCCTCCGACGGGCGGGGCACGACGGGCACCTCACGGAAGGAGAACCGCTCGCCGTCGGCCGCCACGGACGGCTCGCGCAGCCAGCGCAGCAGCAGATCGAGCGACTCCGGGAATCCGTGTTCGTAAGCGTCCAGGCCCGCGCCGAACACCTCCAGGTCCACCCACGGGCCGCCGCGCCCCACGCCCAGCGTGAAGCGCCCGCCGCTCGTCAGATGCAGCAGCGCGGCCTGCTCGCCGAGGGCGACCGGGTGCGCGGTGGGCAGTACGCTGACCGCCGTACCGACCCGGATGCGGCGGGTGCGGCCGAGCAGCTGGGCGGCCAGGGTGACCGCGGACGGACAGGTGCCGTACGGCACGAAGTGGTGCTCGGCCAGCCACACCGAGTCCAGTCCGGCCTGCTCGGCCACCTCGGCCGAGCGGACCGCCCGGTGCAGGGCCTCCGCGGGACCCTGGCCCGGGAACTGGGCGGCCAGCACAAAACTTCCTAGGTACATCGCATTTCCTGCTTCCTTGGCTCCGACCCGGAGCTCCCCCACCCGGCATAACCGTCTGACACGTGCCCAGGACACGGCCTGGCGGAGAGATTTGCGGATTGTCTGCAGAATGGGGCGCCCTCAAGGGCGACTTGTGCGGGTTGGTTCCCTACGCGTACCCCTCCCGGCGGCGCGTAGGCTGGAAGCAGCCCGTGCTTCCTGTACAGCCCCGAGAGGTGTCCCGTGTCCCCGCGCCGCAACCGACCGAAGGCAGCAGGATCGTCGGACCGCAGCGCCGAGGACGATCGCGCCGGCCGGTACGGCGGCTGGCAGTCGTCCGAGGCGTGGCAGGGCGAGGACTGGAACGTGCGCCACGTCGCCGGGGCCAGCGCGGAGGGCAAGACCTACCGCTGCCCGGGCTGCGACCAGATGATCCCCTCCGGCGTCCCGCACGTGGTCGCCTGGCCGGAGCACGCGGGCGTCGACGACCGCCGGCACTGGCACAAGGCGTGCTGGAACGCGAAGGACCGCCGCACCACGCGGGTGCAGCGGTCCCGTAACGCGCCGAGGTTCTGACAGGCCGCCGAGCGGCTACACGTCCCGGTTCTGCAGCAGCGCGAAGGCGCCGGCGAACGCGGCCGCCGTCAGGCCGAGCATGATCCACAGCGGGTCCCAGCCGGTGGGGCCGGAGTGGGACAGCGAGTTGTCGTAGAAGACGCTCATCTGGCTCGGGATGGAGTACTCCAGCAGCCACTCCCGCACCTTGGACAGCGACTCCGAGGCCATGAACAGGGCAATCACCAGCGGGGCCAGCACCGCGCCGATCATGATGGTGATGGCGCCCGCGGAGTGTCGGATGACCGAACCGATGAGCAGCGAGAACAGTCCGAGCAGCGCGATGTAGAGGCTGATGCCGAGCGTCGCCTTCATCCACTCGCCGCCCGACGGCGTCTCGGCGCCGCCGACCCCGTCCAGCATGGACACCTGGACCATCGCCACCAGGCCGGACGTGACCAGCGTGACCACGAAGGCGAGGGCGAAGAACACGATCGACTTGGCGGCGAGCACCCGCACCCGGCTCGGGCACGCGGTCATCGTCGTACGGATCATGCCGGTGCCGTACTCGGAGGCCGTGGTCAGCACGCCGAGCGTGATGATGCACATGCTGCCGAGGAGCAGGCCGAAGAAGCCGAGCTGGAGCGCGTTCTGGCCGGACATGCTCTCCGAGGAGCTGTGGGACTTGACCACCGCTCCGGCGAGCAGGCCGATGCCGACGACGAGGAGCACGAAGACGCCGAGCGTCCACATCGTCGACCGCACCGACTTGATCTTCGTCCACTCGGAGGCGAGCGCGTGCCCGAGGTGGGTGCGCACGACCGGGATCGGCGAGGTGTAACCGGGGTACGAACCGCCGGGCGCCGCCTGCCAGTCGGGCGCGGCCGGTGCCTGCGGCATCGGGGGCTGGTGGGTGCTCATCGGGCGTCCTCGGGCTTGGTCAGGTCGGCGGGGGCGGAGGCGGGAGCGGGAGCGGGAGCGGCGGCCGGGGCCGGGGGAGCGGCGGCGGGCGGCGGGCCGGCCGGGGCCGCCGGTGCCTGCGGGGCCGCCGGTGCCTGCGGGGCCGGGGCGCCCTGCGGGGCGGCAGGGGCCTGCTGGGCGTACTGGTTGGCGGTACCCGGCGCCGCGGACGCACCCGGAGCCGCGGGGGCGCCGGGGGCAGCGGGGACGCCCTGGGCGCCGTACGGGCCCGGCTGCGGGCCGCCGTACGGCCCCGCGGGCGGCTGCGGCATCGCGAACGGCTGCCCGCCCTGCTGGGGCGGCGGAGGGGCGTACCAGCCGGGCTGGCCCTGACCGGGCACCGGCACGGGCGGCTGGGCGCCGGCCGGCAGCGGCTGCTGCAGACCCGCCCTCTGGTCCACCGTCGAGCGGTAGTCCACCGCGCCCTGCGTCATCCGCATGTACGCCTCCTCCAGCGAGGCCTGGTGCGGCGACAGCTCCCACAGCCGGACGTCGGCCTCGTGGGCCAGGTCGCTGATCCGGGGCAGCGGCAGCCCGGTCACCCGCAGCGCGCCGTCCTGCTCGGGGAGCACGTGGCCGCCCGCCTCGGTGAGCGCGGAGGACAGTTTCTCGCGCAGCTGCGGCTCGGTGTCCGGGGTGCGCACACGCGCGAAGTCGGCGGAGTTGGCGGAGATGAAGTCCTTCACGCTCATGTCGGCGAGCAGCTGGCCGCGCCCGATCACGATGAGGTGGTCGGCGGTCAGCGCCATCTCGCTCATCAGGTGGGAGGAGACGAAGACCGTACGGCCCTCGGCCGCGAGCGCCTTCATCAGGTTGCGGACCCAGAGGATGCCCTCGGGGTCGAGGCCGTTGACCGGCTCGTCGAACAGCAGCACCTGCGGGTCGCCGAGCAGGGCGGCGGCGATGCCGAGGCGCTGGCCCATGCCGAGCGAGAACCCCTTGGACCGCTTCTTGGCCACGTCCTGGAGGCCGACCACCCCGAGCACCTCGTCCACGCGCCGGGCCGGGATGCCCGACAGCTGGGCGAGGCTCAGCAGGTGGCTGCGGGCGCTCCGGCCGCCGTGCACGGCCTTGGCGTCGAGCAGCGCGCCGACCTGGCGGGGGGCGTTGGGCAGCTTGCGGTACGGGTAGCCGCCGATGGTGACCGCGCCGGACGTGGGATTGTCCAGCCCCAGGATCATCCGCATGGTGGTCGACTTGCCCGAGCCGTTCGGCCCGAGGAAGCCGGTCACGGCACCCGGCCGCACCTGGAAGGAAAGGTTGTACACGGCGGTCTTGTCGCCGTAGCGCTTGGTCAGGCCGACAGCCTCGATCATGCTCCGCACCCATCGAAAGGTTCAGGACAGCGGGGCACACGCCCCCGTAAGGGTTAGGAGGATATCGAGGCGCTGACGGTTCCGCCCAAGAGGGAGTAAAGCTATGCGTCGCGCTTCCTGAGCACCGCGTAGCCGCCGGCGAGCGCCGCGGCCACCCACAGCGCCATGATCCCGAGCCCGCCCCAGGGGCCGTAGGGGGTGTCGTCACCGAGTCCCGGCACCACCTGCATGATCCGGCTGCCGGCCTGGTCGGGCAGATAGCGGCCGATCCGCTTCGTCGCGTCGACGTTGGCGAGGATGTTGGAGATCAGGAAGAAGAACGGCATCAGGATGCCGAGCGAGAGCATCGGCGAGCGCAGCATCGCGGCGACGCCCATGGAGAACAGCGCGATGAGCATCATGTAGAGGCCGCCGCCGATCACCGCGCGCAGCACCCCGGGGTCACCGATCCGGGCGCCGAGCGGGCCGAGCATCGCCTGCCCGAGGAAGAACGTGGCGAAGCTCGTGGCCATGCCGACGGCCAGGGCGAGCGCGCCGGCCACGGCGACCTTGGTGAAGAGGAAGGTGCCGCGCCGCGGTACGGCGGCCAGCGAGACCCGGATCATGCCGGTGCTGTACTCGTTCGAGACGACCAGCACCCCGAACACGATCAGGGCGAGCTGGCCCAGGGCCATGCCCGCGAAGCTGATGACCACGGGGTCGAAGGTGAGCCGCTCCCGCAGGGGCATGTCCTGGAACTGGTTCCTGGTCAGGGCGGACAGGAGCGTGCCCAGGGCGAGGGTGACGACCACCGCCAGCGACAGCGTCCAGACGGTGGACGCCACGGACCTGATCTTGGTCCACTCGGACCGGATCACCTGCACTGCGGCCATCCCTCAGGCCTCCTTCCAGCCGGCGCCCCAGTCCTGCCGGTCCGGCGCGGGCCCGGCATGGGCGTGGTACTCCACCGACTCCGCCGTCAGCTGCATGAACGCCTCCTCCAGAGAAGCCTGCTGCGGGCTCAGTTCGTGCAGCACGATCCCGTTCCGCGCGGCCAGCTCGCCGATGTGCTCGGCCTTGCCGCCCTCCACGTCCAGCGCCCCGCCGCCCGTCTCGACGACGGTGATGCCGTCCGCGTGCAGCACGTCCAGCAGCCGCTCGCGCTGCGGGGTGCGGATCCGCACGTACGACCGCGCGTTGTGCCGGATGAAGTCGGCCATGGAGGAGTCCGAGAGCAGCCGCCCCTGACCGATGACCACCAGATGGTCGGCGGTCAGCGCCATCTCACTCATCAGATGGCTGGAGACGAACACGGTCCGCCCCTGCGCGGCCAGCGACTTCATCAGGTTCCGGATCCAGTGGATGCCCTCGGGGTCGAGCCCGTTGACCGGCTCGTCGAACATCAGGATCCGCGGATCGCCCAGCAGCGCCCCCGCGATCCCCAGCCGCTGCCCCATGCCGTACGAGAACCCCTTGGCCTTCTTGCGGGCCACGCTGGTCAGGCCCACGGTCTCCAGCACCTCGTCCACCCGGCGGTGCGGAATCCCGTTGCTCTGCGCGAGGCAGAGCAGATGGTTGTAGGCGCTCCGGCCGCCGTGCACGGCCTTGGCGTCGAGCAGGGCCCCGACGTACGTCAGGGGGTCCGTGAGCTGGTCGTAGTGTCTGCCGTCGATCCGGACGTCGCCGGCGGTGGGATGGTCGAGCCCGAGGATCATCCGCATGGTCGTGGACTTCCCGGCCCCGTTGGGCCCGAGGAAGCCGGTCACCACGCCGGGGCGCACGGAGAAGGTGAGCCCGTCGACCGCCACCTTCTCGCCGTACCGCTTGGTCAGCCCTTCCAACTCGATCATGCGGCCACGCTAGGACCGCCGCCGGGGGCCCGCCACTCGGGCGCGGGGCCGGGACACGGGGCACGGCGCGCCCCCGCCCGGCCGACCCCGCCGCGCCTCAGGCGGGCCGGCGGATCCGGATGGGTCCGCCGGCCTCGGCGGGATCGACGGGAACCCCGCGCCGGGTGATCTCCACCCGGCCGCGCGCCGCGAGCCGGGCCGCGGCCCGGCGGACGGGTTCCATCAGCTCCCGCCACCCCTCGTCGCCGGTCCCGTGGACCGCGCGGGCCACCTCCGAGGGGCAGACCGAGGCACGCGGCGCCCTGCGGTCGAGCAGGTCGAGAACGGCGTCCTCCAGGGACCGGTCGGTGACGCGCATGGGGACCACTTCCAGGGCCGGACCGTGCGCACGCGCATCCGGCGCGCCCCGGCGGCCGGAACCCGTGCTCCTTCCGCCAGGCTACGGCCGCGGGGGCCGGCGGCAACGGCCCCGGGGTCCGCGCACACGAAAGGGGCGGCGGGACCAGGGCCCGCCGCCCCTCACGATGCCGTACGGCTGCCGGAACTACCGGGACTGCTGCGCCGGAACGCCCCGGGAGATCGGCTCGTCCTCGCCCGTCGTGCCGGCGGCGGCCACGGCCGCACCGGTCAGGGTCGCCAGCATCTCGCGGACGTTCGTCAGCTGGGCGTTGATCGAGTCGCGGCGGTTGGTCAGCGCGGCGAGCTCGCGCTCGGATTCCGAGCGGATGCGGTCGGCCTTGGCGTTGGCGTCGGCCACGATGTCCTCGGCCTGGCGCTGGGCCGTCTCCACCGTCTGGCGGGCGCGGCGCTCGGCGTCGGTGCGCAGCTTCTCCGCCTCCAGGCGGAGCTGCTCGGCGCGGTGCTCGATCTCGGCGAGGCGCTTCTCGGCCTTCTGCTGACGCGAGGCCAGGTCGCGCTCGGACTGCTCGCGGCGCTTGGCCAGGTTCGTCTCGAAGTCGGCGGCGGCCTGAGCGGCCTTGGCGCGGGTCTCCTCGAAGAGGGCGTCCGCCTCCTCGCGCTTGGACTGCGCGTCCTTCTGCGCCTCGGCACGCAGCTGGGAGGCCTCGCCCTTGGCCTTCTCGACGATCCGGACGCCCTCGTCCTCGGCCTTGGACTTGCGCTCGGCCGCGTACGACTCGGCGTCGTTGCGGACCTGCTGGGCCGCCGACTCGGCGAGGTCGCGGTGCTGCTCGGCCGCCCGCCGGGCCTCCTCACGCAGCTCCTTGGCCTCTTCCTCGGCCAGGCGCAGGATCTTCTCGACCCGCGCGCCGAGACCCGCGTACGACGGCTCCGCGTCGGTGACCTGGGCCTGGGCGTTCTGCGTTTCGAGGTGCAACTCCTCGATGCGCTTTTCCAGGGCGGTGATCCGGGCGAGAGCGCTGTCACGGTCGGAGACGAGCTTGGAGATACGTTCGTCCACCTGAGCGCGGTCGTACCCACGCCGCACAAGCTCGAAGCCGTAGGGGGAAGTGTCGCTCATGGGGTTCCTGTCGAATGAGACCGGTGAGGTGATAAGGGGAATCCTAGGGGCCGAAGCGGTGTGTCATCGAGCGGATACGGTTTTGATCTGGAGAATGGCACCTCTTTTGAGTGGCTGACCGGCGGACGGCTTGCCAATTACTCGGGCAAAGCCCCCAGAAGGCACCGGAACGTGATCCGCTCGCTAGCCGTCCGACGGCTTGCCACCCGATCGGGGGGCGCCCACGCTCGCGCCCGCCTTGACTCCGCCGTCCTTGCCGGCGCCGGGTGCCTCGAAGGACTCCAGCGCCTCCAGCACGTCCTGGACCCGGGAGATCTCGGCGTTGATGTCCTCGCGCCGGCGCACCAGGATCTCCAGCTCGCGCTTGCCCTCCTCGACCGTGCGCCGGGCCTCCCGGATCGCCTCGGCCTTCAGCTCCTCGGCCTCCTTGACCAGGGAGGCCTTCTTCAGCTCGGCCTCCTTCAGCAGCCCCTCGGCCTTCTTGACGGCGGCGATCCGGACCTTGCCCGCCTCGGAGTCGGCGTCGGAGAGGACCTCCTTGGCCTTCGCCTGCGCCTTGGCCAGCTGCTCCTCGGCGGCCTTGATCAGCGCGTCGCAGCGGTCGCCGGTGGACTTCATCGTCTCGGCGGCCTCGCGGCGGGCCCGCTCGTGCAGCTCCTCGATCTCGGAGGTGATCCGGTCGCGCAGCTCCTCCGCGCGCTCCCGGATGGCCGTCGCGTCCCGGCGGGCGCCGACCAGCAGTTCGTCGGCGTCCGTGCGGGCCTTCTCCACCGAGGAGTTGCCCTCGATCGTCGCCTCGGAGACGATCCGCTCGGCCTCCGCACGGGCCGCGCCGACCATCGTGTCGGCCTGCGACTCGGCGTCCGCCGTGGTCTTCAGGGCCTGCGCCTGTGCCTCGGTGAGCAGCTTGTCGGCCTCGGCCGTGGTCTCCGTGATGAGCGTGTCGACCTGCTCGGCCGCCTCCGAGCGCCGCTTGTTGGCGTCCTTGCGGGCCTCGTCCAGGGTCCGCTCGGCCTCCTCGCGCGCGGAGTTGACCAGCCGTTCGGCCTCCGCCTGCGCGTCCGTCTTGAGCCGCTCGGCATCGGCCCGCACCCGCTCGGCGTGCTGCTGGGCCGAGCCCACGGTCTCGGCGGCCTCGGCACGCAGCCGCTCGGCGTCGCCGGTGGCCTCCCCGACGAGCCGCTCGGCGGCCGCCAGGGCCTCCGCGCGGACCCGGTCCGCCTCGGCGAGGGACTCCGTGCGCACCCGCTCGGCCTCGGCGACGGTCTCCGTCTGGAGCCGCTCCGCCTCGGTGAGCGCCTCGGTGCGCACCCGGTCGGCCTCCGCGACCGTCTCGGTCTGCAGCCGCTCGGCCTCGTTACGGGCCTCGGTGATGAGGGTGTCCGCCTGCGTCGCCGCGTCGGAGCGGATGCGGTTGGCGTCCTCGCGGGCGTCCGCCCGGGTACGGGAGGCCGCCTGGTCGGCCTCGGCGAGCGCGTCGGAGGCCTCGGTACGCACCCGCTGGGCGTACTCGGAGGCGTCCGAACGCAGCCGCTCGGCCTCCGCGATGGCCTCGCCGACGGTCCGCTCGGCCAGCGCCTTGGCGGCCTCGGTCTCCTCGTTCGCCTCGCGCCGGATCCGCGAGGCGTCCTCGCTCGCCCGCTCCCGCTCGGCGTAGGCGTCGGCGCGGACCCGCTCCGCCTCCTCCTCGGCCTCCCGCTTCGTACGGTCCGCCGCGTGCTCGGCGGCCGAGCGCAGCCCGGCGATCTCCTCCTGCGCCTGCTCGTGCAGCCCGGTGACGGAGTCCCGCACCTGCTGGGCGTGCTGCTCGGCGGCGGAGACCATCTCGCCGGCGCGCCGGTCGGCCTCCTCGACCAGCCGGACGGCCTCGGCCTGCGCCTCCTCCACCCGCTTGCGGGCGGAGGCCAGCAGCTCCTCGCTCTGCTCGCGGGCCCGCTCGCGCTCCTGGTCGGCCTCGGCCCGCGCGGCACCGAGGGTCTCCTCGGCCTCGCGGCGGCGCCGGACGGCCTCCTCCTGGGCGGCGGCCAGCGTCTCGGACGCCTCGGCGCCGAGCCGCTCGGCGGCGGCCTGGGCCTCCGCACGGACCCGGTCGGCGGTCTCCTGCGCCTCGGTCCTCAGCCGCTCGGCCTCGGCGGCGGCCTCACTGCGCAGCCGTACGGCGATGGCCTCGCCCTCGGCGCGGGAGGCGGACGCGTCGGCCGCTGCCTCGTCGCGCAGCCGTTCGGCCTCGGTCTCGGCCTGCTGCTGGAGCGTACGGATCCGCTCGGCGGCCTCCGCGCGCAGCCGCTCGCTCTCCTCGGCGGTCTCCCGGCGGATCCGGGCGGCCTCCTCGCGAGCGTCGGTCAGCGCCTGTTCGGCGGACGTGAGGCGGTCCTGCGCGTCCGTCTGGAGGCGGGTCAGCTCCTCGGCGGCCTCGGCCCGGCGGGCCTCGACGGCCTTCTCGGTCTCCTCGCGCAGCTCGCGCGCGGCCTTCTCGGCGTCCGCCCGGACCGTCTCGGCCCGCTCGTCGGCCTCGGCGCGCAGCCGCTCGGCCTCCTTGCGGGTGCGGTCCAGGGTCTCCTCGGCCTGCCGACGCAGGCCGGTGGCCCGCTCGATGGCCTCGGTGCGCACCTTCTCGCTGTCCGACGTGGCCTTCTGCCGCAGCTCGTCGGCGTCCGCCTTGGCCTTGGCCAGCAGCTCCTCGGCGGACTTGGCCGCCTCCTCGATCTGCGCGACCGCCTCGCGGCGGGCCTCGGCGCGGATCGACTCGCCCTCGGCGACCGCGTCGGCGCGCAGCTGCTCGGCCTCGCCGCGCAGGCGGCGGGCCTCCTCCTGCAGCTCGACCGTCTTGGCGCGGTACTCCTTGGTGTCGTCCTTCGCCGCGCCCTTGAGCTGCTCGGCGATGTCGTGCGCCTCGGCGCGCAGCCGGTCCGCCTCGGCCTCGGCCTCCGTGCGGATCCGCTCGGCCTCCTCGGCGGCGGCCCTGGTGGTCTTCTGGGCGTCCTCCGACGCCTTGTTCAGCACGTCCTCGGCGGTCTTGGCCGCCTTGGACAGCTGGCCGGCCGTCTCCTCGGCGGTGATCGTGCGGGCCTTCTCGGAGGCCTCGGTGACGATCCGCTCGGCCTCGGTCCGCGCGTCCGCGACCAGCTGCTCGGCCTCGGTCTTGGTGTTCTCGGCCTCCTTGGTGGCCTCTTCCACCAGCCGGGCGACCTGCTCCTTGGCGGTCCGGGTCCGTGCCTCGCCCGCGGCCTCGGCGCTCGCGAGGGCCTTGGCGGCGGCCTCCTTGGCCTCCGTCTGCACCTTCTCGGCCTCGGCCTGCGCCTTGCGCAGCGCCTCCTCGGCCGCCGTCATCCGCTCCTCGGCGGCCCGGCTCAGCTCGGCAGCCTGCCGGCGCGCGGCGTCCGACTCGCCGACCGCGTCGGTGCGCAGCTGCTCGGCGTGCTCGGTGGCCTCCTGGGCCTGGGTGGAGGCGGCGTTCAGCAGCCGCTCGGCGTCCGTGCGGGCACGGCGCAGGAGCTGCTCGGCCTCGGCGCGGGCGGACTCGGCGTCGGCCTGCAGCCGCTCCCGGGCCTCCCGGGTCAGCCGCTCGGCCTCCGCGCGGGCGGCGGCCAGGGACTGTTCGGCCTCCGCGCGGGACTCGTCCAGCAGCCGGCGGGCCTGCTGCTCGGTGCGGGCGCGCAGCTGCTCCGCCCAGGCCACGTTCTCGTTGACGTGCGACTCGACGGTGGCGCGGCGCTCGGCGAGCTCCTGGTCCAGCTGCTGGCGGCGGGTCACCGCCTCCTGGTGCAGCTCGGCCTGGAGCCGGGCGGCCTGCTCGGCGTGCTCCTGGAGGATGCGCTGGGTCTGCGCGCGGGCCTGGCTCAGCTCCCGCTCGGCGTCCTGGCGCAGCTGGTCGGCCTGCACCTGGGCATTACGGAGCAACTGCTCGGCCTGATAGCCGATGTCACCGCCGTCGAAGGCGGGCCGGGTCATCAGGGTGCGGCGCGCCTCGTGCAGCTTGGCGCGCAGCACCTCGACCTGGTAGCCGAGGTCCTCGGCGTGCTGGATCGCCTTTTCCCGCTCGGTCTTCAGCCGCTTCATCTCGGCCTCGAACCGAGAGAGGTGGTCGACGTCAGCCGCCGGCTCTCGCTCCTGGCTCTCGTAGCCCCGCACTGCGCGGTCCCATCCGTCCCCTGGTCAGCTTCTCCTACGAGCTCCGTCCATCCGCCGGACGGGGCCCCCCGGGGAATGGTGTCAGATCAACGGCGGAGCACGGGCTGCTGCCCCGACGCTCGTCCCCCGAAACCCGGACCCCGGCATGCGGTCGCCCCGGTTTGGGAGACGACCGCCCCCAACCCTACCGGCCCTTATGTACGGGGGTCAGTGCTCGGGCGACTCAACAGGGGCCGAAGTGACGAGTTCTGTCAGGACACCGTGGCAATCCTTGGGGTGCAGGAAGGTGATCCGCGACCCCATGGAACCGCGCCGTGGCTCGTCGTACAGGACGCGTACGCCCTTGTCCCGGATGTCCGCGGACTCGGCGTCCACATCCGCCGTACCGAAGGCGATGTGGTGCACGCCCTCGCCGTTCTTCGCGAGCCACTTGGCGACGGTGGAGTCCTCGCGGGTCGGCTCCAGCAGCTGGAGGTAGGAGGCACCGCCGTCCGAGGTTTCGTTGATCTTGAGCATGGCCTCGCGCACGCCCTGTTCCTCGTTGACCTCGGTGTGGAACACCTCGAAGCCGTACGTGGCCCGGTAGAACTCGACGGTGGCGTCGAGGTCGTGGCAGGCGATCCCGATGTGGTCGATTCGCGTCAGCATGGATTCAGTGCAGCGCTCATCAGATGGTTACGCAACGTGCGCGCGATCACACCGACGGGCCGATGACGGCACGGAGTGCCATCAGTACATTCGAAGTAAACCCTCGTTCACTCCTCGGCCTGGGCAGGCCGGTAAGGGGATCGCAGCTCATGCCTTCTGGAACGAACAGCTCGGTGATCGTCGCGGGCGCGCGTACGCCCATGGGACGACTCCTGGGCTCCCTCAAGTCCTTCTCCGGAGCCGACCTCGGCGGCTTCGCGATCAAGGCCGCCCTCGACCGTGCGGGGATCGGCGGCGACCAGGTGCAGTACGTGATCATGGGCCAGGTGCTGCAGGCCGGCGCGGGCCAGATCCCGGCGCGCCAGGCGGCGGTCAAGGCCGGCATCCCGATGAGCGTCCCGGCGCTCACCATCAACAAGGTGTGTCTGTCCGGCCTCGACGCCATCGCGCTGGCCGACCAGCTGATCCGCGCCGGCGAGTTCGACATCGTCGTGGCGGGCGGCCAGGAGTCCATGACCAACGCGCCGCACCTGCTGCCGAAGTCCCGCGACGGCTTCAAGTACGGCGCGGTGCAGATGCTCGACGCGATGGCCTACGACGGCCTGACCGACGCCTTCGAGGGCATCGCCATGGGCGAGTCCACGGAGAAGCACAACACCCGCCTCGGCATCAACCGCCCCGAGCAGGACGAGATCGCGGCCCTGTCCCACCAGCGGGCCGCCGCCGCGCAGAAGAACGGCCTGTTCGAGGCCGAGATCACCCCGGTGGAGATCCCGCAGCGCAAGGGCGACCCGGTGCTGTTCAGCAAGGACGAGGGCATCCGCGGCGACACCACCGCCGAGTCCCTGGGCAAGCTCCGCCCGGCCTTCGCCAAGGACGGCACGATCACCGCCGGCTCCTCCTCGCAGATCTCCGACGGCGCCGCGGCCGTGGTCGTCATGAGCAAGGCCAAGGCCGAGGAGCTGGGCCTGGAATGGCTCGCCGAGATCGGCGCGCACGGCAACGTGGCCGGCCCGGACAACAGCCTGCAGTCCCAGCCGTCCAACGCCATCCGGCACGCCCTGAAGAAGGACGGCCTGGAGGTCTCCGACCTGGACCTCATCGAGATCAACGAGGCCTTCGCCGCGGTCGCCGTGCAGTCGATGAAGGACCTCGGCGTGTCCACCGAAAAGGTGAACGTGAACGGCGGTGCGATCGCGCTGGGCCACCCGATCGGCATGTCCGGCGCGCGTCTCGTGCTCCACTTGGCGCTCGAGCTCAAGCGGCGCGGCGGCGGGGTCGGCGCGGCCGCGCTGTGCGGTGGCGGCGGCCAGGGCGACGCCCTGATCGTCCGGGTACCGAAGGCCTGAGCCCTACTTCTCACGAGCGAACGGAGTTGTGATGCAGGACGTCTCCTCTCTGGTGGACCAGGCCAGGGAAGGCCGGCCGCGGGCCGTGGCCCGGCTGATCTCCCTTGTGGAGGGGGCGTCCCCGCAGCTCAGGGAGGTCATGGCGGCGCTGGCCCCGCTGACCGGCAACGCGTACGTGGTCGGTCTGACGGGCTCGCCCGGCGTCGGCAAGTCGACCTCCACCTCCGCGCTCGTCACCGCGTACCGCAAACAGGGCAAACGGGTCGGCGTCCTGGCCGTCGACCCGTCGTCCCCCTTCTCGGGCGGCGCCCTGCTCGGTGACCGGGTCCGGATGTCGGACCACGCCTCCGACCCCGGCGTCTACATCCGCTCGATGGCCACCCGGGGTCACCTGGGCGGCCTCGCCTGGGCGGCGCCCCAGGCCATCCGCGTCCTCGACGCGGCGGGCTGCGACGTGATCCTGGTGGAGACCGTCGGCGTGGGCCAGTCGGAGGTCGAGATCGCCTCGCAGGCGGACACCTCCGTCGTCCTTCTGGCCCCCGGCATGGGCGACGGCATCCAGGCGGCCAAGGCGGGCATCCTGGAGATCGGCGACGTGTACGTCGTCAACAAGGCGGACCGGGACGGCGCCGACGCCACCGCCCGCGAGCTGAACCACATGCTGGGCCTGGGGGAGGCCCGCGGTGCCGGCGACTGGCGCCCGCCGATCGTGAAGACGGTCGCGGCCCGCGCCCAGGGCGTCGACGAGGTCGTGGAGGCACTGGAGAAGCACCGCGCCTGGATGGAGGAGCGCGGCGTCCTCGCCGAGCGCCGCCGGGCCCGGGCGGCCCGTGAGGTGGAGACCATCGCGGTCACGGCCCTGCGCGAGCGCATCGGCGACCTGCACGGCGACCGCCGCCTCAGCGCGCTCGCGGAGCGGATCGTCGCCGGCGAACTCGACCCGTACCGGGCGGCGGACGAACTGGTCGCGGGCCTGACGGAGGGCTGAGAGCACGCACGGCCGAGGGCTCGCCGATCCGGCGTGCCGCTGCTAACTTGACCGGCATGTTCCTCTCCGTGGCGTAGAGCGCACACCGGACCGCGAGGCCGACGACAGGCCCTCGCGTCCTTCGGTGTCCCCTCTTCCGCCTCCCACCCAGAGGAACATCCGCATGTCCACGCATGCTCCTGTGCGGCCCTCGTACGCCGCCGTCCTGCGCGTCCCGCACGCGCGCCGCACCTTCGTCTCCGCCCTGACCGCCCGGCTGTCCTACGGCACGGTCTCCCTCGCCGTGCTGCTCTCCGTCACCCGCGCCACCGGCTCCTACGCGGTGTCCGGCGTGGTGATGTCCCTGTTCGGCGCCACCTCGGTCTTCCTGATGCCGGCCAAGGCGTCCTTGATCGACCGTCACGGCCCCCGCCGTGCCCTGCTGCCGATGTCGGTGCTCTACGGCACCCTGCTGTGCGTCCTGGCGGCCCTGACCTGGCGCCCCGCCCTACCGCCGGCGGCCCTCGCGGCCACGGCGGCGCTCGCCGGGGCGTGCGCGCCGCCCCTGGGGCCGACCATGCGCGCCCTGTGGGCCGAACTGCTCCCGGACCGGGACCTGCTGCGCCGCGCGTACGGCCTCGACGGGGTCGCGGAGGAACTGCTCTACGTCCTGGGCCCGGTCCTGATCGGCGCGCTGACGGCCTTCGCGCACCCGGCGGCCGGCATCCTGCTGAGCGCGTTCCTGATCGTGGCCGGCACCTGTGCCTTCGTCATGTCACCGGTGATGCCGGGTCCGCGGCCCGCGTCGCGCGCGGAGCGTCGCGGGGGAGTACGGGGACTCGCCACGCCGGTGGCGGTGGCCCTCGGCGTGGGACTGGCCCTCAGCGGGGTGGACCTGCTGACGATGGCCTTCGCCGTCGCGCACGCCTACGATCCCGGCACGGTCCCGTGGGTGCTGGGGGCGCTCTCGGCGGGCAGCGCCGTGGGCGGGCTGGTGAACGGGGCGGTGCCCTGGCGGATGGCGGCCCGCGAGCGTCTGGTCCTCCTCGCGCTCGCGCTGGGGCTGACGGTGGCGGCGGCCGGCCTGGCGCCGAACCTGTGGACGCTCACCGTGGCGGTGGCCGTCGCCGGGGCGTTCCTCGCCCCGGCGCTGACGACGGCCTACCTCCTGGCCGACGAGACGGTGCCGGCCGACGCCCGCACCCGGGCCGGGGCCTGGGTGAACATGGGGGTCAACGCGGGAAGCTCCGGGGGAGCGCTGGTGGCGGGGCTGCTGATCGGCCGTCTGCCGCTGTGGGCGTGCTTCGCCCTCGCGGGCGGCGCGGCCCTGCTGCCCGCGCTGTCAGCGGTGCGGTGGCGGGCAGGCCGGGCGGCAGCCCACGCCCCTTCGGCCGGAGGCACCCCGCCCGGGCGGTCCGGAGCGCCGGACCGCCCGGCCGAGGCCTTCTGGGCAGGCGAACGGAGCTAGGGACGCCCCCGCTGTCCCCTCAGGTGCTCGGCGATCGGCTTCAGGCCCTTGTCCAACTCGGTCAGGGCCTCCGGTGACAGCAGGTCGATGAAGTGCCGCCGCACCGATGCCACGTGGTGCGGCGCGACCTTCTGCATCGTCTCCATGCCGTGGTCGGTCAGTACGGCGTACAACCCCCGCCGGTCCGACTCGCAGTTCTCGCGGCGCACCAGGTTCGCGTTCTCCATCCGCGTGATCTGGTGCGAGAGCCGGCTCTTGGACTGCAGGGTCGCGGAGGCGAGGTCGCTCATCCGCATCCGGAAGTCCTCGGACTCGGAGAGATTGACCAGGATCTCGTAATCGTTCATCGTCAGGCCGAACGGCTGCAGATCCTTCTCCAGCTGGTACGTCAACAGCCTGTTGACCTCCAGGTGGGTGCGCCAGGCGCACTGCTCCGCATCGGTCAGCCAGCGCGTGGCCGTCTCGGTCTCCATGAATGAAGTCTACCTAAGAAGTTGAATGGCGAACTACTTCGGATGGTGTGACTGTGCGCACGCGTTCGATGTCACACTCCGCAGACTACCGCTCACAGCCCGAAGCGACGCTGGAGGTCTCCCAGCTGTCCGGGAAGGCGCGGTGCGCCCGACGATTGCGGACCGTGTCCGACCGGTCTCGTTCCGCCACCACCGGGCACCCCCGGCTCCGCCGGAATCATCCCCGTGTCCGGCTCGGCCATCAGGGTTTCCGTCGACTGCAGCAGCACGGTCCCGGCGCCCACGAACTCGAACTGGTGCTCCTCCCCGGAAACCCCGCCGAGGCCCGTCATCGCACGTAGACCGCCCAGTACACCCGTCAGGTACCCATGGTCGTAGTGATGACAGGGTGACGGGCAGTCGGCCCACCCGACGAGCGCCTGAGGGTCGACCCGGATCGGAGGTTCCATGAACACCACCGGACCGTTAGATGCGGCCACAAACTTTCCGGTTCCGATAAGGGTCAGAAAACCCGGCACGATCGATTGCTTCAGCGCGAGACTTGGCTGAAAAGCGAGCAGATTGCCCGCGCGAATGGTCAAGTTCCCGTCGTCCAGGTCGTAGGAATTGACGTCGAAGGCCCGGTCGGCGAGCAGCATCTTGCCCGAGCCGGCCGCCACGACCCAGTCGCTCGCGTGCAGTGGCGAATGGAACGAGGTACGGACAAGTCGGTCGAGTCGGCCGTGCCCGATGCCGTTGAACTCGATCGCCCCGTAGTAGGCGATCATCTTCCCCTTCTGCAGGAACCACTCCCCGCCCTTGAGCTCCACGCAGAACGTGTACTTGTTCACGTTGTCGTCGGCGGGCAGGGTCATCGGGTCGTGCACCACCGGGCCGCCCGGCGCTCCGTACGTGCCTCCGTACGCGCTCACAGCTTCTCCTCCGACGCCTGGACGTACACCGTGCCGCTGCCGCTCAGCTCCAGCTGGAAGGCCTCCCCGGAGCCGCGCCCCACCATGTCGCGCCAGCCGAGCGCGCTGGACAGCCGGTTGCGGACGTCGCCGTGGTGGGCGACGTAGGCCTGGGGGTCGACATGGACCGGGCGCTGCGGGGTGACCGGGATCTCGAAGACGCCGCCGTGCGCCATCACGGCGACGGAGCCGTGACCCTGGAGCGTCGTGGTGAACAGCCCCTGCCCGGTGACCTGGCCCCGGACCAGGCCCATGACCCCGCCCTGCGAGCCCATGAACATCGTGCCCTGCCGCAGCGTGCCCTCGAAGGCGAGCAGGCGGTCGGCCTCCACGTAGAGGGTGTCGCCGGACAGGTCGATGACATGGATGTGGTGGCCGCCGTGCCCGAAGAAGACGGTGCCGCTGCCCTCGACGGTCATCAGCGGGGTCGCCTCGCCCGCCACCCGGCGCCCGATCATGGACATCAGCCCGCCCTGGCCGCCCTGGACGCTGGGCGTGAAGGACACGTCCCCCCGGTAGGCGAGCATCGCCCCGCGCTGACTGAACAGGCGCTGCCCCGGCACCACGGCCGCTTCGACCATCTTGGAATTGATCTCCCGGAACGCCATCCCTACAGATCCCCCGCGATCGTGTTCCGCTCGCTCGGCTGCACGTAGACCAGGCCGTCCCCCTCGAAGCGGATCTGGAAGGCCTCACCGCCGCCCTCCCCGAAGAGGGTGCGGAACGTCACACCGGACTGGAAGGACTGCCGGACATCACCCTGGTGGGCGATGTAGGCGCCCGGGTCGACGATCAGTGGGTACTGCGGGCTGACCCGGAGCACCACCGCCGGCCCGTCGGACATGATCGCCGCCTGTCCGTGCCCCTCGACGGTGGTCGTGAACAGCCCGTTGCCCTGCGAGGCACCGCGCAGCCCGGTGAACGTCGTGCCCGTTCTGAGCCCGGCGTCCGTCGCGAGCAGATTGCTCGACTCGACGTAGAGCTTGTCCCCCCGGAGGGCGACCAGGTTGATCTCGGACGCCCGGTCCGCGAACCAGCAGGTCCCCTGCCCCTTCACCTCCATCACCGTCATCTGCTCACCGGTGAGCCGCCGGGTCACCATCCCGCGCAGCCCCTCGCCGCCGCCGCTCAGCTTCTTGAAGGCCATCTGCCCGTCGTACGCGACCATCGAGCCGTTCTTCGCCTTCACGGCGTCCCCGGTCATGTCGACGGCGAGCACCTTGCTGCCCTGGAGTCGGAACATCGCCACGCAGCGAAAGTAGCGGCGGGGCGGGTGGACCGAACAGGGCCCGTGGGTGGAGAGCGACCCTGAGCGGACCCCTAAGGCCGTCGTTTGCCACAATGGGGCAACGCTTGTGCTTGCGTTCACAAACCGTGGACGCCTCTCCCACCGAAGGTGACCCGTGGACCTCAAGACAGCATCCGCCATCCGCCGCCTCCGTCTGATCTCCGTGCCGGAGGGCGTCTCCTGGATCATTCTGGCGGCCTGCACCTTCATCAAGTACGTGATCGACCCCGGCGTCGATGTGGCCCGGGTGCTCGGTCCGATCCACGGCGTGCTGTTCATCCTCTACGTGCTCTTCTGGGCGGACGCCTGGAACCGCACCAAGTGGGCCAAGGGCAAGGCCGCGCTCTACTTCGCGTACTCGATCATTCCGGGGGGCGGCTTCATCATCGAGCGGGCCCTGCGCCGCGAGGCCGAGGACGCGGTCATCGCGGCCCGCGCCCGCAAGGAAGGGGTCGTGAACGCATGATCGTCGCCTTCTCCGTGACGCCGCTCGGCGTCGGCGAGGACGTGGGGGAGTACGTCGCCGACGCCGTCCGCGTGGTCCGCGAGTCGGGCCTGCCCCACCGCACCGACGCGATGTTCACCAGCATCGAGGGCGAGTGGGACGAGGTCATGGACGTCGTCAGGCGTGCCGTCGCCGCGGTGGAGGCGCGTGCGCCGCGGGTCTCCGTCGTCCTCAAGGCGGACATCCGCCCCGGCGTGAGCGACGGGCTCACCTCCAAGGTGGAGACGGTCGAGCGGTACCTGGCGCGGTAGCCGCCCGGCCGGCCCCTCAGGCCGGCTGTCCCGCCGCCAGTGCCATCCCCAGCGGTGTCCTCTCGTACAGCACCTGGTGGCCGTACCGGCGGGCGGTGAGCAGGCCCGCCTCGCGCAGGACCCCCAGATGGGCCGAGACCGAGGACGGGGCGAGGGCCAGACGGTGCGCCAGCGCCGTCGTCGTCGCCGGTTCGTCCAGCGCGGCCAGTACCGCCGCCCGGTTGCGGCCCAGCAGCCGTACCAGCCGCCGCGGAGTCCGGGTGCCCGGCTCGGTCCACAGACCGGCGATGCCCCGGGCCGGATAGACCACCGTCGGCTGCCACGGGGGCTCGAAGCCGGTGATCACCTCGGGCCACGAGAACACGCTCGGCATCAGCACCAGCCCCTGGCCGCCGAGGTCGCGCACGTACTCGATCCCCAGCGCGAGCGTCAGCGTGCGGCCGTCCCAGGACAGCCGCCGGTCCAGCTCCGGCAGCAGGGTGCCGAGGCCCACCTCGGCCAGCCGCCGCGAGTGGTAGGCCACGTCCGCCTCCAGCAGGCCCCGCAGCCGGTGCCAGTCCGGCTCGACCAGCACCCGCCAGGCCTCCTCCATGGCGTCCGCCAGCTCCCGCACCATCCGCGCCGGGTCCGCCAGCCACGCCCGCCCCAGCGCCGACTCCAGCGCACCCGGTGTGCAGGCCAGTGAGCGGGCGGTGTCCTCGCGGGCCGCCTCCGGGTCGGACGCCCGCACGGCCGCGATCTCCTCCTCGAAGGTGGCGGCCGGCCCGATCGGCGGCGGCCCCAGCCAGTCCGGCGAGTGTCCCCGCCGCGGCATCAGCAGCCACAGCGGCGTCAGGTCCAGCTCCGCCGCAGCGTCCCGGATCCGCCGCAGCCAGGGCACGTGGTACCCGTGCCGGTCCGGCCGCTTCAGGGTGCGCACCGCCTCCTGCGTCTCCCAGATCGGCGAGAGAGCGAACCGGCAGCGCAGGAAGTCGTCGTCCCCGAAGCGCAGACGAGACGGCACGCGCACCTCCCGGAAGACCGTGGCCACGAAAAGAAGCCCGCGAAGATTCGGCTGCAGCCGAAACTCTACGGGCCTGCCGTCCGCGCCGGGCACGCTGCCTGCCATGTCCGCACCGCCCCAGGCTCCGGCGTCCGCCGGTTACGGCCGCCTCTTCGCCGTGCCCGAGTTCCGGGCCGTCTTCGCCGCCCACCTGATGTCCATGCTCGGCATGATCGTCAGCGAGATCGCGCTGTCCGTGCTCGTCTACGACCTCACCGGCTCACCCCTGCTGAGCGCGCTCACCTTCGCGCTGGGCTTCCTGCCGTACGCCGTCGGCGGCACCCTGCTCGCCCCGGTCGCCGACCGCTTCCCCGCCCGGCGGGTGCTGGTCGGCTGCGACCTGGTGTGCGCGGGCTGCGTGGCGCTGATGACGGTCCCCGGGATGGGCATCGGCGTCCTGCTCGCCCTGCGCGCCTGTCTCGCCGTGGTCTCGCCGGTCTTCGCCGGCACCCGCATGGCCACCCTCGCCGACGTCCTCGGCGACGGGGACCTGTTCGTGCTCGGCCGCTCCCTGCTGCGGATCGTCGCCCAGAGCGCCCTGCTCGTCGGCTACGGCCTCGGCGGGCTGCTCCTGACCGCCGTCGCCCCGCGCCACGCCCTGCTGATCACCGTCTGCACCTTCCTCGCCTCGGCGGTCCTGCTGCGCTGCGGCACCCGGCACCGCCCCGCCCGCGCCCGGGACCGCGCGGACGCCCCGGCCGGCCTCCGGCAGCTGTTCGCCGACCGGCGCATCCGCGTCCTGCTGCTCCTCTCCTGGGTCCCGGCGGCGTTCGCCGTCGTCCCCGAGGCGCTGGCCGCGCCGTACGCCGACCGGCTCGGCGGCGGCTCCACCGCTCTCGGCCTGCTGATGAGCGCCCTGCCCGTCGGCACGGTGGCAGGGGAGCTGTTCGCCGGCGCCCGGCTGGGGCCCGCCTCCCGGGAACGCATCGCGCTCCCCCTGCTCTGCCTCATCGTGCTGCCGTACCTCGGCTACGCCCTGAGCCCCGGGCTCACCGGGTCGCTGCTGCTCCTGCTGGTGTCCGGGGCCTGCTCGGCGTACACGCTGGGCCTGGACCAGTGGTTCGTGCGGGCCGTGCCGGAGGAACTGCGGGGGCGGGCCATGACCGTGCTGACCGCGGGGCTGATGACCGGCCAGGGCGTGGGCATGGCGCTGGCGGGGGTGGCGGCCCAGGTCACCGGGGTGCGCACGGCCGTCGTGGGCGCCGGGGCCCTGGGCACCCTGTGCTGCTGCGGCCTCGCGCTCGCGGCCCGGGCGACGGGGAAGCCGCGCGCGAGCAGCGCGGCGGCCGGGGAGCCCCGCGGCGGCCACCCGGCGGCCGGGGAGCCGCGCGGGAGCCACCCGGTGACCGGGGAGCCGCGCGGGAGCCACCCGGTGACCGAAAGCCGAGACGGGGCTGACCGGCATATGACCGGCCGGTAGGGTCTCATGACGTGCCCAAGCCTCTCAGCCTCCCCTTCGACCCCATCGCCCGTGCCGACGAGCTCTGGAAGCAGCGCTGGGGAAACGTGCCGTCCATGGCCGCGATCACCTCGATCATGCGGGCCCAGCAGATCCTGCTCGCCGAGGTGGACGCGGTGGTCAAGCCGTACGGGCTGACGTTCGCCCGCTACGAGGCGCTGGTGCTGCTGACCTTCTCCAAGGCCGGTGAGCTGCCCATGTCCAAGATCGGGGAGCGGCTGATGGTGCACCCCACCTCGGTGACGAACACCGTGGACCGGCTGGTGAGGTCCGGGCTCGTCGCCAAGCGGCCCAACCCCAACGACGGGCGCGGCACGCTCGCCGTCATCACGGACAAGGGCCGCGAGGTGGTCGACGCGGCCACCCGCGACCTGATGGGCATGGACTTCGGGCTCGGGGTGTACGACGCGGAGGAGTGCGCGGAGATCTTCGCGATGCTGCGTCCGCTGCGGATCGCGGCACACGACTTCGACGACGAGTGACCCGGTCCAAGATCTGCCGGAACGGGTGGTTACGCTCATTGGCATGAAAAAGAGCGTGCTGACCCGCTACCGCGTCATGGCCTACACCACCGGTGTCCTGCTGGTGCTGCTGTGCCTGAGCATGATCGCGAAGTACGGGCTCCACATCGACGGCGCCGCGGACTTCACCCGGGTCGTCGCCATCGCCCACGGCTGGCTCTACGTGATCTACCTGGTCTTCGCCTTCGACCTGGGATCCAAGGCGAAGTGGCCGGTCGGCAAGCAGCTGTGGGTGCTGCTCGCGGGCACGATCCCGACCGCAGCCTTCTTCGTCGAGCGGAAGATCAGCCACGAGCTGGACGCCAGGGCCGCCGGCCAGGCCCCGGCCGTCGCCGAGGTCTGAGGTTTTACCGCCGTACGGATGCCGTACGGCGGTCCGCCATCGACATTTACTAGGACGTCCAAGTAAATTCGAGGGTATGGACGCTCACGCCATCGACGAGGGCCGCCGCCGCTGGCAGGCCCGCTACGACGCCGCGCGCAAGCGCGACGCAGACTTCACCACGCTCTCCGGCGATCCCGTGGAGCCGGTGTACGGGCCCCGGCCGGGTGACACGTACGAGGGATTCGAGCGGATCGGCTGGCCCGGGGAGTACCCCTACACGCGCGGGCTCCATCCGACCGGATACCGCGGGCGCACCTGGACCATCCGCCAGTTCGCCGGGTTCGGCAACGCCGAGCAGACCAACGAGCGGTACAAGATGATCCTCGCCGCCGGCGGCGGGGGTCTGTCCGTGGCCTTCGACATGCCGACGCTGATGGGCCGCGACTCCGACGACCCGCGCTCGCTCGGCGAGGTCGGCCACTGCGGTGTCGCCATCGACTCGGCCGCCGACATGGAGGTCCTGTTCAAGGACATCCCGCTCGGCGACGTCACCACCTCCATGACCATCAGCGGGCCCGCCGTCCCCGTCTTCTGCATGTACCTGGTCGCCGCCGAGCGGCAGGGCGTGGACCCCTCGGTCCTCAACGGCACGCTCCAGACCGACATCTTCAAGGAGTACATCGCCCAGAAGGAGTGGCTCTTCCAGCCCGAGCCGCACCTGCGCCTGATCGGCGACCTGATGGAGTACTGCGCGGCCGGCATCCCCGCGTACAAGCCGCTGTCCGTCTCCGGCTACCACATCCGGGAGGCCGGCTCGACGGCCGCGCAGGAGCTGGCGTACACGCTGGCGGACGGCTTCGGCTATGTGGAGCTGGGGCTCTCGCGCGGGCTCGACGTGAACGTCTTCGCGCCCGGCCTCTCCTTCTTCTTCGACGCGCACCTCGACTTCTTCGAGGAGATCGCCAAGTTCCGGGCGGCCCGCAGGATCTGGGCCCGCTGGATGCGGGACGTCTACGGCGCCACGTCCGACAAGGCGCAGTGGCTGCGCTTCCACACCCAGACCGCCGGTGTCTCGCTGACGGCCCAGCAGCCGTACAACAACGTGGTGCGTACGGCCGTGGAGGCGCTGGCCGCCGTGCTCGGCGGGACCAACTCGCTGCACACCAACGCCCTGGACGAGACCCTCGCGCTGCCCAGCGAGCAGGCCGCCGAGATCGCGCTGCGCACCCAGCAGGTGCTGATGGAGGAGACCGGGGTCGCCAACGTGGCCGACCCGCTGGGCGGCTCCTGGTACGTCGAGCAGCTGACCGACCGGATCGAGGCCGACGCGGAGAAGATCTTCGAGCAGATCAAGGAGCGGGGCCTGCGCGCGCACCCGGACGGGCAGCACCCGATCGGGCCGATCACCTCCGGGATCCTGCGCGGGATCGAGGACGGCTGGTTCACCGGCGAGATCGCCGAGTCCGCCTTCCGCTACCAGCAGGCGCTGGAGAAGGGCGAGAAGCGGGTCGTCGGCGTCAACGTGGCCACCGGCTCCGTCACCGGGGACCTGGAGATCCTGCGGGTCAGCCACGAGGTGGAGCGGGAGCAGGTCCGCGTCCTCGCCGAGCGCAGGACCGCCCGGGACGAGACGGCCGTGCGCACCGCGCTCGACGGCATGCTCGCCGCCGCCCGCGACGGCTCCAACATGATCGAGCCCATGCTGGACGCCGTACGCGCCGAGGCGACCCTGGGCGAGATCTGCGGGGTCCTGCGGGACGAGTGGGGCGTATACACGGAGCCCGCCGGCTTCTGAACACCCCCGCCCGCACCGGCCCCCGGGCGCGCCCCACGCCAAGCACCGGGCGCGCCCGCGCCGGCCATCGGGCCCGCCCGCGCCGACACGGGGTTCGCCCTGCACTGGGCATCGGGCGCGCTCGCGCTGGTCATCGGGCTCGCCCGTGACGGCACGGGGTTCGCCCCGCACTGGGCACCGGGCGCGCTCGCGTCGGCACCGGGTTCGCCCCGCACTGGGCATCGGGCGCGCCCGTATCGGATAGCGGGCACGCCTGGCGGGATTCGGGTTGGCCCCGTACCGCGTACCGGCGCGCCCGCATCGGGCATCGGACGCGCCCGCGCGGGGCATCCGGACTCGCTCGGTACTGGGCATCGGGCGCGCCCCGTCCTCGTCATTGAGCGTGCTCCGTACGGGGTATGGGGCTCGGCCGCGTCGGGTATCGGGTGCGTCCGCGCCGGGCACAGGGCGGGTCCGCGTCGTGTATCGGGTTCGCCCCGCACCGGGTGTCGGGCCCGCCCGCGCTGAGTATCGGGCTCACTCGGTACTGGGCATCGGGCGCGCCGGCTTCGGGCAGGGGGCTTGCACAGTGCGGGGCATCGGGTTCGCCCTGAACCGGGTGTCGGGCCCCCGTACCCGGCATCGGGCATCGGGCTCGCCCAGTGCTGATCACCAGGGCCGCCCCGCGCCCTGGCATCGGGCTCGCCCGGGTCGGGCGTCGGGGCCGGACCATGCCAGGCATCGGTGACGTGCGGTCCGACTACGGCTGTGTGCCGCCGAGTCCGCTCAGGAGGACCTCCGTGAAGCGGCGTACCCACTCCTCGTCCGCCGGCTGGCCGCTGACCAGGGTGCGGTGGACCACCGCGCCGGCGACCACGTCGAAGATGAGGTCGACCGTGCGGGCCGCCTCCTGCGGGTCGGGCTCGGGCGGCAGTTCGCCGCGCGACTGGGCCCGCGCCCTGCCCTCCAGAACGAGCCGTTTCTGACGCTCCACGACCGAGGCGCGGACGCGCTCGCGCAGGGCGTCGTCGCGGGTCGATTCGGCGACCACCGCCATCAGCCCGCTCTTGCACTCGGGCCGCGCCAGGATGGCGGCGAACTGCAGCACCACGCCCTCGATGTCGGCGCCGAGGCTGCCCCGGTCGGGGAGTTCCAGCTCGTCGAACAGCTCCGCCACCGCGTCCACGACCAGCTCGTTCTTCCCGGCCCAGCGGCGATACAGGGTCGTCTTCGCAACCCCGGCCCGCGTTGCCACGTCTCCCAGGGTGAGCTTGGACCAGCCCAGTTCCACCAGCGCCTGCCGCGTCGCGGCCAGGATCGCGGCGTCCGCGGCGGCGCTGCGCGGGCGCCCGGTACGGCTGGCGGGGGTGCGGCTCTGCATCCCTCGACCATAACCGGCGCAATCTGCGCCGTCGTGAGGGAGATCACCGGGAGGTGGTGTCGCGAGGGGTCCCGCTGGCATTACGCTACGAGTCGTAGCGAAAGCTCGTGAGGGACGTACACGGGCGGCGATCACGCGGCGCGGGTGGGGACCCGGCGCCCACACACGGAGCTTTTTCCTTCAGACGCGGGAACGGGGGAGGATAGACGCATGCAGCCACGGAACATGTCCATGAGCGGCGTCGTCGACCTCGCCGCGGTGAAGGCGGCCCAGGAGGCCAAGGCCAAGGCCGAGCAGACGCGCGCCGAAGCCGCCCGGCACGGCGGCGCGGGAGCAGTCTCCCCGGCCGATCTCGTCATCGACGTCGATGAGGCGGGCTTCGAGCGCGACGTCCTGCAGCGCTCCGCCGAAGTCCCGGTCGTCATCGACTTCTGGGCCGAGTGGTGTCAGCCCTGCAAGCAGCTGAGCCCGGTCCTGGAGCGGCTGGCCGTCGAGTACAACGGGCGCTTCCTCCTCGCCAAGATCGACGTCGACGCCAACCAGATGCTGATGCAGCAGTTCGGGGTGCAGGGCATCCCGGCGGTCTTCGCCGTCGTCGCGGGCCAGGCGCTGCCGCTGTTCCAGGGGGCGGCCGGCGAGCAGCAGATCCGGCAGACCCTGGACCAGCTGGTGCAGGTCGCCGAGGAGCGCTTCGGTCTGACCGGTCTGACCGTCGACCCGGACGCGCAGCCGGGCCAGGAGGCCGAACAGGCCCCGGTGGGCCCGTACGAGGCGCTCCTGAACGCCGCCGCCGAGGCGCTGGACGCCGGCGACCTGGGCGGCGCCGTCCAGGCCTACAAGAACGTGCTGGCCGACGACCCCGCCCACCCGGAGGCGAAGCTGGGCCTGGCGCAGGCCGAGTTGCTGGAGCGGGTGCAGGGCATGGACCCGCAGAAGGTGCGTCAGGAGGCGGCCGAGAAGCCGGCCGACGCCACGGCGCAGATCGCCGCCGCCGACCTGGACCTGGTGGGCGGTCATGTCGAGGACGCCTTCGGGCGTCTGATCGAAACCGTGCGGCGCACGGTGGGTGACGACCGGGACGCGGTGCGGCTGCGGCTGCTGGAGCTGTTCGAGGTCGTCGGATCCGAGGATCCGCGTGTGGTGGGGGCGCGCAGGGCCCTGGCACGCGCTCTGTTCTGACCAGTCGTTAAACGCCACGGCTTGTGATGCCGAGGTGAAAGATTTGCCGACGAGACGTCAGGGCGGTCGCGCTTTACCAAATCTTGGTAATCGCGGCTGCTGTTACTCCGAGTAAATCGAGGCCGTTGATCTGTCTGGTTTCGTCCAGGGATCAACGGCTTTGCTCTGCCCCTTGTTGCCACCCAGCGTCGCGCTCCGAGACCGGCGGGTCGTCGCTCGGTTATCCGGCCGTTACTAGCCAGTAACGAACCCCCTTGTGCCGGGCGCGAGAATGCACCACGATCGGCGACGCTCGGTCCATTCCCGCACCCCGACAGCCGGTCGGGTCACGGGAGACTCTGGGTCCCCACCGAGCAGAGCCGGCGGCAGTGGCGCCGTCTCTTGGGCAGGGGGGTCTTCGTCCACCCGGCGAAGCCTGTCCAGCAAGGTTGTGCGTGATGCGTGTCAGGCGCGACCAGTGGTTGTCGCTCGGGGGTGATCGCCGGTGATTCGGGCGCATTTCGCGCCTCCGAGTTCGGGCGCTCTCCTTCCCGAGGACGTAGCACTTCTCCCATCCCTGCCCGGCTGAGCCGCCGACTGGGGCGAGCCCGGGCCAGGAGATGTACGTCCGAGAAGGAGGAAATATGGAGTCCCAGGTGCGTGGCGGGACCAGATGGAAGCGGTTCGCTGTGGTCATGGTGCCCAGCGTGGCCGCCACGGCGTGCATAGGTGTCGCCCTCGCGCAGGGCGCTCTCGCCGCGTCGTTCAGCGTGTCGGGCCAGTCGTTCAAGGTCTCGGCCGACAAGCTCGTCGGTCAGGGCTTCGAGCAGTACGGCGCCATCGACAGCGGGTACACCATGAGCGGTCAGCAGACCGCCCACCCCGTCGCGGTGTCGGCCTTCAAGAAGGCCACGATCAACAACATGTGCCAGTCCGTCGTCACGCCGGACATTCCGGTGCTGGGGTCGGTCAGCCTGGTCCTGAAGGCCGGGGCGGACAAGCCGGTCGAGGCGGACAACCTCTACATCGACGTCGCCGACCTGAACGCCGACGCCACCTTCAACAACATCGACATCGGTGTGGCCGGCAAGGACGCCTCCAAGGGTCCCGGCATGAAGGGTGGCAAGGAGCAGGCCAACCCGTACGGCTTCGCCCAGCAGGCTGACTCGGCCACGCTGACCGATGTGAAGCAGACGGCCTGGGCGACCACGGCCGGTACCTTCAAGCTCAGCGGACTTCACATGTCGCTGCAGACGGGTACGCACGAGTGCTACTAGGCACTCGCTGACGGGCGGGGGAGCCGGTGGCGCCCCCGCCCGTCCATACTCCGGCCGCATTTCACAGGCGGCACACATCACCACCACAGCAACGCCGCACCAGGGAGCTTTCCATGAGCGCCGAGATCTCTGCCGCCGCACCCGGCCAGTTCACCCGCCGGAGGCAGCAGTTCCGCGCCTGGCGGGGCACGCGTCCGTTCTGGGCCGGTCTCTTCGTCTTGCTCGGCGGCTTTCCGATCATGTATTTCCCGTACGCCCACCTCCAGCTCGGGCATCTGACGCTGGCGATGTCGACGACCGCGGGAGCCGGATCCCTGATCATCGGCGTGCTGCTCATCGTCCTGGGCATCAGCCTCTGGTTCCAGAAGCACGTACGGGTCTTCGCCGGCGTCGCCGCGATCCTGCTGGCGCTGGTGTCCATCCCCGTGTCCAACTTCGGCGGCTTCGTCGTGGGCTTTCTCCTCGCCCTCATCGGCGGAGCGATGGCCGTGGCCTGGGCGCCGGGCGCGTCTTCCCAGCCGCAGCCGCCGGCCGGGGCCGCACCGGGCGAGGGTGGTGCTCCCGCGACCGTCCCGCTGCCCCCTCAGGGCACGGACCCGGTGAGCAAGAACGACCTGTCAGGAACGAGCCCGGCCAACGGGGCGAACGGGAGGCACAGTGCCGGCTGACGAGGTGACCTGCGGGACCGAGGTGGACGAGTCCCGTACGAGAACCGGGCCCCGCCACGCGGCACCCAGAAAGCCGCTGTTCACCAGGTTCCACATGCCGGCCGGCAAGGCGATCGCCTCCGTGGCGATGCCGACCGCGGTCCTCATGGGCATGGGCTTCACGTCCACGCTCGCCCTCGCCGACAGCGGCGGCAGCCCGTCGCCGTCGACGACGGCCAAGAGCCTGACGGCCGACGAGTACAAGGACTGCGTCAAGGCGCTGGACGGCTCCAAGGACGCCTCGGCCTCGCCGTCGCCGTCCGCCTCGGAGAGCAAGGGCGACACCGCCACGCCGACCCCGTCGGCGAGCGACGGCTCCAAGAGCGGCCAGGACGGCAAGGGTTCGGACACGGCCCCTTCGCCGGATTCAGGTTCCGGCGACACGGCCACTCCGAAGCCGACCGCGACCTCCGGCTCGGGCTCCGGCTCGTCCGACTCGGGTGCGGGCTCCGGGGACACGGCCGCGCCCTCGCCGTCCGCGTCCGAGAGCAGCAAGAGCGGCGGCCTGCTGGACACCATCGGCGACACGCTCGGCGGCGTCCTCGGCGGCGGCAAGGACTCCGGCACCTCGTCCGCGAGCCCGGCGCCCTCCGCGTCCCCGTCGGCGAGCGCGTCCCCGGACTCCCCGACGTCCGCGTCGTCGTCCGGGTCCACGGTGTCCGACACCGTCAAGGACACGGTGTCGAAGGCCGGAAAGACGGTCTCGGACACGGTGAAGAACACCACCGACACGGTGTCCAAGACGGTCGACGACACCGCGAAGGCGGCCGGGGACGCGGCCGGCTCGGTCACGCCGAGCCCCTCCGCGAGTTCGTCCACCGCCCCGGACGACTGCCCGGCGGCCACGGACGACGTGAGCGGCGTCGACAACAAGGTGCCGGTGGCGGACGATCCGTGGTACCTGAACGCCAGCTCCCTGCTGCTCAAGGGCGCCGACTACCAGGGCATCGTCGAGGTGAAGACGGCCAGCGGCACCACCAAGAAGGTGCTGAAGTACGTCATCTCCGGCGGCACGGACATCGGCGACCTGCACCAGACGGTGAACGACAAGCAGTCCGGGAAGACCTACCACGTGCAGGCGTCCAAGGGCTCGACGTCCACCATCCGCGGCGGCGACACCGTGATGTACACGGAGAGCATCTCGGGCAACCTGCTCGGACTGATCCCGGTCACGTTCAGCCCCGACAGCCCGCCCCCGCTGAACATCCCGCTGATCTACTTCACCAACGTGAAGGTGACCCAGGCGGCCCAGTTCGGCGGCAACCTGCACGTGCCCGGCATGCACGTGTACACGACCGGCTGACCGGTCCCACAGACCCGTCCGGGAGCCGCACACAGCTGAGGGCGCCCCCTGTCGCAGGGGGCGCCCTCAGCGCCGTACAACGCCCTTACGGGGCGTGTCAGTTGCCCTGGGTGCCGAGGTGGTGGACCCGGAGCATGTTGGTGGTGCCGGGGACGCCGGGGGGCGAGCCGGCGGTGATGATGACCGTGTCGCCCGCGTCGAAGCGGCCCAGCCGGGCGATCTCCTGGTCCACCAGGTCGACCATCTCGTCGGTCGTGTTCACGAACGGCACGATGTGCGACTCCACGCCCCAGCTCAGGGTGAGCTGGTTGCGGGTGGACTCGTCCGTGGTGAAGGCGATGATCGGCTGGGTCGCGCGGTAGCGGGACAGGCGGCGCGCGGTGTCACCGGACTGCGTGAAGGCGATCAGGCCCCGGCCGCCGAGGAAGTCGGCGATCTCGCAGGCCGCGCGGGCCACCGAACCGCCCTGGGTGCGCGGCTTCTTGCCCGGCACCAGCGGCTGCAGGCCCTTGGAGAGCAGCTCCTGCTCGGCCGCGGTGACGATCTTCGACATGGTCTTGACCGTCTCGACCGGGTAGGCGCCGACCGAGGACTCGGCGGACAGCATGACCGCGTCGGCGCCGTCCAGGATCGCGTTGGCCACGTCGGAGGCCTCGGCGCGGGTCGGACGGGAGTTGGTGATCATCGACTCCATCATCTGGGTCGCCACGATCACCGGCTTGGCGTTGCGCCGGCACAGCTCGATCAGGCGCTTCTGCACCATGGGGACCTTCTCGAGCGGGTACTCGACGGCGAGGTCGCCACGGGCCACCATCACGGCGTCGAACGCCGCGACGACGTCCTCCATGTTCTCCACCGCCTGCGGCTTCTCCACCTTGGCGATGACCGGGACCCGGCGCCCCTCCTCGTCCATGACGCGGTGGACGTCGGCGACGTCCTTGGCGTCCCGGACGAAGGACAGGGCGACCATGTCGCAGCCCATGCGGAGCGCGAAGCGCAGGTCCTCGACGTCCTTCTCGCTCAGCGCGGGCACGTTGACGGCCGCGCCGGGCAGGTTGATGCCCTTGTGGTCGGAGACGACACCGCCCTCGATGACGATCGTCTTCACCCGCGGGCCCTCGACGTCCAGGACCTTCAGCTCGACGTTGCCGTCGTTGATGAGCACCTGGTCGCCGCGCGAGACGTCGCCCGGCAGCCCCTTGTACGTCGTACCGCAGATCTGCTTGTCGCCCGGCACGTCCTCGGTCGTGATGACGAACTCGTCACCGCGCTCGAGCTCCACCGGGCCCTCGGCGAAGGTCTCCAGGCGGATCTTCGGGCCCTGCAGGTCGGCGAGGACACCGATGGGCCGGCCGGTCTCCTTGGACGCGGCACGGACGCGGTCGTACCGCGCCTGGTGCTCGGCGTGGGAGCCGTGGCTGAAGTTGAACCGGGCCACGTTCATGCCCGCCTCGATCATGGCGACGAGCTTCTCGTGGGTGTCGACCGCGGGGCCGAGAGTACAGACGATTTTCGAACGGCGCATGGGGCGATCCTATCGGTTTGTTTCGCTACGGAATATTCCGTCTGGCGGAAGATACAAATGAGTGCCGCACCGCTCAGGTGCTGCTATTCAGTTGTTCTTTCCGACCAGTGCGTAGGTCTGCGTGGCGATCTCCAGTTCTTCATCCGTCGGCACCACCGCCACCGCCACCCGCGCGGACACCGGCGAGATCAGCCGGGGCTCGCCGCTGTGCACCGCATTCCGCTCCGGGTCGACCGCGAGGCCCAGCGTCTCCAGGCCCGCGACCGCCGCTTCCCGCACGGGCGCCGCGTTCTCGCCGACCCCGGCGGTGAAGGCGACCGCGTCGACCTTCCCGAGGACGGCGTAATAGGCGCCGATGTACTTCCGCAGCCGGTGAATGTAAATGTCGAAGGCGAGAGCGGCCTCTTCGTCGCCCTCGTCGATCCGGCGGCGGATCTCCCGCATGTCGTTGTCCCCGCACAGACCGAACAGACCGCTCCTCTTGTTGAGAAGAGTGTCGATCTCGTCCATGGACATTCCGCCAACTCGTGCCAAATGGAAGATGACGGCCGGATCCAGGTCACCGGATCGCGTACCCATCACGAGCCCCTCCAAAGGCGTCAGCCCCATGGAGGTGTCCACGCACCGGCCGCCTTGGACCGCGGACGCCGAGGCGCCGTTGCCCAGGTGCAGCACGATCACGTTGACCTCGGACGGGTCCTTGCCGAGCAGCCGTGCCGTCTCCCGGGAGACGTACGCGTGCGAGGTGCCGTGGAAGCCGTAGCGGCGGATGCGGTGCCGGTCGGCGATCTTCGGGTCGATCGCGTAGCGCGCCGCGGACTCCGGCATCGTCGTGTGGAACGCGGTGTCGAAGACGGCGACCTGGGGCAGGTCGGGGCGCAGGGCCCGGGCGGTGCGGATGCCGGTGAGGTTGGCCGGGTTGTGCAGCGGGGCGACCGGGATCAGCCGCTCGACCTCGGAGAGTACCTCGTCGTCGATGACGGTGGGCTCGGTGAAGAACATCCCGCCGTGCACCACCCGGTGACCGATCGCGGCCAGCTCCGGCGAGTCCAGGCCCAGCCCGTCCCGGCTCAGCTCCTCGGCGACCGCCTTGAGCGCGGCGTCGTGGTCGGCGATCGGGCCGGTGTGCTCCCGGGTGTCGCCGGAGGCGAGGCAGGTGTGCTTGAGCCGGGAGGTCTGCTCGCCGATGCGCTCCACCAGGCCGACCGCGAGCCGGCTCCGGTCGCTCATGTCGAGCAGCTGGTACTTCACCGACGAGGAGCCGGAGTTGAGGACGAGGACGCGGTTCGCCGCGCGAGTCTTGGCCACGGTGTTCGAAAGCTCTCTGTGCGACGTCAGTTGGCGGGCGTCTGGGCCTGGATCGCCGTGATGGCGACGGTGTTGACGATGTCCTGGACGAGCGCGCCCCGGGACAGGTCGTTGACCGGCTTGCGCAGCCCCTGCAGGACCGGTCCGACGGCGATCGCGCCCGCCGAGCGCTGCACGGCCTTGTAGGTGTTGTTGCCGGTGTTGAGGTCGGGGAAGATCAGCACGCTGGCCTGGCCGGCGACCTCGGAGCCGGGCAGCTTGGTGGCGGCGACGGACGGCTCCACGGCCGCGTCGTACTGGATCGGCCCCTCGATCTTCAGGTCGGTCCGGCGGGCGCGCGCCAGCTCGGTGGCCTCGCGCACCTTCTCGACGTCGGCGCCCGAGCCGGACGTGCCCGTGAAGTACGACAGCATCGCGATCCGCGGCTCCACCCCGAACTGCGCCGCCGTACCGGCCGACTGGACGGCGATGTCGGCGAGCGCCTGCGCGTCCGGGTCGGGGTTGACCGCGCAGTCGCCGTAGACCAGCACCTTGTCGGCCAGGCACATGAAGAACACCGACGAGACGATCGAGGAGTCCGGCCGGGTCTTGATGATCTCGAAGGCCGGGCGGATGGTGGCCGCCGTGGAGTGCACCGACCCGGAGACCATGCCGTCGGCCAGGCCCTCCTCGACCATCAGGGTGCCGAAGTAGTTGACGTCGCAGACGACGTCGTAGGCCAGCTCGACCGTGACGCCCTTGTGGGCCCGCAGCCGGGCGTACTTCTCGGCGAAGGCGTCGCGCAGCTCGGAGGTGGCCGGGTCGATCAGCCGGGTGTCGCCGAGGTCGATGCCGAGGTCCGCGGCCTTCTTGCGGATCTGGTCCTCGGGCCCGAGCAGGGTCAGGTCGCACACGCCCCGGCGCAGCAGCACCTCGGCCGCGTGCAGCACGCGTTCCTCGGTGCCCTCCGGCAGGACGACCCGGCGCTTGTCGGAGCGGGCCTGCTCCAGCAGCTTGTGCTCGAACATCATCGGGGTGACCCGGTCGCTGCTCGGCGCCGAGACCCGGCGGGCCAGGTCGGCGGTGTCCGCGTACCGCTCGAACAGGCCGAGCGCGGTCTCCGCCTTGCGCGGGGTGGCCGCGTTCAGCTTGCCCTCCAGGGAGAACAGCCGCTCGGCGGTGGGGAAGCTGTTGCCGGTCACGGAGAGGACCGGGGTGCCCGGGGCGAGGCGGGCGGCGAGGGTGAGGATCTCGTCGCTCGGCACCTCGTTCAGGGTGAGCAGCACACCGGCTATCGGCGGGGTGCCGGCGCTGTGCGCGGCCAGCGAGCCGACGACCAGGTCGGCGCGGTCGCCCGGCGTGATGACCAGACAGCCCGGGGTCAGGGCGCCGAGGAGGTTCGGCAGCATGGCACCGCCGAAGACGAAGCCGAGGGCGTCCCGGGCGAGCCCGGAGTCGTCACCGAGCAGCACCTTGGCATCGAGGGCCTGGGCGATCTGGGCGACCGTGGGCGCGGACAGCGCGGGTTCGTCGGGCACGACGTAGCAGGGGACCGGCAGCCGGGAGGCGGCCTTCTCGGCGATCTCGTCGCGGTCCTCGCGGTCCACGCGGTTGGCGACCATGGCGAGCACGTCGCAGCCGAGGCCGTCGTAGGCGCGGTAGGCGTTGCGGGTCTCGGCGAGCACGGACTCGGTGGTCTGCCCGCGGCCGCCGACCACCGGGATCACGGAGGCGGCGAACTCGTTGGCGAGGCGGGCGTTCAGGGACAGCTCGTCCGGCAGCTGGGTGGCGGCGAAGTCGGTGCCGAGGACCAGGACGACGTCGTAGTCCCGGGCGACCAGGTGGAAGCGGTCGACCAGCGTGGAGACCAGCTCGTCGGTGCCCTGCTCGGCCTGGAGCGCGGACGCCTCGTGGTAGTCCATGCCGTAGACGGTCGCGGGGTCCTGGGAGAGGCGGTAACGCGCCCGCAGCAACTCGAACAGGCGATCGGGTCCGTCGTGGACGAGCGGCCGGAAGACCCCCACCCGGTCGACCTGCCGGGTCAGGAGCTCCATGACCCCCAGCTCCACGACCTGGCGGCCGTCCCCGCGGTCGATCCCGGTCACGTACACGCTGCGCGTCACGTGTCCACTCCGTTCCTCATCGGCTTGGCATGAATCATGAATATCGCTTGGCATAAAAATCGCTCACCGAGGTGAGCAGAACCCTCTTGACAATACCCCTGGCTCCGGATAAAGCGCCCGTCAAGTGGCCCAGTGCCCCAGTGGACGTGAAACAATCGACACCGGCTCACCGGTACACGACAGCGAGCAGGAGACACAGCACGATGCGCATCGGAGTTCTCACCGCAGGCGGCGACTGCCCCGGCCTGAACGCCGTGATCCGGTCGGTCGTGCACCGCGCGGTGGCGCAGTACGGCGACGAGGTCATCGGCTTCGAGGACGGCTACCGGGGTCTGCTCGACCGCCACTACCGCACCCTCGACCTGGACGCCGTCAGCGGCATCCTGGCCCGCGGCGGCACCATCCTCGGCTCCTCCCGGCTGGAGCGCGACCGGCTGCGCGAGGCCTGCGAGGGGGCCGCCGACATGGTCGAGGAGTTCGGCATCGACGCGCTGATCCCGATCGGCGGCGAGGGCACCCTGACCGCGGCCCGGATGCTCTCCGACGCCGGCCTGCCGGTCGTCGGCGTGCCGAAGACGATCGACAACGACATCTCCTCCACCGACCGCACCTTCGGCTTCGACACCGCCGTGGGCGTCGCGACCGAGGCGATGGACCGCCTGAAGACCACGGCCGAGTCCCACCAGCGGGTGATGGTCGTCGAGGTCATGGGCCGGCACGCCGGCTGGATCGCCCTGGAGTCCGGCATGGCCGCCGGCGCCCACGGCATCTGCCTGCCCGAGCGCCCCTTCGACCCCGCCGACCTGGTGAAGATGGTCGAGGAGCGCTTCGCCCGCGGCAAGAAGTTCGCCGTCATCTGCGTCGCCGAGGGCGCCCACCCCGCCGAGGGCTCGATGGACTACGGCAAGGGCGAGATCGACCAGTACGGCCACGAGCGCTTCCAGGGCATCGGCACCGCGCTCGCCTACGAGCTGGAGCGGCGCCTGGGCAAGGAGGCCAAGCCGGTCATCCTCGGCCACGTCCAGCGCGGCGGCGTACCCACCGCCTACGACCGCGTCCTCGCCACCCGCTTCGGCTGGCACGCCGTCGAGGCCGCGCACCGCGGCGAGTTCGGCAGGATGACCGCGCTTCGCGGCACCGACATCGTGATGGTGCCGCTCGCCGAGGCGGTCACCGAGCTGAAGACGGTGCCGAAGGACCGGATGGACGAGGCGGAGTCGGTCTTCTAGGGTCCCGTCGTTCGGCGACACGACCCGGAGCCGGGCAGGGCCCAGGACCGGGCAGGGCCCAGGACCGGGCAGGGCCCAGGACCGGGCAGGGCCCAGGACCGGCCGCCGGCCGGGCCGGGCGCTACGGCGTGCGCTGTTCGATCCGGTCCCAGAAGTCCTCCACGATCTGCCCCAGGAACTCGCGGCCGGCGTCGCTGGAGGCGGTGGCCGCGCTGTTCCCGCCCCAGCTGAGGCTCGCCACCATCTGGCCCTGGTAGTCCTGGTGCAGTTCCTGGAGCACCTCCTCCAGGCGCTCCCGCGGCACCGGGGCGATCTTCCCGACCGGCCGGACGTAGGCCTGCCAGCGCGTGGTGACCGCACTGCGCAGCAGCTCGGCGAGCTTCTCCTCGCGGCCCGTGACGGCGACGAAGTCGGGCAGCGACAGGTCGAGGATCTCCGCGAGCGCGGCGGCCTGGCGGTCGTTGCCGCGCCAGTTGCCGCTCTCCTCCATGCGCAGGTACGAGCGCAGGTCGAGTCCGACGGTACGGGCGACGTCCTCGGGCGCGAGCGCACGGGCGATGCGGTGCTCGCGCAGCGTCCGCGGCCGGCCGATGAGTTCGCCCGCGGAACACCACAGCACGCCCGCGAGCGCGGTGAGTTCGGGGTTGCTCGGGGCGACGGTGCCGCGTTCCCAGGCGGTCACGAGATCGGGGGTGACGTACGGCAGCCCGTACGAGGCACGCATGCCGTAGGCGACGTGCTCGGGCCCCATGCCGAGCCCGGCACGGATTCTGCGGGCGGCGGGGGCGTTGAACGGGGGAGCCGAGGGGTTCGGCTGGGGAGAGGGTGGGCGCACCCGGCACAACGTAGGGGTGTCCGGGGTCGATGACTACGGTCCGTTCGAACGAGATCACGGATCGTAGATTCGTACGTCTTGATCCCACGCCGCCCGGTGGCACTGGGTGTCACCCCTGTCACCTGGGGTTACCCCACGTTACCCCTTCACCGCCCCGCCGAGGGCGAAACCGCCGCCCAGTCTGCGCGCCACCAGGACGTAGAGCAGGATCACGGGCGTGGAGTAGATGACGGAGAACGCGGCGAGCTGCCCGTACGCCACCATGCCCCGGTTGCCGAAGAAGTCGTTGATGCTGACCGAGGCCGGCATCTGGTCCGGGGTGAGCAGCAGCATGAAGGGCACGAAGAAGTTGCCCCACATCATCACGAACGAGAACACGGTGACGACGGCGAGCCCGGGCCCCATCAGCGGCAGCACGATCCGGACCAGGGACTGCAGCGAGGACGCCCCGTCCGTCCAGGCCGCCTCCTCCAGTTCCTTCGGCACCCCGTCCATGAAGTTCTTCATCAGCCAGATGGCGAAGGGCAGCTGGGAGGCGGCGAAGAAGAACACCGTCCCCTGCAGGGTGTCGATCAGGTTCACCCGGACGAACAGCGCGTACACGGGCACCATGATCGCCGTGATCGGCAGGCTCGTCGCGAACAGGATCGTCAGCAGGAACGGCCGGTTGAGCCGGGAGCGGTAGCGGGAGAGCGGATAGGCGGCGAGGGCGGCGCAGACCACCGTCAGCGCGGTGCCGCCGCCGCACAGGATCAGGCTGTTGAGCAGCGGGGTGTAGGTGATGTCCGGGGTCAGGATCGCGTGGAAGTTGTCCAGGGTGAGCCCGTCCGGGACCCTGACCCGCAGGCCGGCGTGCGCGTCCACGGACGACAGCACCACCCAGGCCAGCGGCAGCGCGAAGGCGGCGGCCACGACCAGCAGGGAGACATCGGCGGCGATCCGCCGGGCGGCACGCTTGCGGGGCATCGCCTGCGTCACACCTCCGTCCGCAGCAGTCGCAGATACACCACGGAGAACAGCGAGCCGACGACCAGCAGGAGCAGGGCGACCGCCGTGCCGTAGCCGATCATGCTGTTCTGGAAGGCCTGCTCGTACATGAACAGCGGCAGCGTCTGGCTCCTGTTCCCGGGGCCGCCCCGGGTCATCACCCAGATCAGCCCGAAGACGGAGAGCGTCTGCAGGGTGTTGAGCATGAGGTTGGTGCCGATGGAGCGCCGGATCATCGGCAGGGTGATGTGCCACATCCGCCGCCACCCGCCGGCCCCGTCCACCTCGGCGGCCTCCGTGATCTCGCTCGGTATCTCGTCCAGCGCGGCGGAGTACACGAGCATCGAGAACGCCGTACCGCGCCAGACGTTGGCGAAGGACACGGCGAGGACGGGCAGCGTGAACAGCCAGTTCTGGCGCGGCAGATGGAGCCAGTCCAGGATCGCGTTCAGCGTCCCCTCCCGCCGGAAGAACGCGTACAGCAGGAACCCGGCGACGACCTCCGGCAGCACCCACGCGGTGACGACGACGCCTGCGGTGACCGTGCGCACCGGTTTCGAGGCCCGCTTCATGAGCGCGGCCAGGACGAGCCCGAGGGTGTTCTGCCCGACGAGCGAGGACAGCACGGTGAACACCAGCGTCAGCCGGACGGCGTTCAGGAACGCGTCGTCGTGGAAGGCCCTGCGGAAGTTGGCGAAGCCCACGAAGGAGGAGTGGGCCTGGCCGGTCAGCTGCAGGTCGGTGAAGGCGATGTAGACGCAGTAGGCGATGGGGCCGGCGAGGAAGAGGAACAGCAGGACGAGGGCGGGGGAGAGGGGGAGGAGACGGGGAAGGGCGTGGGTGACCCGGCTCCGGCGCCTCACTTGTGGATCACTTGGTCGCCGGTGACGTCCTTGAGCGTGGAGTCGTAGCCGCTCGCCGCCTTCTGCGCCGACTCGTCGCCCGTCGTCACGCCTTCCATGGCCTCCTGGATCGCGGTCGAGACCTTCGGGTAGGCCGGGTACGCGGGCCGGTAGTGCGTGACGGACACCAGGTCGGTGAAGAACTTGATGCCCGGCTGGGCACCCACGTAGGCCGGGTCGGCGGCGACGTCCTTGCGCACGGCGATGCCGGAGTTGGCGATGTACCACTTGCGGGCGTTGTCCTTCGTCTGCATCGTCTTGATGAAGTCGAAGGCGAGGTCCGGGTTGCCGGCCTTGGCCGGGACGGACCAGGTCCAGCCGCCGGACATGCTCACCTTGCCCGGCGCCTGCCCGGCTTGCGTGGGCATGGAGGCGAGACCGAGCCGCGCGGACCAGTCCGGCCACTCGTGCCCGCTGCCCGGCAGCCAGTCCTGCGGCAGCCAGGAGCCGTCCAGGTCGATGCCGAGCTTGCCCTTCGGGAGCAGCTCACCACGGACGGCGGTGCTGAAGTTGGGGTCGAGGGCGTCGGAGACGTCCGGCCCGAGCTTCTCCTTGTAGACGGTCTCCACGAACCTCAGCGAGTCCGTGAACCCCTGACCGCCGGCGATCCACTTCTTGCTGCCGCTGTCGTACAGCGGGTCGCTCTTCCCGTCGCCGGTGCCGTACAGCAGCATCTCCAGGCCCTGCATGGCGGCGGCCTCGCCGGCGGGCTTGCCGGTGTAGACGTTGATCGGGGTGACGCCGGGCACCTTCCGCTTGATGGTGCGGGCGGCGGCGAGGATGTCGTCCCAGTTCTCCGGCTGCCAGTTCGGGGGCAGCCCGGCCTTCTTGAACACCCGCTTGTCGAACCACAGCCCGCGGGTGTCCGTCCCGTCGGGCACGCCGTACGTCTTCCCGTCCTGCCCCCGCGCCGCCGCCTTCGCGGTGTCGATGAACTGCCCCCAGTCCCGCCACTTGGCGAGATAGGGATCGAGCGGCTTCAAGTACCCGCTGGTGATGTCGGAGTTGATGAGGAAGGTGTCCTCGTAGACGAGGTCCGGCGCGGTCCTCGGCGACCTGAGCATCTGCTGCAGCTTGGTGTAGTACTCCGAGTCCGGTGCCTTGATGGGCACGAACTCCACCTTCTTGCCCGGGTACTTCTTCTCGAACTGCTTCTTGATGCCGGCGAGGTAGGTGTCCATGACCTTGACCGAGTTGTCGGTCGACTGCTTGAAGGACACCTTCAGCGTGTCGGGACTGCTGCCGGAACCCGAGCTGCACCCGGTGAGGGCGGTGGCGGCGAGGGCGGTGGCGAGGAGGGCGGAACAAGCGGCGGTGGGGCGCACGGGCATGACCTCCTGCGGGCGCACTTCTGCGTGGCCGGGTGGTTGCCGTGTGAAGGTAAGAGGAATGGTCTAGTCAGGTCAATGCGTGTGCGGGGATTGGCAGTTGGCGCCGCCGGGCACGGCCGGCCTCAGCCCCCCGTCACCCACCGGTACTGCAGCTCCGGCCGTCCCACCGTGCCGTACTGCGGGCTGCGGGCCGCCCGGCCCGCGTCCACCAGGTGTTCCAGGTAGCGGCGCGCGGTGATGCGGGAGATGCCGACCGCCTCGGCGACGCCCGTGGCGGTGAGGCCGTCGGGGCGGTCGCGCAGGGCCACGGTGACCCGCTCCAGGGTCGGCCCGCTCAGCCCCTTGGGCAGCGCCGCCGGTGTCGGCGCCCGCAGCACCGCCAGGGCCCGGTCCACCTCGTCCTGGCCGCTCGCCTCGCCGGCCGCCGCGTGGAACTCGGCGTAGCGGGCCAGGCGGTCCCGGAGCGTGGCGAAGGTGAAGGGCTTCAGGACGTACTGGACGACGCCCAGCGAGACGCCCTCGCGGACCACCGCCAGGTCGCGGGCCGAGGTCACCGCTATCACGTCCGCGTGATGACCGGCCGCACGCAGGGAGCGGGCGAGCTGCAGGCCGTGCACGTCCGGCAGGTGCAGATCGAGCAGCAGGAGATCCACGGGCGTACGGTCCAGGACGCGGCGGGCCTCCGCGCCCGTGTGCGCCTTGCCGACCGCGACGAAGCCGGGCACCCGGCCGACGTACATCACATGGGCGTCCGCGGCGACCGGATCGTCCTCGACGACCAGCACCCGGATCGGTGGGGACCCGGTCATGCCCGGCCGCCCTCCGGCACCCGGGACGCCCTGGGCAACGGCAACCGTGCCTCGAACACCGCTCCGCCCTCGCCATCCTCGTCGGACTCCGCCACCGTCAACGTGCCCTCGTGGCGGGTCACCGCCTGCCGGACCAGGGCCAGTCCGAGCCCCCGCCCGTCCGGCCCGGCCGGCTTCGTCGAGAACCCCCGCTGGAATACCAGGTCGGCATGGCCGGGGTCGACACCGGGGCCCGTGTCGCTCACCCGCAGCACCACCTCGGTGGCGGAGGCGTACGCCGTCACCGTCACCCGGGCCCCGGTACTGCCCTGGGCCGCGTCCACCGCGTTGTCGATCAGGTTGCCGAGGATGGTCACCAGATCGCGCGCGGAGAGGCTGTCCGGCAGCAGGCCGTCGTCCAGACGGCTGTCGTCCGACACCACCAGCTCCACGCCCCGCTCGTTGGCCTGGGCCGTCTTGCCCAGCAGGAGCGCCGCGAGCACCGGCTCGCCGACCGCCGCGACCACCTGGTCGGTCAGCGCCTGGGCCAGCTCCAGTTCCGCCGTGGCGAACTCCACCGCCTCCTCGGCCCGGCCCAGCTCGATCAGCGACACCACCGTGTGCAGCCGGTTGGCCGCCTCGTGCGCCTGGGAGCGCAGGGCCTGGGTGAAGCCCCGCTCCGAGTCCAGCTCGCCCATCAGCGACTGCAGCTCGGTCACGTCCCGGAGGGTGACCACCGTGCCGCGCCGCTCGCCGCCGGACACCGGGGAGGTGTTCACGACCAGCACCCGGGACGCCGTCAGGTGCACCTCGTCCACCCGGGGCTCCGAGGACAGCAGGGCACCGGTCAGCTGGGCCGGAAGTCCCAGGCCGGCGACCGAGCGGCCGACCACCTCCTCCTCGGGGCCCACCCCGAGCAGCTCCCGCCCGCCGTCGTTGATCAGCGCCACCCTGTACTGCCCGTCCAGCATCAGCAGGCCCTCGCGGACCGCGTGCAGCGCCGCCTGGTGGTAGTCGTGCATCCGGCTCAGCTCGCCGGCGTTCATGCCGTGGGTGTGCCGGCGCAGCCGGGCGTTGACGACGTAGGTGCCGACCGCGCCCAGCAGCAGGGTGCCGCCCGCGACCCCGAGCAGGGCCGTGACCTGGTCCTGCACCCGCGCGCTGATCTCCTCCACCTTGATGCCGGCGCTGACCAGGCCGATGACGCGGCCGTTCTCCTCGACCGGGGTCACCGCGCGGACGGAGGCGCCGAGGGTGCCGGTGTAGGTCTCGGTGAAGGTGTGACCGTGCACGGCGGGGCCGATGCGGCCCAGGAAGCGTTTGCCGATCTGCCTGCGGTCGGGGTGGGTCCAGCGGATCCCGTCGGTGTCCATGATCGTGACGAAGTCGACGTCCGCGTCCCGCATGACCTGGAGCGCGTACGGCTCCAGCGCGGCCGTGGGGTCCGGGGTGTGGATCGCCGAGCGGACCGAGGGGGCGTCCGCGATCGAGCGGGCCACCGCGGTGACCTGGCGGACCGCCGCGTCCTCGGCCTGGCTCCGGTCGCTGACGTAGGTGAACAGCGCGTACCCGGCGACGACCAGCGCGATCAGCACGGCCTGCACGGCGAACAGCTGGCCGGCCAGGCTGCGGGGTCGTGGGAGGGACGGAACGCGCATGTCAGCAGTGTGCCTCTCCGGTTAAGCGTGAACTAAATGAACGGAAGGGTGACCGCCCTCACAGGGCGGGAGATAGTCACGGCATTCCCCAGTAACGCCCGGACGTGAGCCGCACGCCGGTGTTCACCGACGAAGACGTCAAGGAGGGCAGTCGTGGCCGCCAGCACTGCCGACACGGCACCTGCCGCACCCCGCGTGAAGCGGGACCGTACCCACTACCTGTACATCGCCGTCATCGGCGCGGTCGCGCTCGGTATCGCCGTCGGCCTCATCTGGCCCGACGCCGCGGTGCAGCTGAAGCCGCTGGGCACCGGGTTCGTGAACCTGATCAAGATGATGATCTCGCCGATCATCTTCTGCACGATCGTGCTCGGGATCGGGTCCGTACGGAAGGCCGCCAAGGTCGGTGCCGTCGGCGGCATCGCCCTCGGCTACTTCGTCGTGATGTCGCTCGTGGCCCTCGGTATCGGGCTCGTCGTCGGCAACGTCCTGCACCCGGGTGACGGGCTGCACGTGACCGAGGCGCTGAAGCAGACCGGTCATGCCCAGGTGGACAGCGAGGCGCTGGGCCCCGTGGACTTCGTGCTGTCGATCATCCCGACCACGTTCGTCGCCGCCTTCACCGGGGACCAGGTCCTCCAGACGCTGCTGGTGGCCCTGCTCGCCGGCTTCGCGCTGCAGGCCATGGGCACGGCGGGCCGGCCGGTACTGCGCGGCATCGAGCACCTCCAGCGGCTCGTCTTCCGCATCCTGGCGATGGTGATGTGGGCCGCGCCGATCGGTGCGTTCGGCGCGATCGCGGCCGTGACCGGTTCGGCCGGCCTGGACGCGCTCAAGAGCCTCGCCGTGCTGATGCTCGGCTTCTACGTCACCTGCGTGCTGTTCGTCTTCGTCGTGCTCGGCGCGGTGCTGCGGATCGTCGCGGGGCTGAACATCTTCTCGCTGTGCAAGTACCTGGCCCGCGAGTTCCTGCTGATCCTGTCCACGTCCTCCTCCGAGTCCGCGCTGCCGCGGCTGATCGCGAAGATGGAGCACCTGGGCATCAGCAAGCCGGTCGTCGGCATCACCGTGCCGACCGGCTACTCCTTCAACCTCGACGGCACGATGATCTACATGACCATGGCGTCGCTGTACATCGCGGACGCGCTGGGGACGCCGATGTCGGTCGGCGAGCAGATTCCGCTGCTGCTGTTCCTGCTGCTGGCGTCCAAGGGCGCGGCGGGGGTCAGCGGGGCCGGGCTCGCCACCCTGGCCGGCGGTCTGCAGTCGCACAAGCCCGCGCTGGTCGACGGGGTCGGGCTGATCGTCGGCATCGACCGGTTCATGAGCGAGGCGCGTGCGCTGACGAACTTCGCGGGGAACGCGGTGGCCACGGTCCTGGTGGGTACGTGGACGAAGGAGATCGACAAGGCCCGCGTGCGGCAGGTGCTGGCCGGCGAGCTGCCGTTCGACGAGACGACGCTGCTGGACGAGAACCAGGGGACGGTGAGCGAGGTCCCCGAGCCTCGGGAAGAGGGGCTGGTGAAGGCCTGATCCGAGGAGAAGAACTCCGGACGTCCGGCTCGGCCTGAACCCGGGCCGGGCGTCCGGGCCCAGGGTCCGGGCGGCCGGGTCTCCCCCGTTCCCCGGCCGTCCGGGCTCTTTCGTCCCCTCACTCGTACGCACTCACCTCGGCCACCAGCGCGGCGGCCGTCGAGGCGGGCACGCCCGCCGCGGTCAGGACCGTGACCGTGGCCGAGCGGCCCGCCTCGTGCGCTGTCAGCAGGCCGTCGTTCACCGCCTCGGTCACCGCGAACAGCATCTGCTCGTGCACGTACGCCAGCGCCGGCGCGGGCAGCGGGGAGGTGAACACGCCCTCGTCCAGGCCGCGCTGCAGCACCCGGACCTTGGCCTCGCGCAGCGGGGCGAGGCGCTCGCGGATGCCCTGCACGGTGACCGTGCGCTGGGCCAGGGCCACCAGCAGACGGTAGCGGTCGGCGATCTGCCAGACGGCGAGCACCGAGCGGGCCACCGACTCCGCCGGGTCCGTCACCCCCGCCCTGGCGCTCGCGTCCGCGTCCGCCAGGGCCGCCACGGCCTCGTCGACGAGGGTGCTGATCAGCGCCTCACGGCTGGGGAAGTGCCCGTACACCGTCCGCCGTACGACGCCCGCGGCGCGCGCGATCTGGTCCATGGACGCGTCGGGATCGCGCAGCAGTTCGGTGAGGGCGACGTCGAGGATGCGGCGCCGGTTGGCGTCGGCGCGGCTGGGGTTACCCGTGGTCATGGCTGTCATTCTGCCTCCCCGGCCCGACTTGCACAGTGCTGTGCAACGGACGTACATTGCACATGGTTGTGCAATTGCACGCCAGTGTGCAATTCAGCCGCACGTTCCCGTCGCGCACCGAGGAAGGCGACCCCTGCCATGCGACTCGTCATGACCGAACCGGTCGAAGGGATGGGCCGGCCCTACGCCCGGCGCTGGTGGGCACTGCTCGTGCTCTGCCTGAGCCTGCTGATCATCGTGATGGCGAACACCGCCCTCACGGTCGCCGCGCCCGACATGACGAAGGACCTCGGGCTCTCCAGTGCCGACCTGCAGTGGGTCATCGACGGCTACACCGTCCCCTACGCGGCGCTGATGCTGCTGCTCGGCGCGATCGGCGACAAGTACAGCCGGCGCGGCGCGCTCGTCCTCGGGCTCGTCGTCTTCGGCGGCGGCGCCGTCTTCGGGTACCTCGCCGACAGCGCGGCGACCGTCATCGCGGCCCGCGCCGTGATGGGCGTCGGCGCGGCGCTGATCATGCCGGCCACCCTCTCCCTGCTCGCCGCGACCTTCCCGCGCGCCGAGCGGGCCAAGGCGATCACGCTGTGGACCGCCACCGCCGGTCTCGCCATCGCCGCCGGGCCGGTGGTCGCCGGCGCTCTGCTGCGCGCTCACGGCTGGTCCTCGACCTTCCTGATCAACGTGCCCATCGCGGCCGTGGCGATCGTCGCCGCCTTCGTCCTCGTACCGCCGTCCAGGGCCGGCCACCATGACCGCATCGACTACGTCGGCGGCCTGCTGTCGGTGATCTGGGCCGGCTCGCTCGTCTACATGATCATCGAGGGGCCGCACTTCGGCTGGGGCGTCAAGGCGGTCACCGCCGCGGTCGTCGCGGGCCTCGGCCTGGTCGCCTTCGTCGGCTGGGAGCTGCGCCACCCTCGCCCGATCCTGGACGTGCGCCGCTTCACCGGCCGCGGCTTCGCCGGCTCCAACCTCGCCGTCGCCCTGTTCTTCCTGGCCGTCTTCGGCGCCTTCTACTACCTCACCCAGCACCTGCAGTTCGTCCTCGGCTACGACGCCCTGCAGACCGGTGTGCGCATGCTGCCGCTGGCCGGCGCCGTCTTCGTCGGCTCGGCCCTGACCGGCTGGCTCACCCCCCGCGTCGGCATGAAGTGGACCGTCAGCGCCGGCATGGTCGGCGGCACCACCGCCCTCGCGCTGCTGACCCGCATCGACGCGGGGTCGGGCTACGGCGACTTCGTCGCCCCCCTGATCATCCTCGGCCTCGCCATCGGCCTCGCCCTCTCGCCCTGCACCGACGCCATCATGGGCGCCTTCCCGGAGTCCGAACTGGGCGTCGGCGGCGCGGTCAACGACACCTCGCTGGAGCTGGGCGGCTCGCTCGGCATCGCGATCCTCGGCTCGCTGCTCGCCACGTCGTACGGCAACCACCTCAACCAGGCCACCGCCGGCAGCAAGCTCCCCGCGAGCGCCCTGGACACCGCGCGGGACTCGGTCGGCGCCGGATACGCCGTCGCCCAGGGCATCGGCGACAAGGCGCACCGGGTGGCCGCGCAGGCGGCGCAGGCCAAGGACCCGCAAGCGGCCGCGCAGCTCAAGCAGCAGGCCGCCGAACTCGCCTCTGGCGCACGGCAGATGGCCGACGCGGTAGGCTCCGCCTTCTCCGACGCGGTCGCGCACACCAGCCTGGTCGGCGCGGTGATCCTCGGCATCGGCACGATCCTGGTCGCCGCCTTGCTGCCACGCCGTGAGGCCGCCGCGGCGGAAGCGGAGGAAGAGGACAAGGTGCTGGTGGGCAGCGCGGCCGACTGACCGCCTCGCACCCGCATCCACTACCGTGCCGTTCCGGATCAACCGGAACGGCACGTTCGTGCGTGGCGTCAGTATGTGTATGTCAGTACGTGTATGGAGGCACGGGGGATGAAGATCGACTGGGACCGGCGGACCTGCGCACGCAAGGGCCATGTGACCTACGCGCCGGACGACCCGCGGCTGCGGCTGCGGCTGCACGCCGACACCGCGCTCGGTGAGGTGTGGCGCTGCCTGCGCTGCGGCGACTTCGCGCTCGGCGAGCCGCACGGCTCGGGCCCGGCCGCGGACGCGCCGCTGGTGGCGCGCGGCAAGGTCCTGCGGGACCTGTTCATCCTGCGCTTTCTGGCCGTCGAGCGTGCGGTGCGCGGTGTGTTCATCGTGCTGGTCGCGGTGGCGGTGTGGAAGTTCAGCAACAGTCAGGACGCGGTGCGCCGGCTCTTCAACGAGAACCTGGACGTCTTCCGCCCGGTCTTCCGGCACTTCCACTACGACCTCGACCACTCACCGGTCGTCGGCTCCATCCAGAAGGCCTTCGGCTACAAGCACCACACGCTCCTGCTGGTGGCGGCGCTCCTGCTCGCCTACGCCCTGGTCGAGCTGATCGAGGCGGTCGGCCTCTGGTACGCCAAGCGCTGGGCCGAGTACCTGACGGTCGTCGCGACGGCCGCCTTCCTCCCGCTGGAGATCTACGAGCTCACCGAGAAGGTCAGCTACCTGAAGATCGCCACCCTGGTCCTCAACATCCTCGCCGTCCTCTACATCGCCGTCGCCAAGCGCCTGTTCGGCCTGCGCGGCGGCCGCAAGGCCTTCGAGGAGGAGCGGCACAGCGCCTCCCTGATGGAGGTGGAGGAGTCGGCGGGGCTGACCGTCTGAGCCGCGCCGGAGCCGAGGACGACCGCCGCTCTCCCGGGCTCCGTGGGGGCCCGGCCGCCGGTCATGGCCCCAGGCAGGCCGGCCGGGCCCGGGAGGGAGCGGGCCGCCCGCCCGGACGCACTCGCCGGCATCGCCTCCCCGCACGCCACCGCGGCGCGGAGTGCCGGTCGTCCGCCGAGGCCCTCGGCGGACTCCGCCGCCGAGCGGCGTTCGGGCTACGCGGCCCGCGCGGCCTCGGACAGCCGCGCCCGTTCCTCCTCCGTCAGGTGCAGGTCGGCCGCACCCGCCGAGTCCCGGATCGTCTCCGGGCGGCTCGCGCCCGGGATCGGGAGCACCGTCGGGGAGAGCGTCAGCAGCCAGGCCAGGCAGACCTGCTGGGGGCTCACCCCGCGCTCCCGCGCCACCTCGTGAAAGGCGGCGAACCGGTCGTCGCGGCCCAGCGCCGACGGCCCGTCCAGGGAACTGCGGGAGATGCCGCCGAGCGGGCTCCAGGGCAGGAAGGCCAGGCCCAGCTCCGCGCACAGCCGCAGCTCGGGGTCGCTGTCGCGGACCTCGGGGGAGTAGCGGTTCTGGACCGACACCAGCCGCTCGCCGAGGACGGCGCGGGCCCGGCGGATCTGGTCCGTGTCCACGTTGGACAGGCCCGCCAGGCGGATCTTGCCCTCGTCCAGCAGGTCGCGCAGCGCACCCACGGACTCCTCGAAGGGGACGGCGGGGTCGGGCTTGTGCAGCTGGTAAAGGCCGATCGCCTCGACACCGAGCCGCTTCAGGGAGGCCTCCGCGGCGGCCTTCAGGTGCCGGGGTGTGCCCGTCACCGTCCAGTCGGCGCCGGCCGGCCGGCCCCGGCCGCCCTTGGTGGTCACGAGCACGGCGTCGGTGTCGCCGCCGTAGCCGGCCAGGGCGCGGGCGACGAGGAGTTCGTTGTGGCCGGGGTCCTCGCCCGGAAGGTGGTAGGAGTCGGCCGTGTCCAGCAGGGTCACGCCGGCGTCCAGCGCCGCGTGCACCGTGGCCAGGGCGCGTGCCTCGTCCGGGCGGCCCTCGATGGACAGCGGCATGGCGCCGAGTCCGACCGCGCTCACCTTCATTCCGCCCAGGGTGCGGTACCGCATGTCAGACGTCCTTTCCGAGGGTCTCGGCGACGGCCGTCGGCAGCCACTGCCCGACCTCGCCGAAGGAGAAACCGAGCCTCGCGGCACGGGAGTTGTCCATGGGATAGCGGCGGCGGAAGGCGAACGGGGAGACCTCGTCCGACTCGGTCACCTCGAACACCGCCTTCCCCCCGGGGAAGTGCGCCGCCACCGCCGCGCACAGCTCGTCCAGGGTCAGCAGGCCGTGGGAGGCGGCGTTCACCGGGCCGGTGAAGTCCTCGCCCGCCGCCCAGCAGAGGAGGTCCGCGATCTCCTCGACGTGGATGTACGTCGCCGGGTGCACCGACGGCGGTACGGCGATGGGGGAGCCGGTGCGGATGCGGTCGGCGTAGTGGCCGAGACGGCCGGTGAAGTCGTCCTCGCCGCCCAGGACATGGGCCACCCGCACGGACGCGAACGGCAGTTCCGGGCCGCCGGCCGAGAACACCGCCTCCGCCTGCCGCTTGCCCTCGCCGTAGTGCTCCTCGAGGAACTCCGCGTCGTGCCACGGCAGTTCCAGGTCCACGGCGACCGCGCCCGGCTCCACGGCGCTCTCCGTGACGAGCGCCGCGGAGTGCTCGCGCTCGTACACCTCCACCGTCGAGGTCATCACATAGCGGCCGGTGCGCCCCGCGAAGACGCGCCGGGCGAGCGCCGCCTGGCGCGGGGTGTAGCAGACCTGGTCGAGGACCACGTCGAACGCGCGGGTGCCGATCGCCTCGGCCAGGGCCGTGCCGTCGTTCCGGTCGCCGATCGCGTGCACCGCGCCCGGCGGCGGCGGGGACGAACCCCGGTTCAGCACCGTGACCCGGTCACCTGCCGCCAGCAGCCGGTCGATCACCCGCTTGCCGACGTAGCGGTTGCCGCCGATGACCAGTACCTCTCGCGCTTTTGTCATGACCATAATTCTCCGGTCCGGACAGGGCGCTCTGAAGGGGGAGACATGGGAGATGGCACCACCGCACCGAAAGAAGCACGGCATCTGCGGTCCGTCGCCGACGAAACGCCGGTGGCGTTCGACGGGGTGGACCGGGAGATCCTCCGGCTGCTGCAGACCGACGGCCGGATCAAGCTGAGCGAGCTGGGCCGCCGGGTCAGCCTCAGCCCCGCCGCCGTGGCCGAGCGGGTGCGCCGGCTGGAGGCGGCCGGTGTCGTCGAGGGGTACGGCGCCAGGGTCGCGCCCGCCCGGCTCGGCTACGGCATCCAGGCGTTCATCCGGGTCAACCCGCACGGCGGCTACACCCTCAAGCACCCGCGGACCCTGGAACTGATCGGCCGCCCGGAGATCACCGAGGTGCACCACGTGGTCGGCGAGGACTGCTGGATCCTCAAGGTCGCCGTCACCGGCACCGGGCACCTGGAGGAGATCCTGGAGCAGACCTCCGCGCTCGGCCGGACCACGACGTCGATCGTGCTGTCCTCGCCCGTGCGCAGCACCCCGCTGCTGCCGGCGGACTTGCGTTGACGCCGACGTCAACGCCTACGGTCGGGACCATGCGAATCGGCGAGCTGGCCGCACGGGCCGGGACCACCACCCGCACCCTGCGCTACTACGAGGCACGGGGGCTGCTGCCCGCCCGGCGCGACGACAAGGGACACCGCGCCTACGACGAGGGCGACCTGAGGCTGCTGCGGCAGATCCGGACGCTGCAGGACTTCGGGTTCGACCTGGAGGAGACGCGGCCGTTCGTGGAGTGCCTGCGTGCCGGGCACCCGGAGGGCGACTCCTGCCCGGCCTCGCTCGTGGTCTACCGCCGCAAGCTGGCGGAGCTGGACGCGCTCATCGGGGAGCTGTCGAAGGTGCGGGAGACGGTCGCCGGGCAGCTGGAGCGGGCCGAGCGGGCCCGGGACGAGCTGGCCGCCGACGCGCTGGTTCCGGGGGGTCCGGAACCCGTGTGCGAACTGGGAGGGCCTGCACGATGAGCTTGGTGAGCGGACTGGCCGAGGTGACCGACACCGACTTCGGGACGGAGGTGCTCGGCGCGGACCGTCCGGTGCTGGTGCAGTTCACGGCCGACTGGTGCGGTCCGTGCCGGCAGCTGGCGCCGGTGCTGAAGGACATCGCCGCCGAGGAGGCGGACCGGCTGAAGATCGTCCAGCTGGACGTGGACCGCAACCCGGGGACGACGGTCGCCTACGGCGTGCTGTCGACGCCCACCCTGATGGTCTTCCGGGACGGCGAGCCGGTGCGGTCCATGGTGGGGGCGCGGCCCAAGCGCCGGCTGCTTCAGGAGCTGGCCGACGTGCTGTAAATCCGCGCGCTGCACGAAGAAATCCCCCGGGCAATTGCGCCCGGGGGATTTCTCTGCGTATATTGAGTGGTTCGCGACTTCATTTTTGACACGTCGCGGAGAAGTTCACTGAACGAAGTATATCCGGGCGGGAGCGGAATTGTCAAACAGGCATGTGGCGAACACCGAATATCCGGGCGATGAATTGCGGAACGAGCAGGAATTCATCGACGGACTCTACGCGCGCGTGGACGTCCTGCGCGGCGAGACCGAGGCCTCGGTCTCGGACGCGCTCGCCCAGGGCGACAAGCCCATGCAGGCCCGGCTGGAGAGGGACATCCTGGTCGCCGAGCGCTCGGGGCTGCTCGCCGCGCTGAACGCCGTCGACGGCTCGCTCTGCTTCGGCCGTATCGACCTGGCCGACGGCATCAGCCACCACATCGGCCGGATCGGGCTGCGCGAGGAGGACACCGAGCGCACCCCGATCCTCATCGACTGGCGGGCCGACGTCGCCCGCCCCTTCTACCTGGCCACCGGGTACACCCCGATGGGCCTGCGGCGCCGCCGGCACATCGGCACCGACGGCCGGACGGTGACCTCCCTGCACGACGAGATCCTGGACCTCGGCGACGCCACCCGCACCGGGTACGAGGACCACAACGGCGACGCCGTGCTGCTGGCCGCGCTGAACTCGGCGCGCACCGGGCGGATGAGCGACATCGTGCAGACCATCCAGGCCGAGCAGGACGAGATCATCCGGGCGCCGCACCGCGGCGTACTCGTCGTCGAGGGCGGTCCCGGCACCGGCAAGACCGCCGTCGCCCTGCACCGGGCGGCCTACCTGCTCTACGAGCACCGCGAGCTGCTGGCCCGCCGGGCCGTGCTCATCGTCGGCCCGAACCCGGCCTTCCTCGGCTACATCGGCGAGGTGCTGCCCTCGCTCGGCGAGACCGGAGTGCTGCTGGCCACGGTCGGCGAGCTGTTCCCCGGCGTGCGGGCGACCGCCACGGACACCCCGGAGGCCGCCGCGGTGAAGGGCCGCGCCGGCATGGCCGACGTCCTCGCCGCCGTCGTACGCGACCGGCAGGCCCTGCCCGACCCGGTCATCGCGATCGAGCACGACCGCGAGGTGCTCATGCTCGACGAAGGCCTGGCCGGCGTCGCCCGCGAGCGCACCCGGGCCGCCAAGCTGCCGCACAACGCGGCCCGCGAGTACTTCGAGGGCCACATCCTCAACACGCTCACCGAGCTGTACGCCGAACGCGTGGGCACCGACCCGTACGACGGCAGCAGCCTGCTCGACGCCTCCGACATCACCCAGATCCGCGACGAGATCGCCGAGAACCCCGAGGTCTGGGCCGCGATCGACCAGCTGTGGCCCCGGATCACCCCGCGGCGGCTGGTCGCCGACTTCCTCGCGGAGCCCGACGGCTACCTGCCGAAGGAGGACGCCGACGCGATCCGCCGCCCGGTGACCCGCGCCTGGACCGTCGCCGACGTGCCGCTCCTCGACGAGGCGGCCGAACTCCTCGGCGAGGACGACCGGCAGGCACGCGCCCGCGCCGAGCGGGAACGCGAGACCCAGGTCGCCTACGCGCAGGGCGTCCTGGACGTCTCCTACGCCTCCCGGACGTACGAGTTCGAGGACAAGGAGGACGGTGACCCCGACGCCTCCGAGGTCCTCTCCGCCCACGACATCATCGACGCCGAGCGGTTCGCCGAGCGGCACGAGGAGGCCGACCACCGCAGCGCCGCCGAGCGGGCCGCGGCCGACCGGACCTGGGCGTTCGGGCACATCATCGTGGACGAGGCGCAGGAGCTGTCGCCGATGGCCTGGCGGCTGCTGATGCGGCGCAGCCCGACCCGCTCCATGACCCTGGTCGGAGACCCGGTGCAGACCGCGGAGGCGGCCGGGGTGGGCTCCTGGGCGGACATCCTCACCCCCTACGTCGAGGACCGCTGGGAGCACACCCGCCTCGGGGTCAACTACCGCACCCCGTCCGAGATCATGGACCTGGCCGCGGCCGTGGTCCGCGCCGAGCACCCGGACTTCCGGCCGCCCGGCTCGGTCCGCTCGACCGGGGAACGGCCCTGGGTACGGCAGGCCGTCGGCGACCTGCCCGGCGCCGTCGCCGAGGCGGTCGCCGAACTCACCCCGGCCGAGGGCCGCCTGGCGGTCATCGCCCCGCGCGATCTGCACCGCTCGCTGGCCGCCCGGCTGGACGGGGTCACGGCGGGCGCCGAGCCCGACCTCACCCGGTCCGTCGTCCTGCTCGACCCGCGCCAGTCCAAGGGCCTGGAGTTCGACTCGGTCCTGGTGGTGGAACCGGCCCGCTACGGCACGAGCGACCTGTACGTGGCGCTGACCCGGGCGACGCAGCGGCTGGGGGTGCTGTACACCGGCGAGCTGCCCCGGGCACTGGCCGGGACGGCCGCGTAACCGCCGCTCCCGCGGGGCGCGCCGCTCCGGCGCGCCCCGCCTCGGAGCCTCAGGCCGGCCGCAGCCACAGCGTGGCCAGCGGTGGCAGCGTCAGCCTGATGCTCGCCGGACGGCCGTGGGCGCCCTGGGGCTCGGGTTTCACCGCGTCCGGGTTGGTGACGTCTCCGCCCCCGTAGGCCGCCGCGTCGGTGTTCAGCACCTCCAGCCAGGCCGGGACGTCGTCCGGAACCCCGAGCCGGTAGTCGTGGCGGACCACCGGGGCCAGGTGGGAGACCGCGAGGAGCGGGGTGCCGTCGGCGTCGAGGCGCAGGAACGCGAAGACGTTGTCGTCCGCGGCGTCCCCGGCGATCCACTGGAAGCCCGACGGATCGGTGTCCCGCTGCCACAGCGCCGGGGTCGCCCGGTACAGCGCGTTCAGGTCCCGTACGAGATCCCGTACGCCCCGGTGCTCGGCCTCGGCGCCGTACGACGGGTCGAGCAGCCACCAGTCGGGTCCGTGCGCCTCGGACCACTCGGCGCCCTGGGCGAACTCCTGGCCCATGAAGAGCAGCTGCTTGCCCGGGTGGCCCCACATGTAGCCCAGGTAGGCGCGGTGGTTCGCGCGCCGCTGCCACCAGTCGCCCGGCATCTTCGACACCAGGGACCGCTTGCCGTGGACCACCTCGTCGTGCGAGATCGGCAGGACGTAGTTCTCGCTGTAGGCGTACACCATGGAGAACGTCATCTCGCCGTGGTGGAACTTGCGGTGCACGGGCTCGTGGCTCATGTACTGCAGCGAGTCGTGCATCCAGCCCATGTTCCACTTCAGGCCGAACCCCAGGCCGCCGAAGCCGCTCGGGCCCCTGTGGTCGGTGGGCCGCGTGACACCGTCCCACGCGGTGGACTCCTCGGCGATGGTGACCACGCCCGGGCAGCGCCGGTAGACGGTGGCGTTCATCTCCTGCAGGAAGGCCACCGCGTCCAGGTTCTCCCGGCCGCCGTGCTCGTTCGGCGACCACTGGCCCGGCTCGCGCGAGTAGTCCAGGTAGAGCATGGAGGCGACGGCGTCCACCCGCAGCCCGTCGATGTGGAACTCCTCGCACCAGTACACGGCGTTCGCCACCAGGAAGTTGCGCACCTCCCGGCGGCCGAAGTCGAACTCCAGCGTGCCCCAGTCGGGGTGCGCGGCACGCAGCGGGTCGTGGTGCTCGTACAGCGGGCGCCCGTCGAACTCGGCCAGCGCCCACTCGTCGCGCGGGAAGTGGGCCGGCACCCAGTCCATCAGCACCCCGATCCCGGCCTGGTGCAGCCGGTCCACCAGGTACTTGAAGTCGTCCGGGGTGCCCAGACGGGCCGTCGGGGCGTAGAAGCCGGTGACCTGGTAGCCCCACGAGCCGCCGAAGGGATGCTCCGCGACCGGCATCAGCTCGACGTGCGTGAAGCCCATCTCGGTGACGTAGGCGGGAAGTTGGTCGGCCAGCTGGCGATAGGTCAGGCCCGGGCGCCAGGACGGCAGGTGGACCTCGTAGACGGACAGGGGCGCCTCGTGCACCGGGGTGTCGGCCCGGTGGGCCATCCACTGCGCGTCGCCCCAGTCGTGGTGCGAGGTGTGCACGATCGACGACGTGGCGGGCGGGGTCTCGGTGCGGCGGGCCAGCGGGTCGGCACGCAGGGAACGCGAGCCGTCCGGGCGGGTGATCTCGAACTTGTACAGCTCGCCCTCGCCGATCCCCGGCACGAACAGCTCCCACACCCCGGAGGAACCGAGCGAGCGCATCGGGAACCCGCTGCCGTCCCAGAAGTTGAAGCCGCCCGTGACCCGTACGCCCCGCGCGTTCGGCGCCCACACCGCGAACCGGGTGCCGGACACGCCCTGCACGGTCGTGACGTGCGCGCCGAGCGCCCGCCACAGCTGCTCGTGCCGGCCTTCGCCGATCAGATGCAGGTCCAGCTCGCCGAGCGTGGGCAGGAAGCGGTAGGCGTCCTCGGTCTCGCGCTCGGTGCCGTCGTAGCGCACCAGCAGCCGGTAGACGGGGACCTCGGCGAGCGGGAGCAGCCCGGAGAAGAAGCCGTCGCCGTCGTCGTGCAGCTCCGCGCGCAGCTCACCGCAGACCACGGTGACCGCCTGCGCGTACGGGCGGAAGGCGCGGAAGGCGACCCCGCCCGGGACCGGGTGGGCGCCCAGCACGGAGTGCGGATCGTGGTGGGTGCCGTGCCGCAGCCGCTCGCGGTCGTCCGCGTCGACGGCGGGGGAGACCGCGATCTCCAGGGCGGGCGGCGCCGGCTGCGGCGGTACCTGCGGCGCCGGGGTCTCCCTGACCCTCTTCCTCGCGGGCTTGGCCGCAGCGGACTTGTTCTTCGAGGTTGCTGACTTCTTGGACGTCACGAGCGAGTCTCCCGGGCGAGGTCAGATCGGATCGGACGTGGCGAGGCGGCGGACCGCCGACAGCGGTACGGGGAGCCAGTCGGGCCGGTGCCGGGCCTCGTAGACCACCTCGTAGACCGCCTTGTCGGTCTCGTAGGCCCGCAGCAGCACCGGATCGGTGCGCGGGTCGCGGCCGGCCACCTCCGCGTATCCGGAGCAGTAGGCGGCCCGGCAGGCCCGCGCCCAGTCCGGGGCGGGCGGGGACGCCGAGTGGGCGGCGTAGTCGAAGGAGCGGAGCATCCCCGCGACGTCCCGTACCGGCGGCTGCGGCATGCGCCGCTCGGCCAGCGGCCGGGCCGGCTCGCCCTCGAAGTCGATCAGCGACCACGCGCCGGACGGCGAGCGCAGGCACTGACCGAGGTGCAGATCGCCGTGCACCCGCTGGGCGGTCCAGGTGCGGCCCTCGGCGGCCAGATCGGCGAGCGCGGTGTAGGCCGAGCGCAGCCCGGTCTCGTACGGCCGCAGGGCGGGCACCGCCTGGACGGCCGCCTCCAGCCGCTCGGTCATGCCGTCGACCAGCGAGCCCAGCTGCACATGGCCGAGAGTGACCGTCGGCAGGGCACGGGCGAGGGCGGTGTGCACCTCGGCGGTGGCCCGGCCCAGCGCCCGCGCCTCGGCGACGAAGTCCTCGCCCTTGGCCAGCTCGCGCAGCGCCAGCTCCCAGCCGTCGCCCGCGCCGTTCACGAACGGCTGCAGGACGCCCAGCACGGACGACTCGCCGTCCAGCTCCGCGCGGAGCCAGGCCGTCGGCGCGGGCACCCGGGGGCAGCCCTCCCGGGCCAGGGCGAGGGGTATCTCCAGATCGGGATTGACGCCGGGCACCACCCGGCGCAGCAACTTCAGGATGAACGTATCGCCATAGATGACCGACGAGTTGGACTGCTCCGCGGTCAGCGGCCGGGCCACGAGACCCTCGCGGATCTCCTGCTGCGCGTCCCGCTCGAAACGCAGCCCGCCGATGCGCGCCCGGGTGCGCAGGGCCTCCAGGAGCACCTCGGCGGGCCGGGCGTCGTACAGGGCCTCGTACACCGTGCGTCCGGCGAGCGGCCCCTCGTCCGGATGTCCGATGAGCGCGGGCGCCAGCCGGGGCGGCAGCGCCTCGCGCACGCCTATGAGGAGCTGGTAGCAGTCGCCCGGGTGCGGTTCGGCGCCGAGCGCGGACGGCTGGTGGACGCGCAGCAGCAGGTGGTACAGGCCCAGCCGCCCGTCGGGCGGCAGCAGTTCGGTGAGGGCCACCGGGGTGAGGCCGGTGACCGGGCGCCCCTTGCCCGCGAACCAGCGCTGCCTCGGCAGCCACGCGCGCAACAGGGGGTCCAGCGAGGCGAGAAGGGAGCGGGTGGTGCCGGAAGAGGTGACCGTGTCCGCCATGGACGTCACGTCCTTTCCCCGGAGCGCGAGGGGGTGTCACTTTTGCGTGCCCCGGGTGGGGCGGTGGAAACGCTCCACCGCCCCACCCGGCCGGACTACGCCTCCCGGCGCAGCCGGAACCAGTAGAAGCCGTGCCCCGCGAGGGTGAGCAGGTACGGCAGCTCGCCGATCGCCGGGAAGCGGACCCCGCCGAACAGCTCGACCGGGTGCCGCCCGCCGAACCGGCTCAGGTCCAGCTCCGTGGGCTGGGCGAAGCGCGAGAAGTTGTGGACGCACAGCACGAGGTCGTCCTCCCCCTCCTTCGACAGGGGAGCCTCGCGCAGGAAGGCGAGCACCGCCGGGTTCGACGACGGCAGCTCGGTGTAGGACCCCAGTCCGAAGGCAGGATTCTGCTTGCGGATCTCGATCATGCGGCGCGTCCAGTGCAGCAGGCTGGACGGGGAGGACATGGAGGCCTCGACGTTGGTGACCTGGTAGCCGTAGACCGGGTCCATGATCGTGGGCAGGAAGAGGCGTCCGGGATCGCTGGACGAGAATCCCGCGTTGCGGTCGGGCGTCCACTGCATCGGCGTGCGCACCGCGTCGCGGTCGCCGAGCCAGATGTTGTCGCCCATGCCGATCTCGTCGCCGTAGTAGAGGATCGGTGAGCCGGGCAGGGAGAGCAGCAGGGCGGTGAACAGCTCGATCTGGTTGCGGTCGTTGTCGAGCAGGGGCGCGAGGCGGCGGCGGATGCCGATGTTGGCGCGCATCCGCGGGTCCTTCGCGTACTCGGCCCACATGTAGTCGCGCTCTTCGTCGGTGACCATCTCCAGGGTCAGCTCGTCGTGGTTGCGCAGGAAGATCCCCCACTGGCAGCCGGCCGGGATGGCCGGTGTCTTGGCCAGGATCTCCGAGACCGGGTAGCGGGATTCCCGGCGTACGGCCATGAAGATGCGCGGCATCACGGGGAAGTGGAACGCCATGTGGCACTCGTCGCCGCCGGAGGCGTAGTCGCCGAAGTAGTCGACGACGTCCTCCGGCCACTGGTTGGCCTCCGCCAGCAGCACGGTGTCGGGGTACTGGGCGTCGATCTCCTTGCGCACCCGCTTGAGGAACTCGTGGGTCGCCGGCAGGTTCTCGCAGTTGGTGCCCTCCTGCTGGTACAGGTACGGCACCGCGTCCAGGCGGAACCCGTCGATGCCGAGATCCAGCCAGAACTTCAGCGCGGAGATCATCTCCTCCTGCACCGCCGGGTTCTCGTAGTTGAGGTCCGGCTGGTGCGAGAAGAAGCGGTGCCAGTAGTACTGCTTGCGTACGGGGTCGTACGTCCAGTTGGACGCCTCGGTGTCGACGAAGATGATGCGGGCGTCCTGGAACTGCTTGTCGTCGTCGGCCCAGACGTAGTAGTCACCGTACGGACCGTCCGGATCGCGCCTCGACTCCTGGAACCACGGGTGCTGGTCGCTGGTGTGGTTCATGACGAAGTCGATGATCACGCGCATGCCGCGCTGGTGGGCGGCGTCCACGAACTCCACGAAGTCGGCGAGGTCGCCGAACTCCGGGAGGACAGCGGTGTAGTCGGAGACGTCGTACCCGCCGTCCCGCAGCGGTGACTTGAAGAACGGCGGCAGCCACAGACAGTCCACGCCGAGCCATTGCAGGTAGTCGAGCTTGGCGGTGAGGCCCTTCAGGTCGCCGACGCCGTCGCCGTTGCTGTCCTGGAAGGAGCGGACGAGCACCTCGTAGAAGACGGCGCGTTTGAACCACTCGGGGTCCCGGTCCTTGGCGGGCGTGTCCTCGAAGGTGTCCGGAACGGGCTCATTGACGATCATATTGTGGGTGACCCTCCGATCTGCGGGTTGGACGGTCGCAGGACGGTGAAGACATGCGCGGGCCTATGGCCCGGTTCGAGGCGCACATAGTTGGCCCTGCCCCAGTGGTAGGTCTCGCCGGTGAGCTCGTCGCGCACCGGCACGGACTCGTGCCAGTCCAGGCCGAGTTGCGGCATGTCCAACGAGACCGTTGCCTCCTGGGTGTGGTGGGGGTCGAGGTTGGCGACGACCAGAACCGTGTTCGATCCGCTCCGCTTCGAGTAGGCGATCACCGCGTCCTGGTCGGCGTGGTGGAAGTGGAGATCCCGCAGCTGCCGCAGGGCGGGGCTGCGCCGCCTGATCTCGTTGAGGCGGGTGATGAGGGGCGCGATGGTGAGCCCTTCCCGTTCCGCCTTCTGCCAGTCGCGTGGCTTGAGTTGGTACTTCTCGGAGTCGAGGTACTCCTCGCCGCCCTCCCGGAGGGGGGTGTTCTCGCACAGTTCGTAGCCGCTGTAGATGCCCCAGGCGGGGGAGAGGGTCGCGGCCAGCACCGCGCGGACCTCGAAGGCGGGCCGGCCGCCGTGCTGGAGGTAGGCGTGCAGGATGTCGGGGGTGTTGGCGAAGAAGTTCGGCCGCATCCAGGCCGCCGCCTCACCCGTCAGCTCGCTGAGGTACTCCGTCAGCTCCTGCTTGGTGTTGCGCCAGGTGAAGTACGTGTACGACTGCTGGAAACCGATCTGGGCGAGGGTGTGCATCATCGCCGGCCGGGTGAACGCCTCCGCCAGGAAGATCACGTCCGGGTCCTTGCGGTTGATCTCGGCGATCACCCGCTCCCAGAACACGACCGGTTTGGTGTGCGGGTTGTCGACCCGGAAGATCCGCACCCCGTGCCGCATCCAGTGCCGCAGCACGCGGACGGTCTCCGCGACCAGCCCGTCCATGTCGGCGTCGAAGGCGATCGGGTAGATGTCCTGGTACTTCTTCGGCGGGTTCTCCGCGTAGGCGATCGTCCCGTCCGGGCGGTGGTGGAACCACTCCGGGTGCTTGTGCACCCACGGATGGTCCGGGGAGCACTGCAGCGCGAAGTCGAGCGCCACCTCCAGGCCCAGCCCGCGGGCCTCGGCGACGAAGAAGTCGAAGTCCTCCAGGGTGCCCAGGCCGGGGTGGACGGCGTCGTGGCCGCCCTCGGGCGAGCCGATCGCCCAGGGCACGCCCACGTCGTGCGGGCCGGGGGTGAGGGTGTTGTTGCGGCCCTTGCGGAACGTCGTGCCGATGGGGTGGACGGGGGGCAGGTAGACGACGTCGAAGCCCATGGCGGCGATCGGCTCCAGCCGGCGGGCCGCGGTGCGGAAGGTGCCGTGCGGCTGCTCGGCGGTGCCCTCGGAGCGGGGGAAGAACTCGTACCAGGAGCCGTACAGGGCCCGTTCGCGCTCCACCAGCAGCGGCATCGGATCGGAGGCGGTGACCAGCTCCCGCAGCGGATACCGCGCCAGGACCGACTCCACCTCCGGGGCCAGCGCCGCGGCGAGCCGCCAGGCCGCCGGGCGGTTCTCGTCGCGCAGGGCCGCCACCGCGTCCAGCACGAGCTTGCGGTCCGCGTCCGGCACCCCGGCGGCGGCGCGCTCGTACAGCCGGGCGCCCTCCTCCAGGACGAGGCCGGTGTCGATGCCCGCCGGGATCTTGATCCCCGCGGTGTGCCGCCAGGTCCCGAGCGGGTCCGACCAGGCCTCCACCGTGTAGGTCCAGCGGCCGGGTTCGCCCGCGGTGACGGTGGCGCCCCAGCGGTCGGTGCCCGGGGCCAGCTCCCGCATCGGCGTCCAGGGGCCGGCCCGGCCCGCCGGGTCCCGCAGGACCACGTTCGCCGCCACGGCGTCGTGCCCCTCCCGGAACACGGTGGCCGACACCTCGAACGACTCACCGGCCACGGATTTGGCGGGTTTGCGCCCGTGCTGCACCACGGGACGTACGTCGAGGACGGGAATGCGGCCGAGGGTGGTCTCCCCGGACGCGGGAGGGGGTTCGGCCGAGCCGCGGGCGACGGCGGCCGGCGGGGCCTTCCTGCCCGTGGTCTTCTTTCCTGCTGCCTTGGCCTTGCTGTCGGTCGGTGGTGCTGACGAGTGGTGCGTGGCGGGCATGACCGCTCCTGTCCGCGTCAACGAGGGTGTGGGCGGATGGATATGGGGAGGTGGGTCCTGCGGCGGTGCTGTGGGACGCCTGTGGGGTGCGTACCGGTGGAGCCTTCCCATCCTCTTCGGGTGGGCAATCCGGCACTTTGTTAACTACTCACGCGTATGTCTACACACAAGACCGGCCCCTTTCCACGGGTTCCCGGTCATCGCCTCTTGACGCCCCGACACCCGCCCCGACACCCCCGCGGACAGGTCCCCACCGACCCCCCGGTAACCACTACCGTCGAAGGTGACGACGAGACGTACAGCGCCGTACGTCTCACCACGCAACGCGCCGCCGAGGTGGAATGTGAAGGCGATCCGTCGGTTCACCGTCCGTCCCGTTCTCCCCGACCCCCTCCGGCCGCTGAGCGACCTGGCGCGCAATCTGCGCTGGTCGTGGCATGCGGAAACGCGCGACCTGTTCCAGTCCGTCGACCCCGAGGCCTGGGCCGCCGCCGAGCGCGACCCGGTGCGGCTGCTGGGCAGCGTGCGGCCGGCCCGGCTGGCCGAGCTGGCCGGGGACCGGCGGTTCCTGCGCCGGCTCACCGCGGCCGCCGACGACCTCGACGACTATCTGACCGGCGACCGCTGGTACCAGACACAATCCGACGGCCTGCCCGCCGCCGTCGCCTACTTCTCCCCGGAGTTCGGCATCACGGCCGCGCTGCCCCAGTACTCCGGCGGCCTCGGCATCCTGGCCGGCGACCATCTCAAGGCGGCCAGCGACCTCGGCGTACCGCTGATCGGGGTCGGGCTGCTCTACCGGCACGGGTACTTCCGGCAGACCCTGTCCCGGGACGGCTGGCAGCAGGAGCACTATCCGGTGCTCGACCCCAACGAACTTCCCGTCACCCAGCTGAAGGAGGCCGACGGCACCCCCGCGCGGGTCTCCCTCGCACTGCCCGGCGGCCGGGCGCTGCACGCGCGGATCTGGCTGGCACAGGTGGGCCGGGTGCCGCTGCTGATGCTGGACTCCGACGTGGAGGAGAACGACCAGGGCGAACGCGGGGTGACCGACCGGCTCTACGGCGGTGGCGGCGAGCACCGGCTGCTCCAGGAGATGCTGCTCGGCATAGGGGGTGTGCGCGCGGTGCGGACGTACTGCCGGCTCACCGGGCACCCGGAGCCGGAGGTGTTCCACACCAACGAGGGCCACGCGGGCTTCCTGGGCCTGGAGCGGATCGCCGAACTGTGCGCGGAGGGACTGGACTTCGACTCGGCCCTGGAGGCGGTGCGCGGCGGCACGGTCTTCACCACCCACACGCCCGTCCCCGCCGGCATCGACCGCTTCGACCGGGAGCTGGTCGCCCGGCACTTCGGCCCCGACGCCGAGCTTCCCGGCATCGAGGTGCAGCGGATCCTGGCCCTCGGCATGGAGACGTACCCGGGCGGCGAGCCGAACCTGTTCAACATGGCCGTGATGGGGCTGCGGCTCGCCCAGCGGGCCAACGGGGTGTCGCTGCTGCACGGGCAGGTCAGCCGGGAGATGTTCGCGGGCCTGTGGCCGGGATTCGACCCCGACGAGGTGCCGATCACCTCCGTCACCAACGGAGTCCACGCGCCCACCTGGGTGGCCCCGGAGGTGCTGCGGCTCGGCGCCCGGCAGATCGGCGCCCAGCGGACCGAGGACGCGCTCACCGTCGGCGGCTCCGAGCGCTGGGACTCCGTCGCGGAGATCCCGGACGAGGAGGTCTGGGAGCTGCGCCGGGCCCTGCGCGAACAGCTGGTGCTGGAGGTACGTGAGCGGCTGCGGGCGTCATGGCGGCAACGCGGCGCCGGGAACGCCGAGTTGGGATGGATCGAGGGCGTCCTGGACCCCGACGTCCTGACGATCGGCTTCGCGCGCCGGGTCCCGTCGTACAAGCGCCTGACCCTGATGCTGCGCGACCGTGACCGCCTGATGGAGCTCATGCTGCACCCGGAGCGGCCGATCCAGATCGTCGTCGCGGGCAAGGCGCACCCGGCGGACGACGGCGGCAAGCGGCTCGTCCAGGAACTGGTCCGCTTCGCCGACGACCCGCGCGTGCGCCATCGCATCGTCTTCCTCCCCGACTACGGCATGGGGATGGCGCAGAAGCTCTACCCGGGCTGTGACGTCTGGCTGAACAACCCCCTGCGCCCCCTGGAGGCGTGCGGCACCTCCGGCATGAAGGCGGCCCTCAACGGCTGCCTGAACCTCTCCGTCCTGGACGGCTGGTGGGACGAATGGTTCCGGCCCGACTTCGGCTGGGCCGTGCCGACCGCCGACGGCGTCGGCACCGACCCCGACCGCCGCGACGACATCGAGGCCGCTGCCCTGTACGACCTGCTGGAGCAGCGGATCACCCCCCGCTTCTACGAACGCGGACGCGCCGGCCTGCCCGACCGCTGGATCGAGATGGTCCGCCAGACCCTCACCCTGCTCGGCCCGAAGGTGCTGGCCGGCCGCATGGTCCGGGAGTACGTGGACCGCCTCTACACCCCGGCCGCGCAGACGCATCGCGCGCTGACCCCGGACACCGCCCGGGACCTCGCGCGGTGGAAGGCCCGGGTACGGTCCGCCTGGTCCGGGGTGAGCGTCGACCACGTAGAGACGACCGCGACGACGGCCACGGCGGAACTGGGCACGACCGTCGGGCTCCGGGTCCGGGTCGGCCTGGGCGACCTGCTCCCCGACGACGTCGAGGTCCAGGCGGTCTCCGGCCGGGTGGACGCGGAGGACCGCATCACGGACGCGACGGTGGTCCCCCTGAAGCCGACGGGCACCCCCGACCTGGAGGGCCGCCTGCTGTACGAGGGCCCCCTCTCCCTGGACCGCACCGGCCCCTACGGCTACACGATCCGCATCCTCCCCACCCACCGCCTCCTCGCGTCGAGCGCGGAGATGGGCCTGATGACGATCCCGCCACAGGAGGTGGTGGAGGGGGCGGGGGTGTTGTTGCGGTGAGGGGAGACGTGTCCGATTGCCCGGGTCTCACATGGCATCACGCAGCCGTCGTGCGATGGCGATGTCCCGCGGCAGTGCGCTGAGCCGGGGTGGTTCCCGGCCGGCGTCCAGGACGACGGCATGCAGTTCGTCTCCGACGCGGGGCGGTGCGATGTTCTGGTCCCACCAAGAGGGGTGCTTGGCCTGATCGATGAAACCGGTCTCGCCGTCCGTCTCCACCGCTGCGCCCACCGATGCCACCGCGACCACGGTCACGTCGAGTTCCTGATGGTCGTGGAACGGAATGGCGGTCCTCCCGGTCGCCGCAGGTGTCAGGCCTCTGTCAGGTCTGCGCACAGGCGGCGCAGGACGGTGCCGCAGCGGTGGGCGTAGGCGTGCTGGAGGGCCCGGGTCGCCGGGCCGCCCGCCTTCGCGTACCACTTGGCCGGCCTGCTGAAGGCCGCGATCGTCAGCCACACCGTGCCGTCGCCCGTGCGGTCGACCACGAAGGCCTCCTCACCGCATTCGGGGTGGCCCTCCAGGGTGCCGTAGGCCCAGCCGGCACGGCGGGGCTCCTCGGTCGACCAGATGACGCGGCAGGGGGCCTTGATCAGCGCGGCCAGGGTGACCGTGACGTCGACGCCGGGGGCCGCGCGGTCGGCGGTCGCGTCGATGCCCACGCCCAGCTCGCGGTGCATCTCCCAGGTGAGGACCGCCTCGGCGGCCCGCTGGAAGACCTTCTCGCCCTCGCCGAGGCGGGTGCGGACGAGCAGGGGGCGGAAGCCGGGCGGGCAGTACGTCAGGTCGTCGCGGGTCGCGCCGACCGGCTCGTAGGTGAAGGACGCCGAGGACATGGGTCACAAGAGTAGGGCGGCACCCGGGGTGTGCTTCGCCCGGGTGCCGCCCGTGTGCTCAGGTGCCGACGTCAGTTGACGTTGACCGCCGCCCAGGCCGCGGCCACCGCCTTGTACTCGGTGCTGGAGGAGCCGTACAGGGCGGACGCGGCGGACAGGGTGCCCGCGCGGGCCGACTTGTAGTTGGTCGTCGACGTGAAGTACGTCGTCAGCGCCTTGTACCAGATCTGCAGCGCCTTGTCGCGGCCGATGCCGGTGACCGTGGAGCCGTTGGACGTGGGCGAGTTGTACGACACGCCGTTGATCGTCTTCGCGCCGCTGCCCTCCGACAGCAGGTAGAAGAAGTGGTTGGCGACGCCGGACGAGTAGTGGACGTCCAGGTTGCCGACGGAGGAGGACCAGGAGTCCGCCGAGCCGCCGTCCTTGCTGGGCTTGTCCATGTAGCGCAGCGGGGTGCCGTCGCCGTTGATGTTGATCTTCTCGCCGATGAGGTAGTCGCCCTTGTCGGACGCGTTGTTGGCGAAGAACTCCACACCGGTGCCGAAGATGTCGGAGGTGGCCTCGTTCAGGCCGCCGGACTCGCCCGAGTAGTCCAGGCCCGCGGTGTTGGCGGTGACGCCGTGGCTCATCTCGTGGCCGGCCACGTCCAGCGAGGTCAGCGGGTCGACGTTGCCCTCACCGTCGCCGTAGGTCATGCAGAAGCAGCTGTCGTCCCAGAACGCGTTCACGTACGAGCTGCCGTAGTGGACGCGGGAGTACGCGCCGACACCGTCGTTCTTGATGCCGCTGCGCCCGAAGGTGCTCTTGTAGAAGTCCCAGGTCTCCGCGGCGCCGTAGGCGGCGTCGGCGGCCGCGGTCTGGTCGGAGGAGGAGCTGGAGGCGGTGCCGGTGCCGAAGACGTTGCTCGAGCTGGCCACCAGGGTGCCCTTGCCGGACGTCTTGCGGGCCAGGTTGTAGGTCTTGTGGTTGCCCCGCGCGCTGTCGGTGAGCTGGTACGTCGAGCCCGACTGCACGGTGTTGAGGCTGACCGTGCCGGAGTACAGCGTCTTGCCGGTGCCGGTCGCGTTCTCGATGCCCTGGTACTCGAAGAGCTTCTTGCCGGTGGCCGCGTCGGAGATGACGTGCAGCTGGTTCGGGGTGCCGTCGTCCTGGAGGCCGCCGACGACCGTCTCGTAGGCGAGGACGGGCTTGCCGGAGCCGGCCCAGATCACCTTGCGCGCGCCGTCCGCGGTGGACTTGGCGGAGCCGAGCGTCTTGGCGGCGGACACCGCCTGCTTCTCGGCCTTGGCGGCGGTGATCTGCGGCTTGAGCGAGGCCACCTTGATGGTCGACTTGGTCGCTCTGGTGACGCCCTCGGTCTTGCCGGACTTGGCCGTGTGGACGACGAGGTCGCCGCCGAGCACCGGCAGGCCCGCGTAGGTGCGCTCGTAGCGGGTGTGGACGGTGCCGTCGGCGTCCTTGACGACGTCCTTGACGACCAGCTTCTCCTTGGCGCCGAGGCCTATGTGCTGCGCGGTCTCGGCGGCGCCGGCCTGGGCCTTCTGGATCAGGGAGGTGCGGGCCGCGGCGGACAGCGCGGTCGGCGCGGCGGCCGGCGGCTTGGCCGAGGCGGCCGGGGTCTGGGCGGAGGCACTGGTGGTCAGACCAGTGGAGAGCAGGGCTCCGGCGGCGACAGCGGTGGCGATGGCCAGAGTGGTGCGCTTGTGACGCGCGTAGAGGGGGCTCACTCAAAGCTCCTTCAGGTGGGGAGTCCGGTCAGCGTGGGGTTACTGGCCGGCGATATGGCGTTGTGAAGTTGCTGTGCTGCTGCGGCGGGTGGAGAGAGAGTGACATCAGGGGCGCGTACATGTCAGGACCCTGAAGTGATGTTGGCTGGAAATCGACGCATCCATGAACGTTGCGGCTGTGTGAACTGCTGCCGACCGAGGGCGGTGAGCCCTCGGTCGGCGCCCTGTTTCCGGGCCTGTTGCTTGCCGCTTACGGGAACGTCAGCTTCCAGCCGTTGATCGTTCCGGTGTCGTAGGTGGCTTGATCCTGCACCTTCAACTTCCAGGTCCCGTTGGCCGGCTCCGCGGCGGCGTTGACCGTGAAGGTCTGCTTGACGTTGTCCGCCGAGTCCGACGAGGAGAAGTTCTTCAGGCGGTACGCGGTGCCCGACGGGCCGACGAGGTCGATCACCAGGTCACCCCGCCAGGTGTGCGTGATGTCGACGCTCACCTGCAGATTGTTCGGTGCGTTTCCGCTCCTGCCGGAGACGGTGATGGCGGAGGTGACGGCGGGCCCGTTGTCCGGTATCGACACCGGGGTGCTGTTCTCGTACGTCGAACCGCCGCCGCCCCCGCCCCCGCCGGAGCGCGAGCCGACCGCCACGGCGGCCCAGGCGTCCTGCACCGCCTTGTACTCGGCGCCGGACGTGCCGTACAGCTCACCGGCCGCCGCGAGGGTGCCGGTGCGGGCGCCCGCGTAGTCGGTGGTGGAGGTGAACTTGGTGGTGAGCGCCCGGTACCAGATCTGCAGCGCCTTGTCGCGGCCGATTCCGGTCACCGGCAGCCCGTCCGCCGTGGGCGAGTTGTAGCTGACGCCGTTGATCACCTTGGCGCCGCTGCCCTCGCTCAGCAGGTAGAAGAAGTGGTTCGCCACGCCCGACGAGTAGTGCACGTCGAGGTCGCCGACGCCCGAGTACCAGGAGTCGGCGGAGCCGCCGTCCTTGCTGGGCTTGTCCATGTAGCGCAGCGGGGTGCCGTCGCCGTTGATGTCGATCTTCTCGCCGATGAGGTAGTCGCCGACGTCGCTGGAGTTGTTGGCGTAGAACTCCACGCCCGTGCCCATGATGTCGCTGGTCGCCTCGTTCAGGCCGCCCGACTCCCCGCTGTACTCCAGCCCCGCGGTGTTGGCGGTGACGCCGTGGCTCATCTCGTGGCCGGCCACGTCGAGCGCGGTCAGCGGGTCGTTGTTCCCGGAGCCGTCGCCGTACGTCATGCAGAAGCAGCCGTCGTCCCAGAACGCGTTCACGTACGAGTTGCCGTAGTGCACCCGCGAGTACGCGCCGACGCCGTTGTTCTTGATGCCGCTGCGGCCGAAGACGTTCTTGTAGAAGTCCCAGGTCTCCTGCGCGCCGTAGTGGGCGTCCGCGCCCGCCGTGGCCGCGTTCGAGGTGGTCCCGTTGCCCCAGGTGTCGTTCGACTGCGAGAACAGCGTGCCGGTGCCGCTGGAGCCGTGGTTCAGGTTGTACGTCTTGTGGTTGCCGCGCGCCCCGTCGTTGAGCGTGTACGTCGAGCCCGACTGGGTCGTCGTGAGGGTGACCTGTCCGCTGTACTGGGTGTTGCCGACGCCGGTCCTGATGCCCTGGTACTCGAAGAGCTTCTTGCCGGTGGCCGCGTCGGAGATGACGTGCAGCTGGTTCGGGGTGCCGTCGTCCTGGAGGCCGCCGACGACCGTCTCGTAGGCGAGGACGGGCTTGCCGGAGCCGGCCCAGATCACCTTGCGCACGCTGTCCGCGCTCTGCTTGCTGCCGCCGAGCGTCTTCGCCCGCTGCACGGCCTGCTTCTCGGCGGCCGCCCTGGACACGGCCGGGGTGAGACCGGTGACCTTCAGCGTGGCGCCGGTGGCCCTGACGACCTCCATGGTCTTGCCCGTGCGGGCGGTGTCCACGACCAGGTCGCCGCCGAGCACCGGCAGACCCGCGTAGGTGCGCTCGTAGCGGGTGTGGAGCGTGCCGTCGGCGTCCTTGACGACGTCCTTGACGACCAGCTTCTCCTTGGCGCCGAGGCCGATCGCGCGGGCCGTCGCGGCCGTGCCGGCGTCGGCGTGCCGGATCAGCTCGGCGCGCTGGGAGGGCGTGAGCCGGACGGCCAGATGGGCCGGATTCGCCTTGCCGGCCCGCGGCTGGGCGGCCGGTGCGGCGCCGGCGGCGCCCGACTGGACGGCGACGGCGATCAGGGCGGCGACGCCGACGAGGGCGACGGTGGCGGTACGGCGGTGCGGGGTGTGGGAGGTGCGTCCGCGAGAGGAATTGCTTCTCAACACTGACTCCTTCTGCGTGACCGCGGGTCGCGCGGCCAGGGGAGACCGGACGGTGGGTTGGGACGTCCGGGGCAGAACAGGGCGTTGCGCGGAACCACGTGCGGGCCGCTCGCAGCGGGTGAAGCTGTGGGGTTGCTGTGAGTCGGCCTGGGAAGAGTGGCAGGGGATCACGCAGCCTGTCAGGAGCGCGTCAGAAACTTGGCCGGAAATGGTTCGTTGACCGGATGTTCATGTTCGGTATGCGGACCGGCCGTCAGGGGGACGCCTCCCCGTGCCAGGTCCCCCACAGCGCCGCGTACGCCCCCTCGGCCGTCACCAGCTCCTCGTGCGTGCCCAGTTCGGTGAGGCGCCCGTCCTCCATGACCGCCACCCGGTCCGCGTCATGAGCGGTGTGCAGGCGGTGGGCGATGGCGATGACCGTGCGGCCCCGCAGGACCGCGGCCAGGGCGCGCTCGGTGTGCCGGGCGGTGGTGGGGTCCAGCAGGGCCGTCGCCTCGTCCAGGATCAGCGTGTGCGGGTCGGCCAGCACCACCCGGGCCAGGGCGAGTTGCTGCGCCTGCGAGCCGTCGGTGGCCCGGCCGCCCGCGCCCAGCCGGGTGCCCAGGCCGTCCGGCAGCTCGCGGACCCAGTCGTCGGCGCCCACCGCGGCGAGCGCCGCCCACAGTTCGTCGTCCGTCGCCGCGGGTTCGGCGATCAGCAGGTTCTCGCGGACCGTGCCGAGGAACACATGGTGCTCCTGCGTGACCAGGACGACCTGGCGGCGCAGCAGTTCCGGCGCCAGCTCGGCGACCGGCACCCCGCCCACCGTGACCGTGCCGGTGCCGGGCCGGTCGATGCCCGCCAGCACCTGCTCAGGGTGGTCTTGCCGGCTCCCGAGGGGCCCACCACCGCGAGCCGCTCCCCGGGCCGCACCGTCAGATCCACCCCGCGCAGCACCTCGCCGCCGCGCTCGTAGGCGTACCGCACGCCGCGCACGTCGATCCGGTCGTCCGCCGGGACCGGGGAGTCCGCGGCATCCCCGCGCGGCGCCCGCGCCAGCCCCTCCACGCGGGCGAACGAGGCGCCGCTCTCCTGGAGTTGCTCCACCCGCATCAGGATCTGGTCCAGCGGTTCGGTGAACTGCCGCAGATACAGCGCGGCGGCCACCACCGCGCCGACCCCGACCGCGCCACGCGCGTGCAGCCATCCGCCGACCAGCAGCACGCCCACCACGGGCACGGTGTACGTCACCTCGACCGCCGGGAAGAACACCGTCCGCAGCCACAGCGTGTGGAAACGGGTCCGGCGAGACCTCTCCAACGCCTCCCGGCTCGCCGCGACCCGCCGTCGCCGCAGCCCGAACGCCTCGACGGTCCGCGCCCCGGCCGCCGTCGCCGCGAGGATCTCCGCGACCTCCGACGACGCCGCCCCCTCGGCGAGATAGCCGTCCCGGGCCCGCCGCAGATACCAGCGCAGGGCCAGCCAGATCGGGGTCAGCCCGAGCAGCCCGAACGCGCCGAGCAGCGGGCTCAGCAGGAACACCGCGCCCAGCACGAAGAGCGCCTGCGCGGTGTTGACCAGCAGTTCCGGGCCGACGTCCCGCAGCGTGGTGCCGACCGTCGCCACGTCCGCCGTGCCGCGCGCGGTCAGATCGCCGGTGCCGGCCCGCTCCACCACGGACGCGGGCAGCGCCAGCACCCGCCGCACGAACTCCTCGCGGACCCGGGCCAGCGTCCGCTCCCCGAACCGGTGACCCACGTACCGTGCCCAGCGGGCCAGCAGCAGCTGGGCCGACGCACACAGCAGGATCCACAGGGCCGGCCGGTCCACCGAGCCGACCCCGTGCCCGGCCCTCACCTCGTCGACGATCCGCCCGACCAGCCACGGCCCGGCCAGGCCCGCCCCGGCCGCCAGCGCGTTCAGCACCAGCGCGGCGGCGAACGCCCGTTTGTCGGCCCGCACCAGCCGCAGCGCGGCCCGCCGCACCTGACCCCGGTCCGCGACCGGCAGCAGCCCCTCGCCCGCCGTCACCGTACGACCCCCTCGGCGTCCTCCGCCTCCACGTCCCGGGCCACCAGCGCCCGGTAGCCCGGCTCCTCGGCCAGCAGCCGCCGGTGCGGGCCGCTCGCCACGACCTTCCCCTCGGCCAGGAACAGGACCGTGTCCGCACGGTCCAGCACCAGCGGCGAGGTGGTGGTCACCACCGTCGTACGGCCGTGGCGCGCCTCCCGCAGCCGGGCGGCGACCAGCGCCTCGGTGTGCGCGTCCAGCGCCGAGGTCGGCTCCACGGCGAGCAGCACCTCGGGCTCGGCCAGCAGCGCCCGCACCAGCCGGACGCGCTGCCGCTGCCCGCCGGACAGGCTGCGGCCCTGCCCGGCCACCGACGAGTCCGCGCCGTCCGGCAGCCCGCGGACGACGTCCTCGGCGGCCGCCGCGTGCAGCGCCCCGCGCAGGGCCGCCTCGCCCGCCGTGTGTCCGGCGGCCACGACCTCCCGGAGCGGCCCGGCGAACAGGTCGGCCTCGTTGTCCGCGACCAGGATGCGCCGCCGTACGTCGGCCAGCGGGATCCCGTCGAGCCGTACCCCGCCCCAGGTGACGTCGGTCGGCCCGAACCGGCCGAGCCGGTCCACCACCGCGGCCGCCTCCGCGGGCCTGGCGGCGGCCAGCGCGGTCAGCCGGCCCGGCACCACCCGCACCCCGGACACCGGGTCGTGCAGCTCGGCGGGCCCGTTGGGGGCCGGCAGGCCGCCCTCGTCCGGCTCCGGCTCCAGCCGCAGCAGCGTCACGACCCGGCGCGCGGCCACCACACCCCGGTTGAGGTCGTAGGCCGTCTGCACGAAGAACGCCACCGGCCCGATCAGCACGGCCGCATAGCCGTACACCGACACCAACTGGCCCACGGTGATGTCCCCTTGAGCGGCGAGGCGCGCCGCCAGCCAGGTGACGACGGCCAGGAACAGGGTGGGCAGGCCCACCCCGAGGGCCTGCACCCAGCTGGCGACCGCGCCGACCCGGTAGCCCTGGGCGCGCAACCGCTGCGAGTCCTCCCGGAAGGCGTCCGCGAACAGCCCCTTCCCACCGAGGCCGTTGAGGACGCGCAGGCCGCCCGCGAGGTCGCCGATGCGCGCGGTGAGCACGCCCTGCCGCTCCCGGTACGTGCTCTCCGCACCCTGCAGCCGCAGCGTCAGCGGCCCGGTGACCAGCGCGATCACCGGCAGCCCGAGCAGCACCACCGCCGCGAGCGGCGCCGAGACCGACAGCAGCAGCGCGGCCACCACCCCATAGACCACGCCCGAGCCGACACCCGGGCCCACCACGGTCAGCGCCATCGCGATGGTCCGCACGTCGCCGACCCCGATGGTCACCACCTCACCGGCCTCCGCCCGGCGCGACAGCGCGGCCCCGAGCCGGACCACCTGCCCCACGACCACCTTCACCGTGCGGAAGTGGGCGTCCATCCGCACCCGCGTCATCGTGCGGTGCCGCATGATGCTCAGCCAGGCGTTCACCGACCCGAGCACGAACATCACCGCGCACCACCCGGCCAGCACCCCCGGCCGGCCCGGCACCAGACCGTCGTCCACGGCCCGCGCCATCAGATACGGCTGCGCGGCCAGCAGCACCATCCACACACTGCCCAGCAGCGCCCCGGCCACCGACCGCCCCGGCTGGCACCGCACCAGCCACCCCAGATAGCGCCAGCCGCCACGCGTGTCGGGCGTGCCCGGGTCCTCGTAGGCGTCGATCATCCGTCCCCCGATCGGCTCGTTGTGCGGCACCCCTCACCCACGGCCACGGCCGGCTCGCGCACCGGGAACACACCCACCGCGTCCCCGGTCGCCGACCGCACCCCGTGCCGCTCGTGCAGGCGCCGGGCCGGATGGAAGTGTTCCGGCGAGCGGGCGTCCCCGGCCGGTCGCGGCGCCGCGCGGCGGGCGGACGCGCTGCCGGTCCCGGTCAGCCGGGCGTGCTCCGGCGCGGAGCGGTCCCGTGGCCGGAACCCGTGTCCGCCGTAGCGCCCGAGCCGCCGCGGAGCGGCCCGGGGTGCCACGGTCCGCGTCTTTGCGATCGCTCCGACGTCCGCCGGTGAGGCCTGCCGCCGCTTCCGGTCCGCCATCGTCGTCCCTCCCCGTCCCTCGGCTAGCTGAGGCTGTCCCGCCAGGCCCGGTGCAGGTCCGCGAAGTCGCCGGAACCCGCGATCAGTTCGGCCGGGGAGCCGTCCTCCACGATGCGGCCGCCCTCCATCACCAGCACCCGGTCGGCGATCTCCACCGTCGACAGCCGGTGGGCGATCACCACGGCCGTGCGGCCCCGCAGCACCGTCGACATCGCCCGCTGCACCGCCCGCTCGCCCGGCACGTCCAGCGAACTCGTCGCCTCGTCCAGGATCAGTACGGCCGGATCGGCGAGCAACGCCCGAGCGAAGGCGACCAGTTGACGCTGGCCCGCCGAGATGCGGCCGCCGCGCTTGCGGACGTCGGTGTCGTACCCGTCGGGCAGCGCGCTGATGAACTCGTGCGCGCCGATCGCCTTCGCGGCCCGCTCGATCTCCTCGCGGGAGGCGTCCGGATCGCCGATCGCGATGTTGTCCGCGACCGTGCCGGAGAACAGGAACGCCTCCTGCGTCACCATCACCACCCCGCGCCGCAGGGCCCGCGTGGACAGCTCGCGCACGTCCACCCCGTCCAGCAGGACACGCCCCTCGGAGGGGTCGTAGAAGCGGGCGAGGAGCTTGGCCAGCGTGGACTTGCCCGCGCCCGTGGCACCGACCACGGCGACCGTCTGCCCGGCCGGGAGTGTCAGATCGAAGCGGGGAAGCACCTCGCCGCCGGTGCGGTAGGCGAAGCGGACGCCGGCGAAGACCACCTCACGCCCGGGCAGTTCCTCCCTGCCCGGCGGCAGCTCCCGCGGGGCCGACGGCTCCGGCACCGACGGGGTCTGGGCCAGCAGCCCGGCGATCTTCTCCAGGGACGCCGCGGCCGACTGGTAGGAGTTCAGGAACATGCCGAGCCGGTCTATCGGGTCGTACAGGCGCCGCAGGTACAGCACCGCGGCCGCCAGCACACCCAGCTCCAGCGAGCCGGTCGCCACCCGGTGGGCACCCCACAGCACGATCCCCGCGATCGCCGTGTTGGCCACCAGCCGGGACCCCACCACATAGCGGGCCATCTCCAGCAGCGCGTCCCCGTTGGTCCGCTCGTGGCGTGCGTTCAGCACCGCGAACTCGGCGTCGTTCGCCGCCTCCCGGCGGAAGGCGCGCACCGGCCGGATGCCGTTCATCGTCTCCACGAACTTCACGATCACGGCCGCGATCGCCGTGGACCGCACCCGGTACACCCGCCCCGCGCGCTGCCGGTAGAGCCGTACGAGCAGGTACAGCGGCACGAAGGAGGCCACGGCGACCGCGCCCAGGCCGAGGTCCAGCCAGAGCAGCAGCGCCGAGATGTAGACGAAGGACAGCACCACGGTCACCAGCTCCTGCAGGCCCTCGGCCAGCAGTTCGCGCAGCGACTCGACGTCCGTCGTGGAGCGGGAGATCAGCCGGCCCGAGGTGTAGCGCTCGTGGAAGTCGATGCTCAGCGCCTGGGCGTGCCGGAAGATCCTGCCGCGCAGCTCCAGCAGCGCGTCCTGGCTGACCCGGGCGGAGGCCTCGATGAAGGCGAACTGCAGCCCGCCGGAGAGCAGGGCGCACAGCAGATAGCCGACGGCCACCGCGATCAGCGGGCCGTGACGGTGGTCCCGGACGGCCGGTACGGCGCTGTCGATGGCGTACGCCACCAGCAGCGGGCCCACCTGCACGGCGGCCTGCTGGAGCAGCAGCAGGAGCGCGGTGAGCGCGACGCGGGCCTTCATGGGGGAGAGCAGCGAGCGCAGCAGGGCGGCCGTCGCGCCGGGCGGGGTGGGCAGGACGTCCCGGTCGAAGGGATCGCCGGGATCCGCGGGGTCCGGGCCGCCGCCGCTGCTGGTGGTGGGGGCGGACGGCGTCGTGGTCGTCATGGGCGGTCCTCCTGCTCCCCGGACATCAGATGTGCGTACTCGGCGTTGCCGCGCAGCAGTTCGTGGTGGGTGCCCACGGCGGCGATCCGGCCGCCCGACAGCAGGGCGACCCGGTCGGCGAGCAGCACGGTGGACGGGCGGTGGGCCACGATCAGGGCGGTGGTGTCGGCGAGGACCTGCCGCAGGGCGGCCTCCACGGCGGCCTCCGTGTGCACGTCCAGGGCGGAGAGCGGGTCGTCCAGCACCAGGAACTCCGGGCGTCCGACCACCGCCCGGGCCAGCGCGAGGCGCTGCCGCTGGCCGCCGGAGAGGCTGAGGCCCTGTTCGCCGACGCGGGTGCCGGTGCCGTACGGGAGGGCGTGCGCGAAGTCCGCCTGCGCGATGGCGAGGGCACGGTCGAGGTCGGGCTCTCCCGCGTCGTCCGGGGCGCCCATCAGGACGTTCTCGGCGACGGACATGGAGAAGAGGGTGGGTTCCTCGAAGGCGACGGCGACCCTGGCGCGCAGTTCCGCGCGGGACATCGCGGTGATGTCGACGCCGTTCAGGGTGATACGGCCCGAGGTCGCCTCGTGCAGGCGGGGGACGAGCGCGGTGAGCGTCGTCTTCCCGCTGCCGGTGGCGCCGACGAGGGCCATGGACTCGCCGGGGCGGATGTGCAGGTCGATGCGGTGCAGCAGGGGCGGGGAGCCGGGGGGTGCGTCGGGGTAGCGGAACCGGACGTTCTCGAAGCGGAGTCCCGCTGCGGCGGCGGGGGGTCGTGCCGCCGCAGGGGTGCGAGTGCCGGCGGCGGCACGGCTGTCCGCGGTGGTGCGACTGTCCGCGGTGATGTGACCCCCTGCGGGGCTACGGCTGTCCGCGGCGGTACGACTGTCCGCAGTGCCAGGGCTGTCCGCGGTGATGTGACCGTCTGCGGGGGTACGACGGTCCGCAGCGGTAAGGCCGTCCGCAGAGGCAAGGCCGTTCGCGCCGGTACGACCGTCCGCGCCGGTACGACCGTTCGCGCCGGTACGATTACCCGCGCCGGCGTCTCGTGGCGTCGGGTCGGGCGACCCGGGTCCGGCCGGCGCGGCCTCCGGTGCCTCGTCCATCACCTCGAAGTACCGCTCCGTCGCCGTCGCCGCCTCCTGGCTCATCGCCAGCAGGAAGCCGATCGAGTCCACCGGCCACCGCAGCGCGAGTGCCGTGCTCAGAAAGGCGACCAGGGTCCCCGCGGACAGACCGCCGTCGGCGACACGGCCGGCGCCGAGCACCAGGGCCACCCCGATCGCCACCTCCGGCAGGGTCACGATGACCGCCCAGATGGTGGCCAGCAGCCGGGCCTTGCGCAGCTCCGTGCCGCGCAGGCCGCCCGCCAGCGCGCGGAACACCCGCGCCTGGCTGCGGTGGCGGCCGAAGCCCTTGATGATGCGGATGCCGAGCACGCTCTCCTCGACCACCGTCGTCAGGTCCCCGACCTGGTCCTGGGCGCGTCGCGCCACGCGCGCGTAGCGCCGTTCGAAGACCGCGCAGGTCCAGATCACGGGGATCGCGGGCCCGAGGACGACCAGCCCCAGCGCCCAGTCCTGCATCAGCATGATCACCACGCCGATCACGATCGTGACCCCGTTGACCACCAGGAACGTCAGCGCGAAGGAGAGGAACTGGCGCAGCAGCATCAGGTCGGTCGTGGCCCGCGAGAGCAGCTGACCCGAGGACCAGCGGTCGTGGAAGGCCACCGGGAGACGCTGCAGGTGCCGGTAGAGGGCCGCCCGCATGTCCGCCTCGACACGTGACAGCGGACGCGCCACGAGCCACCGTCTGATCCCGAACAGGACCGCCTCGGCGATCCCGATCAGCAGCAGGTACAGCGCGCCGCGCCACACCCCCGCCGGGTCCCGGTCGGCGACCGGCCCGTCCACCATCCACTTCAGGACGAGCGGGATCACCAGACCCGTACAGGAGGCGACGATCGCGACGAACGCGGCGGTGGACATCCGGGCGCTCGCGGGACGGACGTACGGCCACAGGCGCAGCAGGATGCGAACGGCGGAGCGGTCCTGGGTGGTTGCACGTGTCGTGGGCATCATCGCGAGCGTACGGACCGGCACCGACATCGCCCACCGAGTTTCGGCCGGACCCCACCCGGTCGCCGGTCCCATGACCTGCGAGAACGTTCGAGGAGCCGAACCGGGATTCGGTACGGGGTCGTAGCGCGGCATCAACCGATCGGACGATGCCGCTTCGAGCGGGCCGGCCGATGTGCCGGACCCCGCCCGCCCGGGATTCTCTTCGCATGGCATCCGTCATCGAAGTCACCGAACTGCGCAAGGTCTACGGCGGCCGGGCCGTGGTCGACGGCGTCTCCTTCGCCGTCGAGGAGGGCGAGGTCTTCGGGATCCTCGGCCCCAACGGCGCCGGCAAGACCACCACCGTGGAGTGCGTCGAGGGCCTCCGGGTCCCCGACGCCGGCCGGGTCCGGGTGTGCGGGCTGGACCCCGTCGCCGACCACGAGAAGGTCGCACGACTGCTCGGCGCCCAGCTCCAGCAGAGCGAGCTGCAGCCCAAGCTGACCGTGCGGGAGGCGCTGGAGCTGTACGCCGCGTTCTACCCCAGCCCCGCCGACTGGCGGCCCCTCGCCGAACGCCTCGGCCTCACCCCGAAGCTCGGCACCCGGTTCGCCAAGCTGTCCGGCGGCCAGCAGCAGCGGCTGTTCATCGCCCTGGCCCTCATCGGCAACCCGCGGGTCGTCGTGCTGGACGAGCTGACCACCGGCCTCGATCCGCGCGCCCGCCGCGACACCTGGCAGCTGATCGAGGACGTCCGCGCGAGCGGGGTCACCGTGCTGCTCGTCACCCACTTCATGGAGGAGGCGCAGCGGCTCTGCGACCGGATCGCGGTGATCGACAAGGGGCGGGTGGCCGCCCTGGACACCCCGGCCGGGCTCATCCGCCGCTCGGCGGGCGCGACCGTCATCAGCTTCACCCCGTCGGCCCCGCTGGACGACCGGCACCTCGCCGCCCTCCCGGCCCTCGCCTCGATCGAGCGCAAGGACGGCCGGATCACGCTCGCCGGCACCGACGAGACCGTGAACGCGGTCATCACCCTGCTCGCCCGGCACCGCGTCACCGCCCATCAACTCCGCGTCCTGGACGCCACCCTCGACGACGCGTTCCTCGACCTGACGAAGGAGGCCGCGGCATGAACACCGCCGTCCTGCGCACCGAGTTCCGGCTGTTCCGCCGTGAACCCGCCGCCGTTTTCTGGATCTTCCTGTTCCCGACGCTGCTCCTGGTGATCCTCGGCTCCATCCCGTCGTTCCGGGAGGCCGACACCTCGCTCGGCGGGCTGCGGCCGGTCGACGCATACGTGCCCATCGCCGTCCTGGTCGCCCTGATCATGTCCGGGGTGCAGTCGCTGCCCCAGGTCCTGACCGGCCACCGGGAGCGGGGCATCCTGCGCCGGATGCGGCTCACCCCGGTACGGCCCTCCGCACTGCTGTCCGCGCAGATGGTCGTGCAGGGCACGGTGGCACTGGCCTCGGCGCTGCTCGCGCTCGCCGTCGGCCGGCTCGCCTTCGACGTGACGCTGCCCGGGCAGCCGGCCGGCTATCTGCTGGCGCTGCTGCTCGCGACGGCGTCGGCGCTCGCCCTCGGCTCCGTCGTCTCGGCGCTGTCCCGCACCACGAAGATCGCGAGCGCGATCGGCTCGGCGGTGTTCTTCCCGATGATGTTCTGCGCGGGCGTGTGGCTGCCGGTGCAGCAGATGCCGCACACGCTGGCGCGCGTGGTGCAGCTCACGCCGTTCGGCGCGGCGGCCCGCGCCCTGGGCGAGGCGGCCGCCGGCGACTGGCCCGGCTGGGGGCACCTGGGCGTGCTCGCGGCCTGGGCGGTGCTGCTCACGGCGGGGGCGGCTCGTTGGTTCCGCTGGGAGTGAGCGGGCCGTGCCGGAGACTGGGAGCATGACGAACTCGGCGTACCAGCAGCCCCGCGCCTCCTTCCAGACGTGGGGGCCCTGGGCGCTGCTGGCCGCCGCGGTCGTCGCCGGGGGGATGTCCGCCCGGGTGGTCGGCGTGGACCGCGCCGGCCTCGTCGTCTGCGCGGTCCTCGTGCCCGCGGCCGTCGTGCTGCAGCTGTGGGCGCAGAGAGTGAGGCGCAAGCGGCCGGGCCCGAACCGGACCAGTGTCTGCCTCTACCTGCTGCGCTGGGCCTTCGCCTTCGTGCTGACCTGGGCCAACCCGTTCTTCGCCTTCTACGCCGTGACCGGCTACTACATCGCGGTCCGGGAGCTGCCGCGCCGGCTGGTGATGCCCGGCCTGTTCCTGACCGCCGTCACCATGTCGGGCAGCGAGATCGGCGGCTGGCCGCCGCACGGGGTGATCCTGTGGCTCGGCTTCTTCCTCGTCCTGGCCGTGAACATGGGCATGGTCAGCGTCTTCACCCGGTACGCCCTGCAGGAGGAGGCCCGTTCCGTGAACCAGGCCGAGACCATCGGCGAACTGGAGCGCACCAACACGGCGTTGCAGCGGGCCCTCGACGAGAACGCGGCCCTGCACGCCCAACTCCTGCTCCAGGCCCGGGAGGCGGGCGTCGCCGACGAGCGCCGCCGGCTCGCCGCCGAGATCCACGACACCATCGCGCAGGGCCTGACCGGCATCATCGCCCAGCTCCAGGTGGTGGCCAACGCCCCCGACCTGACCACCGCCCGCACCCATCTGGAGCGCGCCTCGACGCTCGCCCGGCACAGCCTCGGCGAGGCCCGCCGCTCGGTGCACAACCTGGCCCCGGTCGCGCTGGCCGCCGACGGGCTGCCCGAGGCGCTGAAGAAGACGGTCACCGAGTGGGGCGAACGCACGGGCACACAGGCGGAGTTCACCGTCACCGGCACCGCCGAGCAGCTCCACGACGAGGTCTCGGCGACGCTGCTGCGCATCGCCCAGGAGGCCCTGTCCAACGCGGCACGGCACGCCCGCGCGTCCCGCGTCGGCGTCACCCTGTCCTTCATGGGCGACGAGGTCACCCTCGATGTCCGGGACGACGGCACCGGCTTCGACCCGGCCGCCGTACCGGAACGCACCCGCGGCGGCGGCTTCGGCCTGGACGGCATGCGGGCCCGCGCCGAGCGCATCGCGGGCTCCCTCACCGTGGAGTCCGAGCCGGGGCAGGGTACGGCGGTGTCGGCTCGCGTACCGTTGGTCCGCGATGACCACTGACCCCGCCATCACGCTGCTGATCGTCGACGACCACCCGGTCGTCCGGGACGGCCTGCGCGGCATGTTCGAGTCCGCGCCCGGCTTCCGCGTGCTCGCCGAGGCCGCGAACGGCGTGGAGGCGGTGGACCGGGCCACGGCGCTCGACCCGGACGTGGTCCTGATGGACCTGCGCATGCCCGGCGGCTCGGGCGTGGAGGCGATCCGCGAGCTCAGCAGGCGCGGTGCCCGCGCCAAGGTCCTGGTGCTCACCACCTACGACACCGACTCCGACACCCTCCCCGCGATCGAGGCGGGCGCGACCGGCTACCTTCTGAAGGACGCCCCGCGCGAGGAGTTGTTCACGGCCGTCCGGGCCGCCGCCGAAGGCCGCACGGTCCTCTCCCCGGCCGTCGCCTCCCGTCTCGTCCACGCGGTCCGCACACCCCGGCAACCCGGCGCCGAGCCGCTGTCGACGCGCGAGCGCGAGGTCCTGGCCCTGGTCGCCAAGGGCACGTCGAACCGCGAGATCGCCCGCGAACTGTTCATCAGCGAGGCGACGGTGAAGACGCATCTCACCCACCTGTACGCCAAGTTGGCCGTCAAGGACCGAGCGGCGGCGGTGGCGGCGGCGTACGACCGGGGGATCCTGGGCTGACTCGCCGCCCCGTCACGGCACCCCCAGCTCGAACAGCGCATACCCCGCGTACGAGCCCGAGGCCAGTGCGGCGAGGCCGAGCAGGGTGCACAGCATGGGCAGGCTGAGGCGGCGCAGGGCGGCCGCGAGGGGGAGGAACAGCGGGAAGCACGGCAGCAGATAGCGGGAGATGTTGGCGACGATCTGCTGGCTGCCCAGCACCAGGGCCAGGGTGAGGACGGTGTACACGACCAGCACGGCCGGCGGGCGCAGCCGCAGCAGCAGGGGGAGCAGCGCGCAGGCCAGGAGGATGACGGCGACCGAGATGACGTCCGGGAACGGGTACGCGAAGAGGTAGTCGAACTTGCCCACCGGCACGGACGTCAGCACGTCCAGGGTCTGCTTGCCGTAGTCGAAGCTGTGGGCCCAGGCGCCCGACTGGAGCTTGAAGTAGCCGCCCAGGTCGCCCATGCGGTCGCCGACCCAGAGCAGGTAGCCGAACAAGCCCAGCGGGGCCAGGGCCATGGCGAGCAGCGGGCGCAGCACGCCGTCCTCGCGGCGCCGGAGTTCGAGCAGCGCGGCGACGCCGAGCGCGGCGATCAGCGCGGCGGCCGTGGGCCGGTTGAGCCCGGCCGCGAAGGCGAGGACCCCGGCGGTGAGCCAGTGCCGGGTCAACACCGCGTAACAGGTCCACACGGCCAGGGCCACGTAGAGGGAGTCGGAGTACACCGCCCACTCCACGCCCGAGCCCGGCCACACCGCCCACAGCCCGGCCGCGGCGAACCCGGCCCGCCGGCCGCCGAACCGCTCGGCGACGGCGTAGACGCCCAGCGCGGCGGCGAAGGAGGCGAGGATCGACACCAGCAGCCCGGCGCCGTACGAGCCGAGGCCGGTCACGGTCATGGCCGTCCGGGTCAGCGCCGGATACAGCGGGAAGAACGCCGCCGAGTTGCCCTCCAGCGTGATCATGCCGGTGGCGCCGGGGACGTGGACGAGCTTCGGGTCGTAGCCGTGCAGGGCGATCTGCTGGTACCACCAGCCGTCCCAGGTCGCCAGCACGTCCCAGGCGTGCGCACCGCCGCCGAACCGGGGGTCCTTGGTGCGGTAGGCCCCGGCAGAGGACAGCAGGTACATGAAGGAACAGAAACCGGCCAGCTTCAGCGTGCCGTACAGCGCGAGGACCGGCCCGTGCCGGCGGGCGGCGGTGCGCAGGCGCGGTGCGGACAGCGGCCGGGCGGCGTCCGGCACCGGTGTGCGGGGCAGGGTCACGGTCATGAGGCGGCCGGGGCGGTACGGCGACGGCGGCGGGGCAGGGTGCGCCGCATCCGGGCGATCCCGCGCAGGTCGGCCAGCGCGGTCGCGACGATGTCGACGCTGCTGTCGGGGTCGTCGACCCAGTCCACCGGGACCTCGTGGATGCGCAGGCCCGCCCGCTCGGCCAGCACCAGCAGCTCGGTGTCGAAGAACCACTCCCCGTCCCGCACCAGCGGCAGCAGCCGCTCGGCGACCTCGCGGCGCACCGCCTTGAAACCGCACTGCGCGTCGGAGAAGCCGACGGCGAGCGTGCAGCGCAGCAGGACGTTGTAACACCGGGAGATGACCTCGCGCTTGGCGCCGCGCACCACCCGGGCGCCGGGCGCGAGCCGGGTGCCGATGGCCAGGTCGGAATGGCCCGAGATCAGCGGTGCGACCAGCGGCAGCAGCGCCGCGAGCCCGGTGGACAGGTCCACGTCCAGGTAGGCCAGCACCGGCGCCCGGGACGCCGACCAGGCGGCCCGCAGCGCCCGGCCGCGGCCCTTCTCCGGCAGCCGCAGCGCGACCACCTCGGTCAGCTCCTCGGCGAGCCGTGCGGCGATGGCCGGGGTGCGGTCGGTGCTCGCGTTGTCGGCGACGGTGATCCGGAACGGGTAGGGGAAGGTGTCCCGCAGATGCGTGTGCAGCCGCCGGAGGTTGGGCTCGAGGTCCTTCTCCTCGTTGTACACGGGCACGACCACGTCCAGGACGGGTTCGTCGTGGTGCGACGGCAGGGGCGCGCGGCGGGGCAGCGGCGCGGGGGCCGACGGCCGGTCAGGGCGGAGGTTTATCACGTGATTCCCCGTTTGTTCTCGGTCGGATGGCATGCCGATGGCAGGCGTGGCGGGCGGCGCACGGCGCGCTAGCCGGTCGGGCCGGTCGCCGGCTGGGTGGTGGTCGGGTCCCCGGCGGCGGGGGTGGTCGTGTCCCCGGCGGCCGGGCTGGTCGTGGCGGGCGGTGGTCTGCGGGGGGCCGTCGCCGAACTCCCGGCCGTCATCGGCGGATCGGAGGCCGTCGAGGTGCCGGTCGGGGTCGGGGAGGTGGCCGTCGAGGTCGCGGAAGGCGGCGCGCTCGGCGACCGGGAGGACGGCTGCGACGACGACGCGGAGGTCGTCGGGGAGGGGCTCGGCAGGACCGTCGGACTGTTCAGGGGCCGGGGGTGCGGGGCGCTGGGCCGGTCGTCGGTGCGGCCGTGCGGCCACAGCAGCAGACCGATCCCGAGCCCGGCCACCGCCAGCGCGGAACCGGCCGCGCGGCGCGCCGCGCGCACCCGCCGGCGGGTGCGCACCCCGGCGCGCAGCCGGTCCCGGTGCCGGGCCTCGAACGGCGTCTGCTCCCGGGTGGTGTGCATCAGCTGCGTCAGCTGCCGCTCGAAAGGGTCCGTGCGTTCGCCGTCGTCCCGGCCGTGCGCGTGCTTCAGGTGCTCCACGGGTTCTCCCTCACCCCACCGGCTCGATGACGTCGGCCAGGAGCCGGCGCAGCCGGGCCACCCCGCGCGCGGCATGCGACCGTGCGGTGCCCACCGGGCACCCCAGGACCTCCGCGACCTGCCGGTCGGGCAGGTCCTGGTAGTAGCGCAGCACCACGGCGGCCCGTTGCCGCGCGCTCAGCTGGGCGAGAGCCGCCTCCAGCCGGGAGCGCTCGGCCACGGCCGCCGACATGTCGCCGGCCGCCACCACCTCGGGCAGCTCCTCGACGGGACGCTCGCCCCACCAGCGGCGGCGGGCCGAGCGGGCCGCGGCCCGTGCCAGCACCTTGCGCACGTAGGCCTCCGGCGCCTCGTCGGCGACCTTCGGCCACACGAACCACAGCTTGACCAAGGAGTCCTGCAACAGGTCCTCGGCGCGATGCCGGTCCCCTCCGGTGAGCAGACGGGCCAGATGGAACAACACCGACCAGCGGGCCGCCACGAACGCGTCGTACTCACCGGCCCGAGCCTGCTCCATCCCCACGGTCCCTGTCCTCGCCGGCTGTCTACACCAGGAGAAAGGCCCTGGAGCCCCTCCCGCGCTGCACTCGGGGGGCGTGATCCGCGTCACGCACAGCTGTGACACAGGCCGGAAGGGGCGCCCGGGGGACGGCGTCAGACGACTCGGAGCAGCAGCACCGCCCGCGCCGGAACCGTGATCTGCGCGCCCGCCGGATGGACCGTGCCCGGCGCCTCGGCCTGCTCCTCCCGCGAGGTGTCCACGACCACCTCGTACCGCTCCGCCCACGGCGGGCCGGGCAGCACGAACCCGGTCGGGGTCTCGCCCGCGTGCAGCACCGCGAGGAAGCTGTCGTCCACGACCGGCGCGCCCCGCTCGTCGCGGCCCGGGATGTCCCGGCCCGAGAGGTACATGCCGAGCGTGGCCGCGGGCGCGTACCAGTCGCCCTCGGTCATCTCCGCGCCCCGCGCGGTGAACCAGGCCAGATCGCGCAGCCCGTCCGCCGAGTGCGCCCGGCCGGAGAAGAAGGCCCGGCGGCGCAGCACCGGGTGGCGGTGGCGCAGCGCGATCAGCCGGGAGGTCAGCTCGTACAGCGCCCGCCAGCCCGGCTCCCGCAGCAGGGACCAGTCCAGCCAGCTGGTCTCGTCGTCCTGGCAGTAGGCGTTGTTGTTGCCGCGCTGGGTGCGTCCCAGCTCGTCACCGGCCACCAGCATCGGCACGCCGGTGGACAGCAGCAGGGTGGTCAGCAGGTTCCTGAGCTGCCGGCGGCGCAGCGCGCGCACCCGCTCGTCGTCCGTCTCGCCCTCCACCCCGCAGTTCCAGGAGCGGTTGTCGTTCGTGCCGTCCCGGTTGCCCTCGCCGTTGGCCTCGTTGTGCTTGGTCTGGTACGACACCAGGTCGCGCAGGGTGAAACCGTCGTGCGCGGTGACGAAGTTGACCGAGGCGTAGGGCCGCCGGCCGCCCCAGGCGTACAGGTCGCTGGAGCCGGACAGCCGGTAGCCCATCTCGCGCACGTCGGGCAGGGCGTGCCGCCAGAAGTCCCGTACGGCGTTGCGGTAGCGGTCGTTCCACTCCGTCCACAGCGGCGGGAACGCGCCCACCTGGTAGCCGCCGGAGCCGATGTCCCACGGCTCGGCGATCAGCTTGACGCGCCTGAGCACCGGGTCCTGGGCGATGACCGCGAGGAACGGGGAGAGCATGTCGACGTCGTGCATCGAGCGGGCGAGCGCCGCCGCGAGGTCGAACCGGAAGCCGTCCACGCCCATCTCCGTCACCCAGTAGCGCAGCGAGTCGGTGATCAGGCGCAGCACCTGGGGCTGGACGACGTGCAGGGTGTTGCCGCAGCCGGTGTAGTCGGCGTACCGGCGGGCGTCGTCCTGGAGCCAGTAGTAGCCGCGGTTGTCGATGCCCTTCAGGGACAGGGTCGGCCCCAGCTCGCCCGCCTCCGCGGTGTGGTTGTAGACCACGTCGAGGACGACCTCGATGCCGGCCGCGTGCAGCGCGCGCACCATCCGCTTGAACTCGCCGACCTGCTGTCCGGTCGTACCGGAGGCCGCGTAGGCGGCGTGCGGGGCGAAGTAGCCGATGGAGTTGTAGCCCCAGTAGTTGCGCAGGCCCCGGCGCAGCAGGTGGTCCTCGTGGGCGAACTGGTGGACGGGCAGCAGTTCCACGGCCGTGACGCCCAGCCGCACCAGGTGCTCGATCGCCGCCGGGTGCGCGAGCCCCGCGTAGGTGCCGCGCAGCTCCTCGGGGATGTCCGGGTGCAGTTTGGTGAAGCCGCGCACGTGCAGCTCGTAGAGGACCGAGTCCGCCCAGGGCGTCTTGGGGCGGCGGTCGTCGGACCAGTCGTCGTCGTCGTGCACGACGACGCCCTTCGGGACGTACGGCGCCGAGTCCCGGTCGTCGCGAACGGTGTCGGCGACATGCTGCTCCGGCCAGTCCCGGACGTGCCCGTACACCTCCGGCGGCAGCCGGCCGTAGTCGTTGCCCTCGGCGCCGTCCACCGCCCGCGCGTACGGGTCCAGCAGCAGCTTGGCCGGGTTCCAGCGGGCGCCGGTCCACGGGTCCCAGCGGCCGTCCACCCGGTAGCCGTAGCGCTGACCGGGCATCACACCCGGCACGAAGCCGTGCCAGATCTCGTGCGTCAGCTCGGTCAGCGGGATCTGCGTCTCCCGGCCCCTGTCGTCGAACAGGCAGACCCGGACCGCCTCCGCGCCGGCCGCCCACAGCGCGAAGTTGGTGCCCGCCACCCCGTCCGGGCCGACCCGGAACCGGGCCCCCAGCGGGGTCGGCGCGCCCGGCCACACCGCCGGGGCGGGCGGCACGGCGCGCCGGGCGCCGTTCACCACGGACGCCGGTTGCCCGGTCCCGGCGGCCGGCTCCCCGGCCGGTGCCCGCTGCTCGGCTGCGCTCGTCACCAGTCGGCCCCTCTTTCAGTGGCGCGTCCGGGGGCGCTTCGGCCGCGCCGAAGGGCCGGGGCCACCCTGGTCGGGCACGCCCCGGCCGCCCGGTACGGATGCGCCCCGACGGCTCCGGCGTAGGCGCGGCGGCTCCCCAACGTGTCGTCCTTCCCTCTGTTCTGCCCAGTGCGTGCGTCGCACTCACGTTTCCCCGGGGCGTGCCCCGTCGTTGAGCCCCGCGTGAGGCACGTACAAGGACGCGCACGGCGCACGGGGGCCGCGCTGGCCGCCGTACTGATGTGGACAGGGCTGCTGTCCGGCTGCTCCGCCGACGGCTCGGGGCCGCTCGGCCTGGGCGGAGCGCTCGGCAAACCCCCGGCTCCCGAGGAGGTCATCCATGTCACCCCCGACGACGGCAGCAAGGCCGTCCGGCCCCGGCAACCGCTGCGGGTCACGGTTCCGGACGGGCGCCTGGAGAAGGTGACCGTCGTCCGGCAGCAGGACGCGCAACAGATCCCCGTCCCCGGGCGGGTCAGCGCGGACGGGCTGACCTGGCGGCCGGACGAGGACCAACTGGCGCTGGCCGCCAGATACACCGTGAACGTGGTGGCGCTGGACACCCGGGGCCGCCGCTCGGCCCGGCACACCACGTTCACCACCTTCGTCCCCGACCAGCGGTTCATCGCCTACGTCACCCCCGAGAACCGCGCCACCGTCGGCACCGGCATGATCGTCTCCCTCGCCTTCAGCCGGGACATCGTCAACCGCGCGGCCGTCGAACGCGCCGTCCGCGTCAGCGCGCGGCCGGCCGTCGAGATCCGCCCCCACTGGTTCGGCAAGAACCGGCTGGACTTCCGCCCCGAGCGCTACTGGAAACCCGGCACCGAGGTCACCGTCGACCTCGGCCTGCGCGACGTCGAAGGCGCGAAGGGCGTCTACGGCCTGCAGTCCAAGACGTTCTCCTTCACCGTCGGCCGCAGCCAGGTCTCCCTGGTCGACGCGGCGAGCCACACCATGGAGGTGCGGCGCGACGGCCGGCTGCTCGCCACCGTCCCGATCACCGCGGGGGCCCCGAAGCACCCCACGTACAACGGGAAGATGGTGGTGATGGACATGCTGGAGGAGACCCGCATGAACAGCCAGACGGTCGGCTTCGGCGGCGAGTACGACATCCCCGACGTCCCGCACGCCATGAAGCTCACCGACTCCGGCACCTTCCTGCACGGCAACTACTGGGCGCCCGACGCCCCCGGCAACGCCAACGTCAGCCACGGCTGCGTGGGTCTGAGGGACGTCAAGGGCGGCGGCTCGGACACCCCGGCGGGCTGGTTCTTCGACCGCAGCCTCGTCGGTGACGTCATCGAGGTCGTCAACAGCAAGGACAAAATGGTCTCTCCGGACAACGGCCTCAGCGGATGGAACATGGCCTGGAAGGAGTGGAAAGCGGGCAGCGCGGTGAAATAACCAGGTGGGGGGCCGGGGTTGGACGTCGGTGCCGGGCGGAAGTTGCGACGGAACGGTGACATTCGCCTGACACCGCGCTCAAAACCGGGCGGTTAATATGCGCGCACCAGTGTGGTGGGGAGCGGGCCTGGCCAGGCCCGGCGAGGGGAGACAACTTGAACATGGGGCCTGGACCGGGGGCGTCGGTGGCGGGGCGACGGGGCCGAGGGGGACTGGCGTGCATAGCCGGCGCGCTGGTGCTGTCGCTCGCCGCGTGCGGCGGGGGAGGGGGCTCGGGTGCCGGGTCCGACGGGAAGGACAAGGAAGCCACCCAGCAGGGCAGGCAGTCCACGGCCGCCGTCAGCATCTCCCCCAAGTCCGGTGCCACCGGCGTCGACACCAGCGGCGCGCTGAAGGTCGGCGTGGCCAAGGGCAAGCTGACCGAAGTCACCGTCAAGGACGCCAAGGGCGCGAAGGTCGACGGCACCATCGGCGCCGGGGGCGCGTCCTGGACGCCGTCCGGCCACCTGGCCGCCGCCACGAAGTACAGCGTGCACGCGGTCGCCAAGGACCCGGACGGCCGCGAGGCCGCCGAGGACTCCACGTTCACCACGCTGACCCCGAAGAACACCTTCCTCGGCACCTTCACCCCCGAGGACGGTTCCACCGTCGGCGTCGGAATGCCGTTCTCCGTGAACTTCACCCGGGGCATCACGCACCCGGACGCCGTCGAGAAGGCCGTGAAGATCACGACCGAGCCGGCCGTCGACGTCGAGGGCCACTGGTTCGGCAACGACCGCCTGGACTTCCGCCCCGAGAAGTACTGGAAGGCCGGCACCAAGGTCACCGTCGACCTGAACCTGGACGGTGTCGAGGGCCGCGACGGCGTCTACGGCAAGCAGCACAAGACGGTGAAGTTCACCATCGGCCGCAACCAGGTCTCGATCGTGGACGCCAAGAAGCACACGATGAAGGTCACCCAGGACGGCAAGGTCATCAAGACCCTCCCGGTCACCACCGGCAAGCCCGGCTACGAAACCTGGAACGGCCGGATGGTCATCAGCGAGAAGCTGTCCGTCACCCGGATGAACGGCGAGACGGTCGGCTACGGCGGCGAGTACGACATCAAGGACGTCCCGCACGCCATGCGCCTGACCACCTCCGGCACCTTCGCCCACGGCAACTACTGGGGCGGCGACGCCTTCGGCAACTACAACGCCAGCCACGGCTGCATCGGCCTGCGCGACGTGCGCGGCGGCTACGACAGCTCCACCCCGGCGGCCTGGTTCTTCAACCACTCGATGCTCGGCGACGTGGTGGTCGTCCAGCACTCCCACGACCGCACCGTCGACCCGGCGAACGGGTTCAACGGCTGGAACATGTCCTGGGCCGACTGGAAGAAGTGATCCGCGACCGACATGCGGGCCCGGCGCCGTACCCCACGGCACCGGGCCCGCACGCGTACCGGGGGCGCGCCGGTCTCAGGCGGCCGGCAGCGGTCGCTCCGCGTGCCGTGCCCGCCCGGGGGCCGACTCCCGGACTCCCGGCCGGATGTGACCGACCGCACCGGGCCGGCAGCCGTTAATCCCCGTTAACCTGCCTGCATGACCGTCTCTCTCGAAGTCGCCGAAGGCGTCGGCACCCTGCGGCTCGACCGGCCGCCCATGAACGCGCTGGACATCGCCACCCAGGACCGGCTGAAGGAACTCGCCGAGGAGGCCACGCGCCGCGACGACGTGCGCGCCGTGGTGATCTACGGCGGCGAGCGGGTGTTCGCGGCGGGCGCGGACATCAAGGAGATGCAGAACATGGACCATGCCGGCATGGTCCTGCGCTCCCGCGCCCTGCAGGACTCCTTCACCGCCGTGGCGCGCATCCCCAAGCCCGTCGTCGCCGCCATCACCGGATACGCGCTCGGCGGCGGCTGCGAACTCGCCCTGTGCGCCGACTTCCGCATCGCCGCCGACAACGCCAAGCTCGGCCAGCCCGAGATCCTGCTCGGACTGATCCCGGGCGCCGGCGGCACCCAGCGGCTGCCCCGGCTGGTCGGCCCCTCCAAGGCCAAGGACCTCATCTTCACGGGCCGTCAGGTCAAGGCCGACGAGGCCCTGGCGATCGGCCTGGTGGACCGGGTCGTCCCGGCCGCCGAGGTGTACGAGCAGGCGCACGCCTGGGCCGCGAAGCTCGCCCAGGGCCCGGCGATCGCGCTGCGCGCGGCCAAGGAGTCCGTCGACACCGGTGTGGAGACCGACATCGACACCGGGCTCGCCGTCGAACGGAACTGGTTCGCCGGTCTGTTCGCCACCGAGGACCGCGAGCGGGGCATGCGCAGCTTCGTCGAGGAAGGGCCGGGCAAGGCCAAGTTCGTCTGAGCGTCAGCCGTGTGAACTCCCGCGTAACTCCCGTGGGAGCACTTGCAATTGACGCGTCGTCTCATCCGGGTCCCTCGATGGAGCGGTTTATGGGAGCCTTAAGGCAACCTTAAGTCCGCTCGGTCGAGGGGGCGTGACGATTGCCCGGAAATGGGCCGTCTCCGCAGGTCAATCGGGTGATACCGGCCAGTGACATGCCGTCGGCATATGCCGATCGACGAGCGGAGACGGGGGGCGCGCAGGGGGCGTATTCCTCCGGAACGGCCCCCAAGACGGCTCCGGACGGCCATCATGGGGACATGGCGGGGCTGGAGGGCATCGAACAGCCACGGGGACACAGCCGTGCGGCCGCGGCGCGCTGGTCGCCCGGGGTCGAGGACGAACAGGCGCTCAAGGCGGTCGAACTGTTCGGGAACCCCACGGAGGCGGAGGTGCCGCTGCCGTCCCGCCCGGAGTCCGCCGCCACCGCCCGCCGGCTCGCCCAGGTCGTCGTCCTGCGCCACTGGCGACTGACCCCCAAGCTGACGGAGGACACGGTCTTACTCGTGTCCGAACTCGTCGGCAACGCCGTACGCCACACCGGCGCCCGGGTCTTCGGCCTCCGGATGCGCCGCCGCCCCGGCTGGATCCGCGTCGAGGTACGCGATCCCTCCCGCGGGTTGCCCTGTCTGATGCCGGTCCAGGAGATGGACGTCAGCGGCCGCGGCCTGTTCCTGGTGGACAAGCTCTCCGACCGGTGGGGCGTGGACCTGCTGCCCCGCGGCAAGACCACCTGGTTCGAGATGCGGGTCGCCGACCGCTAGGCGCGACTCCGACCGGGTGCGGCCGCGGCAGGGACCCGCCCCCGAGATGCACCCGGACGGGTGATTTCTCCACCGCGAACCGAACACGGTCCCCCCGTTCGGGGCAATCGCCTGTTTTCTTACCCAATCCCCCTTAAATGGTGCGGGTGACCCCCACCGACCGACGTGAAGTGCTGCGCGCGGGTGCCGGGCTCATGGCCGGCGGCGCGCTCGCCGCCGGCTGCGGCGCAGGCCAGGCCGCCCCCACCGGCACCCCGTCCGCCGAGTCCGCCGACCCGGCCGCCCGCACCCCCGGCCACGCCACGGCCGGCGCCCGCGCCGCTCCGGCCCCGCGCGCCTACCCGGGCGAGCCGGCCCAGATCACCCACGGCCCGCGCACCCGCCCCCAGGTGGCCCTCACCTTCCACGGCCAGGGCGACCCCGCCCTCGCCCACGCGCTGCTCTCCGAGGCCGAGCGGCGCGGCGCCCGGCTCACCGTGCTCGCCGTCGGCACCTGGCTGGACGAACACCCCGAGGTCGCCCGCCGCATCCTCGACGGCGGCCACGACCTCGGCAACCACACCCAGCGGCACATCGCCGTCAACGCCCTCGCGGAGGCGGACGCCCGCAAGGAGATCACCGACTGCGCCGACCGCCTTCAGCGGCTGACCGGATCCATCGGCACCTGGTTCCGCCCCTCCCGGTCGCCGACCGCCTCCCCGCTGGTCGGCCGGCTGGCCCGCGCCGCGGGCTATCCGCACGTGCTGTCCTACGACGTCGACTCGCTCGACTACACCCGCCCCGGCGCCGCCGCCGTCACCCGCAAGGTCCTCTCGGACGTGCGGAACGGGTCGGTGGTGAGTTTGCATTTCGGTTACGCGGACACGGTCGCCGCCCTCCCCGACGTCCTCCATGAACTCGACCGCCGTGGCCTGCGCGCGGTCACCACCACGGAGCTGCTGAGCTGATGCGAACCTCGAAAGCCGCCCGCCTGCTGGCCGCCGGTGCCGCCCTCACCGCCCTGACGCTGCTGTCCGCGTGCGATTCCGGCTCCGATCAGCACCCGGAGAAGGAGGCCCGGGCCAGCGAGGCGCCGCTGCAGCCACAGGTGAACCGGGCGCGGGTGGACGTCCTGCCCGGGATGCCCCCGGTCGAGGACCCGGCCGACATCTACTCGGCCGACCGCCCGGGCCGGCTCTCGCCCGCCGTCCAGGGCTTCCCGTCCCGGGTCTACGTCCCCAACACCAACTCCAACACCGTCACCGTCATCGACCCCAAGGCCTACAAGGTCATCGACACCATCCCGGTCGGCCACCAGCCCCAGCACGTCGTGCCCTCCTGGGACCTGAAGACCCTCTGGGTCAACAACGACCTCGGCAACAGCCTCACCCCGATCGACCCGAGGACCGGCAAGGCAGGCAAGCCGGTCGACGTGCACGACCCGTACAACCTGTACTTCACACCGGACGGCAAGTACGCGGTCGTCATGGCCTCCATGGACCGCCAGTTGGTCTTCCGCGACGCCCACACCATGAAGGTCGTCAAGGCCGTGCCGGTCAGCTGCTACGGCGTCAACCACGCCGACTTCTCCGTCGACGGCCGCTACTTCATCGTCTCCTGCGAGTTCAGCGGCGAGGTCCTCAAGGTCGACACCGCGAAGATGAAGGTGATCCGGCAGGAGAAGCTGCCGTTCCACGGCGCCATGCCGCAGGACGTCAAGATCTCCCCGGACGGCAAGCGGTTCTACATCGCCGACATGATGGCGGACGGCATGTGGATCCTGGACGGCGACAAGTTCACCCGGCCCACCTTCCTCGCCACCGGCAAGGGCGCCCACGGCCTCTACATCAGCCGGGACTCCCGCGAGATGTACATCTCCAACCGGGGCGAGGGCACGATCTCCGTCTTCGACTTCGCGCAGAACCGGCTCACCAAGAAGTGGCGCCTGCCCGGCGGCGGCAGCCCCGACATGGGCGGCGTCTCCGCCGACGGCAAGGTCCTGTGGCTGTCCGGCCGCTACAACTCCGAGGTGTACGCCATCGACACCCGCACCGGCACCCAGCTGGCCCGCATCAAGGTCGGCAGCGGCCCCCACGGCCTCGCCGTCTACCCCCAGCCGGGCCGCTACTCACTCGGGCACACCGGCATCTTCCGCTGAAGCAGCAGCTCCGCCCCCACCGGACGGTAGCCGGCCGCCTGGAACGCCCGCGTGCTGCGGGCGTTCCCCGGCGCGACCTGGGCCCACAGCGGCTCGCCGGCCAGATGCCGGGCCGCGGCCACCAGCAGCCGCCCCAGTCCCCGGTGCCGCGCCTCCTCGGCCACCTCGACCGACACCTCCAGCCGCCCCGCGACCCCGCGTCCCGTCACCACCACCCCGCCGTCCGCGGTCCAGGCGCGCACGTCGTCGCGGCGGCCGCGGGCGTACCGGATCCGGGGGTGGCCGGCGTCCGTGATCTCCGTCAGCGCGAGCGGCGGCCCGCCCGGCAGCGGGGAGCCCACCCAGACCGCGTCGACGGTCTCCGCCCGGCGTCCCGTCCGCTCCAGGAGGGCGGTCAGGAAGCGCGGGTTCATCGTCGCCGCCAGCGCGTCGCTGTCCACGCCGCGCAGGGTCTCGTGCACCCACTCCGGGTCCTCGTCGAGGAACACCACCGAGTGCGCGGTGAAGGACAGCACCCCCGCGTGCCGCCGAGAGGGCTGCGGCACGACCGTCGTGCCGCCGTCCGCCGGCGGGAAGACGCCCCGGGCCGCCGCATCGAGAATGTCCCGCAACGTCTCCACCACGCGCTCCTTGAGTCTCCACCCGCTGGAAGGCCCAGACTCCCAGACATGACCAACGACGGCACCGGACTCCTCACCATCGGCGAACTGGCCAGGGCCACCGGACTGTCCGTGCGGACCATCCGTTACTGGTCCGACGCGGGCGTGCTCACCCCGGCGGCCCGCTCGACCGGCGGCTACCGGCTCTACGACGCCGCCTGCGCCGCCCGCCTGGAGCTGATCCGCACCCTGCGCGAGCTGGGGCTCGGCCTGGAGGCCGTGCGCGAGGTGGTGGCCGGCGAGCGGACTGTGGCCGAGGTCGCGGCCACGCACGTGGTGGCGCTGGACGCCCGGATCAGGTCGCTGAAGGTGACCCGGGCGGTGCTGTCGACCGTGGCACGACGCGGCTCGACCGCGGAGGAGATGACGCTCATGAACAAGCTGGCGCGGCTTTCGGCCGCGGAACGGCAGCGGATCGTGGACGACTTCGTGGAGGAGATCTTCCACGGGCTGGACACGGCCGACCCCTGGATCCGGGAGCGCACCCGGAGCATCGGAGTGTCCCTGCCCGACGATCCCACCCCGGAACAGGTGGACGCCTGGGTGGAGCTGGCGGAGCTGCTGCGGACGCCGGAGTTCCGGGCCGTGATGCGCCGGATGATCGAGTACAACGCCGCCGACCGCACCCCCGACACCCCGGCCGGCGCGTCGGCGAGGTTCTTCGAGCGGCTGGTCGAGCTGGTCGGCGCCGCACGGGAGCGGGGCGTGGCGCCCGAGTCGCCCGAGGCCGACGCGGTCCTGACCGAGCTGCTCGGCACGGGCACCGACCGGACGGCCGTACTGCGCCGGATCGACCTCGGCAACGAGGTCGTCCGCTACCGGGAGTTGGCGTCCGTGATCAAGGGCGAGTCCGAGCCCCCGAAGCACCAGGAGGAGTTCGGCTGGGTGGTCGCGGCACTGAAGGCCTGGCCGGGCCGTTAATCTGACCAGCGTCAGTACGCCAGCACGGCATGAGAAACACGAACAAAAGGGGCGGATCGGTGGCGGACATCGAGGAAGCACGCAAGCAGTTCCAGCGGATCGACGCAGACGGTGACGGATTCATCACCGCCGCCGAGTTCAAGTCCGCCCTCGCCCAGGGTGGTGACTGGAACGTCACCGACGCGGTGGCCGAGGCCGTCATCAAGACCCGCGACCTCAACGGCGACAAGGTGCTGTCGTTCGACGAGTTCTGGGCCTACCTGAACAAGTGACGCGCGTCGTGGGGGGTGCCCGTCCCGAGGGGAGGGGCACCCCCTTCGTCATGCGCCGCGCCGGATCCGCACCGCTCCACCGGCCCTCGTGCCGCTCCAGCGCCGGCGGCAGGTCGAAGCACGCGCCGACCCGATCGCCGGTGAGGACCTGCGACACCGGGCCCTGCGCGAGGCAGCGGCCGTCGCGCAGCAGCAGCGCGTGGGTCGTACCGGCCGGCAGCTCCTCCAGGTGGTGCGTGACGAGCACGGTCGCCGGCCGCGGACGGGTCGGCCGCAGCTCCTGGAGCGCCTCGATCAGCTGCTCCCGGCCCGGCAGGTCCAGCCCGGTCGCCGGTTCGTCCAGGAGCAGCAGCCGCGGCTCGGGCATCAGCGCCCGCGCGATCAGGGTCCGGCCGCGCCGGCCCTGTGACAGCGTCGGCCGGCGGGCGTCCCGCAGCGCGGCCGGCCCCAGCGTGGCCGGCAGCGACTCGGCCCGCTCCGCCTGCTCCGGGGACGGCCGCCGGCGCGGCACCGGCTCCACGGAGTTCGTCATCGCCACCGAGGCCGCCGAGGACTGGCCCACCCGGCTCGGCCGCGCCGCGGTCACCGACGTCTACGAGGTCCGCATGGGCGTCGAGGTGCAGCCCGCCCGCCTCGCCGCACGGCGCCGCGCCCCCGAGGACGTCACCGCACTGCGGACCGCGCTCGCGGGCCGCCGTACGGCCGCGGCCTGGGCCGACACGGCCTTCGTGGACGCCGACATCGCCCCGCACGCGGCCGTGGTCGCCGCCGCCCACAACCCGGTCCTCGCCGACCTGTTCACCGAGTTCACCCCCGTCCTGCGGGAGGGCCTGGTGACCCTGCTGGACCTCACCCGGCTGCGCGAGCAGGACCCCGCCACCGGTGACGACACCCACACGGCCCTCGTCGAGGCCGTCGCCGAGGGGGACGCGGAGGAGGCGGCGGCGGTGCTGCTGCGCGAGCTGGAGGAGACGCTGGGGCTGCTGCGCGGCCAGGGCTCGCCGGAATAGGTCCCGGACCGCCGGGGTTGTCCCCGGACAAGACCCATGCACGCGCATGGAACGACCCTGGAGGGCCTGTCATGAAGATCGGCATCATCGGCGCGGGCAACATCGGCGGCAACCTCACCCGGCGGCTCACCGCCCTCGGCCATGACGTGTCCGTGGCGAACTCGCGCGGTCCCGAGACGCTCGAGGAACTGGCCGAGGAGACCGGCGCCACCGCGGTCCGGGCCGAGGACGCGGCCGAGGGCGCCGAGATCGTGGTCGTCACCGTCCCGCTGAAGGCGGTCCCGCACCTGCCGGCCGGCCTGCTGGACGGCGCGGCCGAGGGCGTCGCGGTGATCGACACAGGCAACTACTACCCGAAGCAGCGCGACGGCCGCATCGCCGGGATCGAGGACGACGGTCTCACCGAGAGCCGCTGGACCGAGCGGCACCTCGGCCACCCCGTGATCAAGGCGTTCAACGGCACCTACGCCCAGGACATCCTGGACCGCCCCCGCCCCGCCGGCGATCCCGGGCGCATCGCCCTCCCGGTCGCCGGTGACGACCGGGCGGCCAAGGCGAAGGTCCTGGCCCTGATCGGTGAACTCGGCTTCGACACGGTCGACGCCGGTGGCATCGACGACTCCTGGCGCCAGCAGCCGGACACCCCCGTCTACGGCCTCCGGGCGGACACGAAGGGAATCGAGCGCGCCCTCGCGCAGGCCTCCCCGGAACGCCCGGAGTCCTTCCGGTACTGAGCCCTGCACGGCCACGACACGGCCCGTCCGTCCCCCCACGGTGACAGGGGGACGAACGGGGCCGCCGGTCTGCTCAGGGCGTCGCCCACTCCCTCAGGGCGGCCTTGCTGGCGAAGGCGGCCACGTCCTTGTCGTGGGGGGTGCTGCTGTACTGGTGGAAGCGCCAGTGCGCCTTGATGCGAGGGTGGCCCGCGCTGACGTAGTCGGCGATCCAGAGGCCGTCGCCCGCGTAGGAGGTGGAGTCGAGGTTCAGCCAGAAGTCGCGGTTGCAGTAGAGCACGACCCGGTTGTGCGGCCGTAGCTGCTTCACCTTCCGGATGAACGCGTCCTTCTCCGCGTTGCTCGCGTGGGTGCCGTCGCCCGTGGTCTCCCAGTCGACCGCGAGGATGTCACCGGCGCGCTCGGGGGCGTGCTGGACGAAGTACTCGGCCTGGGCGGTGAGGCTGCCGGGCCACAGGAAGTGGTAGAAACCGACGACCAGTCCGGCGTCACGGGCCCGCTTGGTCTGGGCGGTGAGCCGGGGATTGACGTACGAATGCCCCTCCGTCGCCTTGATGAAGGCGAAGGAGAGGCCATCCGTGTCGAACGCGGAGGACTGGAAGGCGCTTACGTCGATGCCGTGCAGCATGTAGGAGTTGTGCCCCGCGGCGCCGAATCCGGAACCTCAGCCTCGGGTGGTCACGGAGCCGAGTACCGACGCGGGCTTCGCCGACCAGTCGGACGTGATGAGACTGGCGTGGTCCTTGGCCAGCAGGGCCAGCCGGGCGGCGACTTCGGCGTCCGTCGGGTCGGTGGAGGAGATCGCCGGGAACACCCCGTCGGCGCCCGTCATGATCGAGAAGTAGTGGTTCGTGGAGTAGAACGAGGTGTCGTAGCCGTTGTTCACGTACGTCGCCGCGTCACCGTCGAAGAACACGAACCAGGGCCGGATCGAGGTGTCCGAACTCCAGCGGCTCGCCCGCGGATCGCCGTTCGCCGCGCCGAGCACTGCAGGGAAGGCCTGGGCCTGCGCGACGTTCCCGGCCGCGTACAGGTCGCGCAGGTGGTCGCCGTACTCCTGGTCCGTCCAGTAGTGGTCGAACGGGTTGGCCTGCTCCACCGTCCCGGGGATCAGCTCGAAGAGGAACTTGCCCCGCAGGGAGTCGCGTGCGGGCCAGGCGTTCGCCTTCGCGGCCGCGTCGAGCGAGCCGTACGTGCCGCCCAGCAGATCGGCCGGCTTGTAGACACTGCCGCCGAGCTTCTGCCGCACGAGCGTGTCGAACTCGTCCGGCCCCATGCCCGCGTTGTTGTTGAAGCCGACCTTCATCTCGACCTTGACGACGATCGGCGGGTGGTCGGGGTGGAGCTGGTTCCAGGCGGCCATGTTGTCCAGGCAGCTGCCGAGATCCTGGTTGCGGCTCTTGCTGTACAGCTCGGCCGGGGTCTTGGCGGCCTCGCAGTTGTTGTCGTTGCCCAGCGGGTTGCTGTGGCTGACCCGCCAGCGGTGGCTGAGGCTGTCGACGTACACGTCCAGCTCCAGCAGCGAGGCGCCCGAGTCCAACGCCTGTGCGAAGTAGGTGTACTTGGCCTTGTCGTACGCGTTGTGCGTGCCGATCGCCGTCGTCTCGGAGAGCTTCGGCGACGCCGCGTGGGCGTTGCCGGGAACCGCCAGTAACAGCGCGGCGGCCCCTGCGACCGCCGCGAGCCGTCTCACCAACCGCATGCGTGAACTCCCCTTATCCGACGCCTGGTTGGCGGTAGCGTAGGGGTATGCGGTTACTTCACGGTAGCCTCAGGGGGAACATCATCCACCTCGGCACGTTCGACACGCGCCAGAGCATGTGGTACGTGTCCACCAGTCGCCGTGAAAGCGGTCCGATGGCCTTCGCGGCCCGGTTCGCCACGGGCAACCGCACAGCCCGCCTCATCGGCCGTTTCCCGCCCATGGGAGCACGCGTGCACGATCTGAACGCAGACCACAACACCCGCGCGGTCGCGCGGGCGGTGGAGCAACTCCTCAATGCGCCGGCCGATCAACGGGCTCGCCAGGCACCCAGCCTGATCAGTGAAGTGGGCACCGCACGCCTTGAGAGGATCATCGCCGCAACCCGCACGAGGATCGGAACCGAACGGGCCGAGGTGACTTACACCCACCGGCGAGGGATGACGATCAACGGTCCGAAAGGCCGTGTCGCGGCCTGGGGCAGCCTCGACGGTGAGGGGCGGTTGGCTGGTCTCCTCATCGACGCCTCAAGTGTTCCGCGATGGTGGCCGAGTGGGATTCCGATTCGCTTGGTGTGGGCCGCCGCCGCGTTCGGCATGTGGGTGTACTCGATGGTGGACCTGTCCATCGGTGATGCCACGGCGCCGACGATGCTCAGCTGGTTGTCCTACGCCGTGAGCGCACTACTGGGCTGCCTGCTGCTGATCGGCTTCTCCGCTCCGAAATGCTTTCCGCGGTGGGTCCGCTTGTTCCCGTACGTCGTCTTGGGCATCGTTGCGGCCACTTTCGTGTGGCTACCGGTGTTCCGGGGCATCCCCGTGGGGCACGGCGGACTCGATCAGGTTGGCTACAGCCACATCGCGCTCCTCGTCGCCGCCTTGGTGTTCCTTGCACGGGGGCGCAGTCACCGGTGGGGGCGGCCGGTCTCCACGCCCTTGCACTTTCCCCTGACGGGACCCGGTTGGTACATCGCACAGGGCGGCGGCAGGTTCCTGAACCACCACCGGACGGTTGCCGCCCAGCGCGGCGCGCTGGATCTCGTCAAGACAGGACCTAACGGAACGAATACCGGCATGTTCCGGTTCCTCGTCCCCTCCCGTGACCTGAACTCCTACCTCGCCTACGGGCAGCCGGTCCTGGCCCCGTGCGGCGGGAGCGTCGTCACTGCTGTCGATGGCGTAGCCGACCAACCTGCCCGCCGCGTCCATTACGGGCCGCTCTACGGCAATCATGTGGTCATCGACACCGGCCATGAGCACGTGGTGCTGGCGCACCTGCGGCCGGGCACCGTCAGCGTCACCGCGGGAGATGTGGTGCGCGTCGGCCAACTCCTCGGTGAGGTCGGCAACTCGGGGCGCAGCACGGAACCGCATCTTCACATTCATGCCGAACGCGACGGAACGGGCCTGGATCTCCAGTTCATCGGCGTGATCGGTGGGCTGTACCGAGGTCGAACCATCCCCGCCCACTAGTCGCGCCGTTCACCATTCCGCCGTCACGTACTGGCCGGATCACATGCCGCCTACGCCGCGCCTGCCGGCGACCAGAATCCGGTACCCGGCGATGCGCAAGCTGGATGCTGACGAATTGGGGCGCTGGGCACCGAGTGGGTCTCGCGACGCACCCCGTAGGTCCGGCTTCCGATCGCGCGGGTGGGACGGACGAGCGCGACCGGCATTCCTCACCTTGCGCCCGAGGTTCAGCTCTTCTACAAGGCGAAGGCGACGCGGGACATGGACGAGACCGACTTCGAGGCGGCGCTGCCGCTGCTGGAGGGAGAACAACGGGTCTGGCTGTCGGAGGCAATCAAGGTGATCGCGCCGGACCACCCCTGGCGACGACGGCTCCTGGGCTGAGCGGCAGAGGCCGTGCGTGAGTTCGCGGTCAGGCCGCAGGGCTCGCGGTCTTCGGCCGGGAGGTGGCCACCTGGCCCATGGCTCGGTCGATCGTGATCTCGATGACCACGCGCTCGGGAGACGGACGCGCGGGCTGATCCGCTCCACAACCCGAGATGATCTCAGGACCGTCCCGATCGGTCCTGAGGCGACACGTGCCCAACGCCCGTGAAGGGCGGACTCTCCGGGGACTTTCCGCCGGGCAAGCAAGGAAGGCCCTGACAGCGTCGAAAGAAGCGAACGTGCTGGGCAGGGCTCGTTTCCCTAGCACTCGATGATGTTCACCGCGAGCCCGCCCCGGGCGGTCTCCTTGTACTTCACGGACATGTCCGCCCCGGTGTCCTTCATGGTCTTGATGACCTTGTCCAGGGACACCTTGTGCGAGCCGTCGCCGCGCATCGCCATCTTCGCGGCCGTGACCGCCTTCACCGAGGCCATGCCGTTGCGCTCGATGCACGGGATCTGGACCAGGCCGCCGACCGGGTCGCAGGTCAGGCCCAGGTTGTGCTCCATGCCGATCTCGGCCGCGTTCTCCACCTGCTCGGGGGAGCCGCCGAGCACCTCGGCGAGGGCGCCCGCGGCCATCGAGCAGGCGGAGCCGACCTCGCCCTGGCAGCCGACCTCGGCGCCGGAGATGGAGGCGTTCTCCTTGAAGAGCATGCCGATGGCGCCGGCGGCCAGCAGGAAGCGGACCACGCCGTCCTCGTCGGCGCCGGGGACGAAGTTGATGTAGTAGTGCAGGACGGCGGGGATGATGCCCGCCGCGCCGTTCGTGGGGGCGGTCACCACCCGGCCGCCGGCCGCGTTCTCCTCGTTCACCGCCATCGCGTAGAGCGTGATCCACTCCATCGCGTGCGCCGGCGCGTCGCCCTCGGCGCGCAGCTGGCGGGCGGAGACGGCCGCGCGGCGGCGCACCTTCAGGCCGCCCGGCAGGATGCCCTCGCGGGACATGCCGCGCTGCACGCACTCGCGCATCACCCGCCAGATCTCCAGCAGGCCGGTGCGGATCTCCTCCTCCGTGCGCCAGGCCCGCTCGTTCTCCAGCATCAGGGAGGAGATCGACAGGCCGGTCTCCTTCGTGAGGCGCAGCAGCTCGTCGCCGGTGCGGAAGGGGTACTTCAGGACCGTGTCGTCCAGCTTGATGCGGTCGGCGCCCACCGCGTCCTCGTCCACGACGAAGCCGCCGCCGACCGAGTAGTACGTCTTCGACAAAAGCTCCGTGCCGGAGGCGTCGTACGCCCATATGGTCATGCCGTTGGCGTGGTACGGCAGGGTCTTGCGGCGGTGCAGGACCAGGTCGTCTTCGAAGGAGAACGGGATCTCGTGCTCGCCGAGGAGCGAGATACGGCCGGCCGCCTTGATCTCCTCCACCCGCTCGTCGGCCGTCTCCACGTCCACGGTGCGCGGGGAGGCGCCCTCCAGACCGAGCAGCACCGCCTTGGGCGTGCCGTGGCCGTGGCCGGTCGCGCCGAGGGAGCCGTACAGCTCGCAGCGCAGGGACGCCACCGAGGACAGCACGTCCTCGTTGCGCAGCCGGCGTGCGAACATGCGCGCCGCGCGCATCGGGCCGACCGTGTGGGAGCTGGACGGGCCGATGCCGATCGAGAACAGGTCGAAGACCGAGATGGCCACGGATGACTCCTCAATGCGGGGGTGGTGCAAAAGGTGGTACAGGGGGCGGGCACCGCGCACGCCGTACGTCCAGTGTGCGCGGTGCTCCGCGGAAGGTGACTTACTTGTTCAGACCCGGGTAGAGCGGGTGCTTGGCGGCGAGCGCCTGCACGCGCGCCTTGAGGGCCTCGGCGTCGTAGGACGGCTTCAGCGCCTCGGCGATCACGTCCGCGACCTCGGCGAAGTCCTCGGCCGTGAAGCCGCGGGTGGCGAGGGCCGGCGTACCGATCCGCAGACCGGAGGTGACCATCGGCGGGCGCGGGTCGTTCGGGACGGCGTTGCGGTTGACCGTGATGCCGACCTCGTGGAGGCGGTCCTCGGCCTGCTGGCCGTCCAGCTCGGACTCGCGCAGGTCGACCAGGATCAGGTGCACGTCCGTGCCGCCGGACAGCACGTTCACGCCGGCCGCACGGGCGTCGGCCGCCGTCAGGCGCTCGGCGAGGATGCGCGCGCCGTCCACCGTACGACGCTGGCGCTCCTTGAACTCCTCCGAGGCCGCGACCTTGAAGGAGACCGCCTTGGCCGCGATCACGTGCTCCAGGGGGCCGCCCTGGAAGCCCGGGAAGACGGACGAGTTCAGCTTCTTCGCGAAGTCCTTCTTCGCGAGGATGATGCCGCCGCGCGGGCCGCCCAGGGTCTTGTGGGTGGTGGAGGTCACCACGTCCGCGTGCTCGACCGGGTTGGGGTGCAGGCCGGCCGCGACCAGGCCCGCGAAGTGCGCCATGTCGACCCAGAGGTAGGCCTCGACCTCGTCGGCGATCCGGCGGAACTCGGCGAAGTCCAGCCGGCGCGGGTACGCCGACCAGCCCGCGATGATCACCTTCGGGCGGTGCTCCTTGGCCAGGCGCTCGACCTCGGCCATGTCGACCAGACCGGTCTCGACGTCCACGTGGTACGCGACCACGTTGAACTGCTTGCCGGAGAAGTTCAGGCGCATGCCGTGGGTCAGGTGACCGCCGTGGGCGAGGTCCAGGCCGAGGATGGTGTCCCCGGGCTGGGCCAGCGCGAACAGGGCCGCCTGGTTGGCGGAGGCGCCGGAGTGGGGCTGCACGTTGGCGTACTCGGCGCCGAACAGCTCCTTGAGCCGGTCGATGGCGATCTGCTCGGCGACGTCGACGTGCTCGCAGCCGCCGTAGTAGCGGCGGCCCGGGTAGCCCTCGGCGTACTTGTTGGTGAGGACCGACCCCTGCGCCTCCATCACCGCGAGCGGCGCGAAGTTCTCGGAGGCGATCATCTCCAGCGTGGACTGCTGGCGGTTCAGCTCGGCGTCGACCGCGGCGGCGATCTCCGGGTCCAGTTCGTGCAGGGACGTGTTCAGGACGGACATACGGTTACGACTCCTCAGCCCGCGGTGAACGCGACGTACTCGTCGGCGGAGAGCAGGTCGCCCGGCTCGCCGGTGATCTTGACCTTGAACAGCCAGCCGCCCTCGAAGGGGGCCGAGTTCACCAGCGACGGGTCGTCGACGACGTCCTGGTTGGCCTCGACGACCTCACCGGTGACCGGGGAGTACAGGTCGGAGACCGACTTGGTCGACTCCAGTTCGCCGCAGGACTCGCCCGCGGCCACCGTGTCGCCGACCGCGGGGAGCTGGGCGTAGACCACATCGCCGAGCGCGTTGGCCGCGAACTCGGTGATGCCGACCGTCGCGACGCCGTTCTCGTCGGCGGCCGACAGCCACTCGTGCTCCTTGCTGTAGCGCAGCTGCTGGGGGTTGCTCATGGCCTGAATTCTCCTGTACGCGCGGGAGTGCTGATGAAGGGGGGACTGCTGGACCTGCCCGTGAGCAGGGAAAATGTGCGCAGGGTCACGTCAGGGGGACGTTCCGCGCCCAGTGTCTACTTCTGGCGCTTGTAGAACGGCAGCGCCACGACCTGGTACGGCTCGTGGCTGCCGCGGATGTCCACGCCCACGCCCTCGGCGCCGGGCGCGGCGTGCGCCGCGTCGACGTAGGCCATGGCGATCGGCTTGCCCAGCGTGGGGGAGGGGGCGCCGGAGGTGACCTCGCCGATCACCTCGCCGCCGGCGACGACGGCGAACCCGGCGCGCGGCACCCGGCGGCCCTCGGCGACCAGACCGACCAGGACGCGCGGCGGGTTCTGCTCGGCGCGGGCGGCGGCCCCGGTGAGCGCCTCGCGCCCGACGAAGTCGCCCTCCTTCTCGAACTTCACCACCCGGCCGAGCCCGGCGTCGAAGGGGGTGAGGGAGGTGGTCAGCTCGTGCCCGTACAGCGGCATGCCCGCCTCCAGGCGCAGGGTGTCCCGGCAGGACAGGCCGCACGGCACCAGGCCGACGCCCTCGCCGGCCTTGGTCAGCGCCTGCCACAGCTCGACGGCGTGCTCCGGCTTCACGAACAGCTCGAAGCCGTCCTCGCCGGTGTAGCCGGTGCGGGCGATGAGGGCCGGGACGCCCGCGACGGTGCCGGGCAGGCCGGCGTAGTACTTCAGGCCGTCCAGGTCGGCGTCCGTGAGGGACTTCAGGATGCCGGGGGACTGAGGGCCCTGGACGGCGATCAGCGCGTACGCGTCCCGGTCGTCACGGACCTCGGCGTCGAAGCCGGCGGCACGCTCGGTGAGCGCGTCCAGCACCACCTGGGCGTTGGAGGCGTTGGCCACGACCATGTACTCGGTCTCGGCGAGCCGGTAGACGATCAGGTCGTCCAGGATGCCGCCGTCGGCCTGGCAGATCATGGTGTAGCGGGCGCGGCCGACGCCCACGGAGGCGATGTTGCCGACCAGGGCGAAGTTCAGCAGGGCGGCGGCCTGCGGGCCGGTCACGGTGATCTCGCCCATGTGGGAGAGGTCGAACAGACCCGCCTTGGTGCGCACGGCCACGTGCTCGTCGCGCTCGGAGCCGTAGCGCAGGGGCATGTCCCAGCCGGCGAAGTCGGTCATCGTCGCACCGAGGGCGCGGTGCACGGCATCCAGCGCGGTGTGACGGAGTGCGGTACTGCTCATCGGTCGGTCGTCTCCCAGGGCAACAGGGATGGGGCGAGGAACGTTCCTCCCCATCTGTCATCGGAACCTGAGAGGTTCGCCATGACCGCCACAGGGACGACCACGGCTTGCACCTTGGGTGGAGCCACTGACGCAGCGGCCCGCTTTTCAGATGTGCCTCGCCCGCGCGGTAACGGGGCCTGAGAGATTCAAGGGAGGGACTTGCTCCTTCGGCGCCCCGGCACCAGTGCTGCCAGGGACTCTCCCGCGCGGATTCAAACGGCCGGTATGCAGTTGGCGGGCACATCATTGCACGCCGGGCCGTCCCTCGTCAGGGCCGCATCTGTAACCGGGCTGCGGCAGGACGCGCACCGAACCGCGGGACTTCGCGCATTACCTTCTCTTTACGCTACACGGGCATGGGTATTACCAGGCCTCCAGGGAAGGACGGACCACGGTGAAGAGGACCACGGCGTACGCCACCGCCACCGCCGTCGCGGTGCCGAAGCAGCCCTCCGCCCCGGCGCGCGAGCGCCGCGCCGGGCGGCCCGCCCCGGCCGTCCGCGACCTGCGCGACCGCGCCGGCCACAGCCCGCGCACGCTGGTCTTCGGGCCTCGGGACATCGCGGTGATCACCGGCCTGCCCGGCAGCGGCAAGTCCACCCTCATGCACCGTGCGGCCGCCGGGCGCCGCATCGACTCCCAGGACACCCGCGACCGCTTCGCGGCCCGCCTGCCCCGCTTCGTGCCGTACGCGCTCTACCGCCCGGCGGTCCGCGTGGCCCACTACGCCGCCCTGCGCCGCGCCCTGCGCGCCGGCGGGGGCGTCGTCGTGCACGACTGCGGCACGCAGCGCTGGGTGCGCGCCTGGCTCGCCCGCGAGGCCCGGCGCCGCGGCGGCACCCTGCACCTGCTGCTGCTCGACGTCCCGGCCGAGACCGCCCGGGAGGGCCAGCGCGAGCGGGGCCGGGGCGTCTCCCGCCACGCCTTCCGCCGCCACCGCCGTACGACCGCCCGGCTGCTGGATGCGGTCAGCCGCGGCGAGACGCCCGTCGGCTGCGGCTCGGTGGTGCTGCTCGACCGGGCGGCGGCGGACACCCTGAGCCGCGTGGAATTCACCGGCTGAGCGGGGCGGGACGACTGTCACCGCCACCCGCTAGCCTTCTGGGTCACAGCAGTGGTTCCCGGCAGGCGGCAGGCACATGGACTTCTCGGCGGCGGAATTCCCGGCGGACATCCCGGCACAGGCACACCCCCACCCGCACGGCGGTTGGCCCGGCAACGAGCTGGAGGAGGTGCTCTCGGCCTCCCTCGGCATACCCGCCGCGGCCGGCCGGATCGTCGAGGTCCTCGGCCGCAGCTTCCTGTGGATCCCCCTGCCGGGCGGCGGCGGCCCCGACAGCGGCGCGCTGGACCTGCCCACGCTGGACATCGAGGGCCAGGCGTACGTCCCCGTGTTCAGCTCCGAGGAGCAGCTCCGCCAGGTCGCCGGGTCCCACATGGCGTACACCGTCGCCCCGGCCGTGGAGTTCGCCCGCGGGCTACCCCCGCAGGTCGGCATCGCGGTGAACCCCGACGGAGTGGTCGGCGTCCCGGTCCCGCCGCAGGCGGTGGCCGAGCTGTGCCGCGCCGGCCGCACCCCGCTCGACGGCCCCGGCAGCGGCGGCAGGGTCCGCCTCTTCGAGCCCGACTGGCAGGACGACCCGGTCGACTTCCTCGCGGCCGCCTCCGCGGAGTTCGCCGGCACCGGGGTGGTCCTCACCGCCCGCCGCTGCCTCGCCGCGATCGAGACGGCCGACCCGGTGATGTTCGTCGGCGTCGAACTCTCCCGGTGGGAGGGCGACCTGCGGGCCCTGCCGCTGGAGGCCCTCGGTAAAGCCCTGGGCAAGATCCCGGTGCCGTGGCCGGTCAACCTGGTCCTGCTGGACGTGACCGACGATCCGGTGGCCGACTGGCTGAAGACGAACGTCCGTCCCTTCTACCAGTACGGCCACTGAGCCCACCCAGGGGCGCGGGGAACTGCGCGACCAGCCACAGGCGACCCGCACCCGCGCACGAAGCCGGCGGCCCCGAGCTGCTGGGCGCTTAAGCTGTTCACAAACGCGGGGCAACTCCCAGAAGGGCCGGTACAACAGGTGAGCGCGAGCCACAGCGGCAGCGTCGAGCACATGCTGCGCCAGGTCACCCCCGGACGCTACGACGCCTACGAGGCCCTGCTGCGCGCCCTCGCCACCCCCTCCTCCGGCCAGATCTGGATGCTCCTGTGGCACGGCCAGGCCGGCGCCCCGGACGCCCAGTACGGCGACATGGACGTGGACGGCTTCCACTACGCCCCCTGCGTCACCTCCGCCCAGGAGCTGTCGGCCAGTGGCTGGAACCGTTCCTACGAGGTCGTCGACGGCCTCGACGTGGCCCGCACCCTCTTCCCGGACCACTACGGCCTCTGGCTCAACCCGCACGCCCCGGGCGGCGGCGTCGGCATCACCTGGCTGGACCTGCGGCGCATCGCCACCGGCCTGGAGCGCCAGCCCGCCGGACCCCTCAGCCTGACCGAACCCGGCATCGAGGTCCCCCAGTTCTACGCCCTGCTCGCGCAGAACGCCCACCGCACCCCCGCGCTGCGCTCCCTGCGCCGCGCCTGGGTCCAGCCGGCGCTCGGGGCGCCGTACCTCGCCATCGGCCTGGACGTGTACGACACCTCGCCCGCCGCGGTCGACTCGGTGCGCGCGATGATGCAGCAGTCCGTCGGCGCCGTCCCGGAAGGGCTGCCGGTGTCCACGGTGGCCATGACGGACGAATACGACCCGGTCGTGATGTGGATGCGGACCCACGCCCGCCCGTTCTACGACCGCGAGGCCCACGCTGCCCCGCCCCAGCCCCAGGCGCCGCCCCGGACGCAGGCCCCGGCCGCCGGATACGGCTATCCGCCGGTGCACGGCGGCTACTGAGCCGCGACCCCGGGATCCGCCGTCCCCGGGGCCCCTGGCCGGGGCAATTGCGTCCGGTCACCGCAACTCGCTGTCCGTATAACAGGAAACGCCAGCTTGCATCACGGTTGCGCATCCTTTCACCGTCAAGGCTGGCGGCTGATCGCGCAAGCGTTGAAGACTCCCCCTTCAAGGGGTTCGCCCCTGTGTACGACGGACTGTTTGATGCCGCTACCAGCGGCAAGTGCGGGCCGGCTACCGCCGGTTGAGAGGGGTCCCAGCCTAATGACGGCACCATTGCACGAGCCGACCGCGGAAGCGGCCCCGGGCGCGGCCGAGGAAGCGGCGGTCGCCGCCACCGGCGCGAAGGCCGTTCAGGGCCGGTCGCTGGGGCGGATCGCCTGGGAGCGCCTCAAGCGGGACAAACTCGCCCTCACCGGCGGCGTAGTCGTGGTCCTCCTCATCGCGATCGCCCTGCTCGCGCCGGTGATCACGAATCTGGTCGGACAGGACCCGGACGTCTACCACCAGGGCCTGATCGACCCGCTGTTCAGCACCCCCAAGGGCTCCCTGGGCGGCCTGAGCGGCGACCACCTGCTCGGTGTCGAGCCGGTCAACGGCCGCGACATCTTCGCCCGCATCCTCTACGGCGCCCGGATCTCGCTGCTGGTCGGCTTCCTGTCGGCCGTGGTCGCCGTCATCCTCGGCACCATCCTCGGCATCCTGGCCGGCTTCTTCGGCGGCTGGGTGGACTCGCTCATCAGCCGCGTCATGGACGGCCTCCTGGCCTTCCCGCAGCTGCTGTTCATCATCGCGCTGGTCTCGGTCATGCCCAACCAGATGCTGGGCCTCACCGGTACGGGCGTGCGCGTCTTCGTGATGATCCTGGTCATCGGCTTCTTCGGCTGGCCGTACATCGGCCGTGTGGTGCGCGGCCAGACGCTCTCGCTGCGTGAGCGCGAGTACGTCGAGGCGGCCCGCTCGCTCGGTGCCGGGCAGTTCTACATCCTCTTCAAGGAGCTGCTGCCCAACCTCGTCGCGCCCATCATCGTGTACTCGACGATGATGATCCCCACGAACATCCTCACCGAAGCGGCACTCAGCTTCCTGGGTGTGGGCGTCAAGCCGCCCACGTCCTCCTGGGGACAGATGCTTTCGAGCGCGATCGACTACTACGACTCGGACCCCATGTACATGGTGATCCCGGGCGTGGCGATCTTCATCACGGTTCTGGCCTTCAACCTCTTCGGCGACGGCGTGCGGGACGCGCTCGACCCGAAGGCTTCCCGCTGAAGTGCCGTACCCCAAGCGTCCCGTGAGCTCATCCACGGGGTCTCTCATCAAATCCGGAGGATCCGAGATCGTGACTACCCAACGCACCTCAGGGCGGCGCAAGCAGGCCCTTGCCGCTGCCGCAGTGGTCGCCGGGCTGCTGACCACGGCGGCGTGCGGCGGTGGCAATGGCGACGGCGGCTCGAAGAACGGCGCGGCCGGCTTCAACGCGGCGGTCAACAAGGTCGCCCAGGCCGACCAGGTCAAGAAGGGCGGCACGCTGAAGTTCGTGAGCACGCAGGACGCCGACTCGTGGGACACCACGCGCGGCTACTACGGGTTCATGTGGGACTTCTCGCGCTACTACAGCCGCCAGCTGGTCACGTACAAGACCGAGCCGGGTGCCGCGGGCGCCGAGCTCACCCCGGACCTGGCCACGGACACGGGCAAGGTCTCGGACGGCGGCAAGACGTACACCTTCACCCTGCGTGACGGGGCCACCTGGGAGGACGGCAAGCCGATCACCTCCCAGGACATCAAGTACGGCATCGAGCGCGTCTGGGCGCAGGACGTCCTGTCCGGCGGTCCGATCTACCTCCAGCAGATGCTGGACCCCAAGAACACCTACAAGGGCCCGTACAAGGACTCCGCCAAGGACCACCTGGGTCTGAAGGCCATCTCCACGCCGGACGCGAAGACGATCGTCTTCCACCTGCCGACGCCCAACTCGGACTTCCTGCAGGTGCTGGCGATGGTCACGGCCTCCCCGGTCCGCCAGGACAAGGACACCAAGTCCAAGTACGGCCTGCACCCGTTCGCGTCGGGTCCGTACAAGTTCCAGTCGTACAACCCGGGCAAGGGCCTCGTCCTCGTCCGCAACTCCAACTGGAAGGCGTCCTCGGACCCGGTCCGCAAGGCGTACCCGGACAAGATCACGCTGGACATCTCCACCAACCAGGCCGACTCCGACCAGCGCCTCATCAACGGCGACTACGACGTCGACGCCTCCCAGACCGGTCTCGGCGCCCAGGGCCGCCAGATCGCCCTGAAGCAGCACAAGGCGAACCTGGACAACCCGGTCTCCGGCTTCATCCGCTACGCGGTCTTCCCGCAGAGCGTCAAGCCGTTCGACAACCTGCACTGTCGCAAGGCCGTGATCTACGCGGCCGACCACGTGTCGCTGCAGACGGCCCGCGGTGGCCCGGTCGCCGGTGGCGACATCGGCACCAACATGCTCCCGCCGTCGGTCTCCGGTGGTGAGGGTCAGAAGTACGACCCGTACCAGATCGCCACGAAGAACAAGAACGGCAACGTGGACCTGGCCAAGCAGGAGCTGAAGGCCTGCGGTCAGCCCAACGGCTTCAAGACCACCATCGCGGTCCGCAACAACAAGCAGCAGGAAGTGGCCACGGCCGAGTCCCTGCAGGCCGCGCTGAAGAAGGTCGGCATCACCGCCGACATCTACCAGTACGACGGCTCGCAGTCCCCGGGCATCATCGGCTCGCCCTCGAACGTGGCGAAGAAGAAGCTCGGCATCATCATCATGGGCTGGGGTCCGGACTTCCCGACCGTCCAGGGCTACGGCATCCCGCTGTGGAGCAGCCACTACATCCTGCAGAGCGGTAACAACAACTTCGCTCTGATCAAGGACAAGAAGATCGACGGTCTCTTCGACCAGTACACCGGCACGATGGACCAGTCGAAGAAGACCCAGATCGCCACGGACATCAACCACGCGGTCATGGAGGGTGCGTACTACCTGCCCTTCACCTTCGAGCGGCTGCTCAACATCCGCTCCTCGCGTCTGGCCAACGTGTACACGACGAACGCGTACAGCGGTTACTACGACTTCGTCAACCTCGGCCTGAAGTCCACGAAGTAAACCCGGCACACCCGCCGTACGGCACGAAAGGCAGGTGAAGGCCGGCGCGGCGCGACCGTGGGCCGCCGGAAGACCTCCGGCGGCCCGTGGTCCGCAGCGGGCCGATCGCTGTGCTCGCTTACCTCATCAGGCGGCTGTTCGCCGCCGCAGTGATGCTGGTCGTCATCATCCTGGTGGTCTTCAGCATCTTCTTCCTCGTCCCCAAGTGGGCGGGCGTGGACATCGCCACGAGCTTCGTGGGCAAGCAGGCAGACCCCCACGCCGTCGAGGCCGTGCGGGAGAAGCTGGGCCTGAGCGACCCGATCTACCAGCAGGTCTGGGAGTTCTTCAAGGGCATCTTCGTGGGCCGCACCTACTCGGGCGGCGGCGACGTCACCCACTGTGCCGCCCCGTGCTTCGGCTACTCCTTCCGCAGTGAGCAGGCCGTCTGGCCGGTGCTGACCGACCGCTTCCCGGTGACCCTGGGGCTCGCGCTCGGTGCCGCCGTGCTGTGGCTCATCTTCGGTGTCGCGGCGGGTGTGCTCTCCGCCCTCAAGCGGGGCAGCGTCTGGGACCGTGGCGCGATGGTCGTCGCCCTGAGCGGCGTCTCGCTGCCGATCTACTTCACCGGCCTGCTCTCGCTGGCGATCTTCAGCTACGGACTGCACTGGATCGACGGCAAGTACGTCTCCCTCGGTGACAGCTTCGGCGGGTGGTTCAGCGGCATGATCCTTCCCTGGATCACGCTCGCCTTCCTCTACGCGGCGATGTACGCCCGTATCACCCGGGCCACGATGCTGGAGATCCTCGGCGAGGACTACATCCGCACCGCCCGTGCCAAGGGCCTCACGGAGCAGGTCGTCATCGGCAAGCACGCCATGCGCTCGACGATGACCCCGATCCTGACCATGCTCGGCATGGACCTCGGCGCCCTGATCGGCGGCGCGATCCTCACCGAGACCACGTTCAGCATCCCCGGCCTCGGCCAGGCCGTGCTGACCGCCATCAAGAACCAGGACCTCCCCATCATCCTGGGCGTCACCCTGATCACCTCCCTCGCGGTGCTCCTCGCCAACCTCGCGGTGGACGTGCTGTACGCCGTGATCGACCCCCGAGTGAGGCTCGCATGACCGACCTCAGCAAGACCGGAGCGGCCGTGGGCGAGCCCACCGGCTCCTCTCCCGCGCCGTCGTCCTTCCTGGAAGTGCGCGACCTGAAGGTGCACTTCCCGACCGACGACGGCCTGGTGAAGTCCGTCGACGGGCTCAGCTTCACGCTGGAGAAGGGCAAGACCCTCGGCATCGTGGGCGAGTCGGGTTCCGGCAAGTCGGTGACCTCGCTCGGCATCATGGGCCTGCACACCGCCGGCCAGTACGGCAAACGCAAGGCGCAGATATCCGGCGAGATCTGGCTGAACGGCACCGAGCTGCTGTCCGCCGACCCCGACCACGTGCGCAAGCTGCGCGGCCGGGAGATGGCGATGATCTTCCAGGACCCGCTGTCGGCGCTGCACCCGTACTACACGATCGGCGCGCAGATCGTGGAGGCCTACCGGATCCACCACGACGTCGACAAGAAGACCGCCAAGCGCCGTGCGGTCGAGATGCTCGACCGCGTGGGCATCCCGCAGCCGGACAAGCGGGTGGACAGCTACCCGCACGAGTTCTCCGGCGGTATGCGCCAGCGCGCGATGATCGCGATGTCGCTGGTCAACAACCCCGAGCTGCTCATCGCGGACGAGCCGACCACGGCCCTGGACGTGACCGTGCAGGCGCAGATCCTCGACCTGATCCGGGATCTGCAGAAGGAGTTCGGCTCCGCGGTCATCATCATCACCCACGACCTGGGCGTCGTCGCCGAACTCGCCGACGACATCCTGGTGATGTACGGCGGCCGCTGCGTCGAGCGCGGCCCCGCGGAGAAGGTGTTCTACGAGCCCCGCCACCCCTACACCTGGGGTCTGCTCGGCTCGATGCCGCGCCTGGACCGTGACCAGCAGGAGCGCCTGACCCCGGTCAAGGGCTCCCCGCCGTCGCTGATCAACATCCCGTCCGGGTGCGCCTTCAACCCGCGCTGCCCGTACGCGGACATTCCGAAGGACAACGTCACCCGCACGGTCCGCCCCGAGCTGACCGAGGTCGGCAGCACGCACTGGGCCGCCTGCCACATGTCGCAGGAGCAGCGGGAGCGGATCTGGACCGAAGAGATTGCGCCGAAGCTGTGAGTGAGAACGCAGAGGACAAGGCAGTGAGCATCCCTGCACAGAGCGACGGCACGGAAGACAGGTCCGCCGGTACGGCCACGCTCTCCAAGGACGCCGCTCCGGGCGAGGTCCTGCTGAAGGTGACCGGGCTGCAGAAGCACTTCCCGATCAAGAAGGGCCTCTTCCAGCGCCAGGTCGGGGCCGTGCGCGCGGTCGACGGCATCGACTTCGAGGTGCGGTCCGGCGAGACCCTGGGTGTCGTGGGCGAGTCCGGCTGCGGCAAGTCGACGATGGGCCGGCTCATCACCCGGCTGCTCGAACCGACCGCCGGCACGGTGGAGTTCGAGGGCAAGGACATCACGCACCTCGGCGTGAGCGGCATGCGTCCGCTGCGCCGTGACGTGCAGATGATCTTCCAGGACCCGTACTCGTCGCTGAACCCGCGGCACACCATCGGCACCATCGTCGGTGCCCCCTTCCGGCTGCAGGGCGTCGAGCCCGAGGGCGGCATCAAGAAGGAGGTGCAGCGGCTGCTGTCGGTGGTCGGCCTCAACCCCGAGCACTACAACCGCTATCCGCACGAGTTCTCCGGCGGTCAGCGCCAGCGCATCGGCATCGCCCGCGCGCTCGCGCTGAAGCCGAGGATGGTCGTGGCGGACGAGCCCGTCTCCGCCCTGGACGTGTCCGTGCAGGCGCAGGTCGTGAACCTCATGGACGACCTCCAGGAGGAACTCGGCCTGACCTACGTGATCATCGCGCACGACCTCTCGGTCGTCCGGCACGTCTCGGACCGGATCGCGGTGATGTACCTGGGGAAGATCGTCGAACTCGCCGACCGGGACCTGCTGTACAAGTCGCCGATGCACCCGTACACCAAGGCGCTGATGTCGGCGGTGCCGATCCCGGACCCGCGGCGGAAGAACGCGAAGAGCGAGCGCATCCTGCTCAAGGGCGACGTGCCCTCGCCGATCTCGCCGCCGTCGGGCTGCCGCTTCCACACCCGGTGCTGGAAGGCGACGGAGATCTGCCGCACCACCGAGCCGGTGCTGGTGGAGCTGAGGCCCGGTCAGCGGGTGGCCTGCCACCACCCGGAGAACTTCGAGGACCAGGCCCCGCAGGACACCGTGCTGCTGACCGCGGCGAAGGAGGCGGCCGAGCTGGTCGCCGACGAGGTCCTCGCGGAGTCGGCGGAGACGTCGGCGGCGGTGGCGGCGGAACTCGCCGAGGAGGCTGCGGAGGCTGCGGAGGAGTCCTCCGAGGTGACCGCCGAGGAGACCTCCGAGGTGACTGCCGAGGCGTCTTCCGAGGAGGCTGCCGAGGAGTCCGCCGCGGAAGCCTCCGCCGAGTCGTCCGAAGCGGCCGAAGCGGCCGAGTCGTCCGAAGCGGCCGAGTCCGAGGCCGCTGAGCCCGCCGAGGCCGCTGAGGCTTCCGAGGCCTCCGAGGCGTCCGAGTCCGGGTCCAAGTCCGGCGCGCAGGAGTCAACCGACAAGTAGCGCATGACAACTGGGCAAAGTCATGTACATGCCTGAACGGGAGAGCGCACAGTCGTCCGTGTCCGACCACTGATCGGTACACGCTCGAAAGGGACGACCATGGCACTCTCCCGTTCGGCACGTCTGGGGGCTGTCGCGACCGCGGCGGCCTCCTTCCTCGTCATCGGCGCCGCCTCCGCCCCCACCCCGGGCGCCCCCGGCATCGGTGACCCCTACTTCCCGGAGCTCGGCAACGGCGGCTTCGACGCCCTGCACTACGACCTCGACGTCGCCTACGCCCCGGACACCGGCCGCCTGGACGGCCGTACGACCCTCACCGCCCGTGCCACGCAAGCCCTGTCCTCCTTCGACCTCGACCTCCAGCAGCTGCAGATCACGAAGGTCGAAGTGAACGGCGGACACGCCGAGTTCAGCCGCGACGGCGACGAGGTCACCGTCACCCCGCGCAGCAGCCTGCCGCGCGGCCGGACCTTCACCGTCTCCGTCACCTACGGCGGCGTCCCCGAGCCCCTCGGCGGTCCCATCGTGTTCGGCTCCAAGTACGGCTGGATGAAGACCGCCGACGGCGTCTTCGTCGCCTGCGAGCCCAACGCCGCCTCCACCTGGTTCCCGTCCAGCGACCACCCGTCCGACAAGGCCACCTACGACATCCGGATCAAGGCGCCCGAGGGCCTGACCGGGGTCTCCAACGGCCGGCTGATCTCGACGTACGACAGGCACGGCTCGACGTACACCCACTGGCGGGAGTCGAGGCCGATGGCGACCTACCTCGCCACCGCCACCATCGGCAGGTTCGACGTGCGCACAGGCCGCACGCCCGGCGGCACCCCGATCTACGTCGCCGTCGACCCCGTGCTGAAGGACAGCAACAAGGTCGACGTGTACGCCGTCACCGCCGCGGCGACCGACTACTGGTCGAAGGTCTTCGGGCCGTACCCGTTCGAGGAGACCGGCGCGATCGTGGACGACATGCCCGAGGCCGGGTTCTCGCTGGAGGTGCAGAGCAAGCCGGCGTACTCGGCCGTGCGCAGCGAGACGACCATCGTGCACGAGCTGGCCCACCAGTGGTTCGGCGACTCGGTGAGCGTCGCGCGGTGGAAGGACATCTGGCTCAACGAGGGCTTCGCCACCTACGCCCAGTGGCTGTGGGCGGAGCACCAGGGCACCCGCTCGGCCCACGACTCCTTCCTCGCCGATTACGGCGCCCGCCCCGCCGCCTCCTCCTTCTGGCAGGTGCGGGTGGCCGACCCCCAGCGGGACACGATGTTCTCCTCCGCCGTGTACGACCGGGGCGCGATGACGCTCCAGATGCTCCGGGAGCGCATCGGCGACAAGGCGTTCTTCAGGCTGCTGCCGGCCTGGACGAAGCTCCACCGGTACGGCAACGCGGACACCGCGGACTTCATCCGCCTCGCCGAGCGCGTCAGCGGGCGGCAGCTGGACGACCTCTTCGACACCTGGCTCTTCACCACAGGGAAGCCCGCCCTGTGAGCCTGGCTTTGTAAGGTTCACGCCTCTCGGCGGGTGAGAATGTAGGGGTGCAGCTCCAGCAACTCTTCAGTCCCTCCGTCCAGCACACGCTCGATGTCGTCGGCATCTTCGTGTTCGCCATCTCCGGCGCGCTGCTGGCCGTCCGGAAGAACTTCGACGTCTTCGGCATCGCCGTCCTCGCCGAGGTCACCGCGCTGGGCGGGGGACTGTTCCGTGACCTGGTCATCGGGGCCGTACCGCCGGCCGCCTTCACCGACCTCGGCTACTTCCTCACCCCGCTGCTCGCCGCGCTCGTCGTGTTCTTCCTGCACCCCCACGTGGAGCGCATCCAGACGGGCGTGCTGGTCTTCGACGCGGCCGGCCTCGGCCTGTTCTGCGTCAGCGGCACGACGAAGGCGTACAGCTACGGCCTCAACCTGACCGCGTCGGCGACGCTCGGGCTCGCCACCGCCGTCGGCGGCGGTGTGCTGCGCGACGTGCTCGCCAACGAGGTCCCCTCGCTGCTGCGCTGGGACCGCGACCTGTACGCGGTCCCGGCGATCGTCGGCGCCACGATGGTGGTGCTGTGCATCCACTACGACGCGCTGACCCCCCTCACCAGTGGGCTCGCGGTCGTCACCGCTTTTGTGCTGCGCCTGCTCGCGATGCGGTTCCACTGGCGAGCTCCGCGCGCGTGGAACCGCCGGTCGACGGTGACCGAGGAGTAGTCCCGGTGGCTCCGGCGGCGCTCCCGGTGAGAGAAGCCGTGCCGCCGGTGAGAGAGCCGTCGTGGCCCCGGGCGTGGTTCTGGCCCATCTGCAGGGTCAGCCAGCGGAACACCGTGTCCACCTGGGGGCGCCACAGCGCCATGTTGTGGCCGCCCGCGCTGCGCGGCAGGAACACCACGTGCACGGTCGTCGGTGCCTTGGCGATGGACTCCATCGCCACACCCGCCTGGTAGCCGTCGCCGGACTCGCCGGAGATGTACAGCGCGATGCGCGGCGGGACGGCCGACTTCTTGAGGATCAGGTACGGGTTGTTCTCGGCGCGCAGGGCGGGGTTCTGCGCGGCGAGCGAGTTGCGCTCGCCGATCGGGTCGTTGTAGCCGGACAGGCTCACCGCGGCCCGGTAGCGGTCCGGGTGCGCCACGGCCAGCTTGACCGCGCAGTGCGCGCCCGCGGAGTAGCCGGCGACGGCCCAGCCCCGCGGGGCGGGCTCGGCGCGGAAGTTGTCCATGACCATCTTCGGCACGTCGATGCTCAGCCAGGTGTCGGCGTTGACCTGGCCGGGGATGTTGGCGCAGCCGGTGTCCACACCGGCCAGCAGGTTGGTGCGCGGCGCGACCAGGATGAAGGGCGCCACCTGCCCGCTCCGCATCAGCGGCAGCAGCTGCTCGTGCACCTTCAGCGACCCGTACCAGGCCTTCGCCGAACCGGGGTAGCCCGGCAACAGCTCCACCACCGGGAACTTCTTGTTGCGGTAGGCCGGGTCGTCGTACTGCGGCGGCAGCCAGACGTAGACCTCGGCGTTCACGCCGGAGACCCGGCCCTTGAGCTGGGTGACGCGCACGCCGCCGGCCGACCCCATGGCCGGCCCGGAGGCCGCCGTGAAGGTCTGCTTGACCTTGGGCAACCGTTTCACCGCTATGCCACCGGTGCCGTCCCGGCCGAGGTCCTGCGCCTGCTGGACGTGGTTGCCGGTGCCGAGCAGGTCGGCCCAGTTGTCGTACAGGTTGTTCTGGTTGTTGACCAGGACGAAGATCAGCGTGACGGCGGTACCCTGGGCGAACAGCAGCATCAGCAGCCGGGCCGCGGCGCGCAGGGGCTTGGGCCCGCGCACGCGCGACCACAGGACGAGCGGCAGTATCAGTGCGACCACGGCCAGCACGGCGGTGGCGTAGAGGAACGGAGTCCCGGTGAGGCTCATGTCCCCATAGAGGGGAATCGGAGCCCCGGGGTTGTGGACGTGTCCGGACACTTACCGAGAAATTGCCGGAACCTCACCCGGCGGGGCCAGTCCATTACCGCGCGCAGACAAAGCTACCGCTTAGTAGTTACCTGTTGTACCGTTCATCCATGCCAGAAGCAGCTTCCGCACCCGCCGCCGCGGCGGTGATCGGCGACAGCGAGTTCGACCGCGACACCGCGGTCAGCCGGCGCGAGCCCGGCGTCCACACCGTCGACCTGTCGGCCGGCTGGACCATCTTCAACGCCGTCAACGGCGGCTACCTGCTGGCCGTGCTCGGCCGGGCCCTCGCGGACACGCTCCCGCACCCGGACCCCTTCACCCTCACCGCGCACTACCTGACCGCCTCCCGGCCCGGCCCGGCGGTCATCCGCACGCAGACGGTCCGCACCGGCCGCACCCTGTCCACCGGTCAGGCCTCGCTCCTCCAGTACGACGACGAGGGCAACGAGGTCGAGCGCATCCGCGTCCTCGCCTCCTACGGGGATCTCTCCGCCCTCCCCGACGACGTCCGTACGACGGCGACGCCGCCCGCGATCCCGCCGCTCGAGCAGTGCTTCGGCCCCGAGGACGGCCCCGCCCCGCTGGACAGCGGCTCGCAGATCGCCGACCGCCTGATGATCAAGCTGGACCCGGCGACCCTGGGCTGGGCCCTCGGCGCGCCCTCGGGCAAGGGCGAGATGCGGGCCTGGTTCGGCCTCGCCGACGGGCGCGACGCCGACCCGCTCTCCCTCCTCCTCGCGGTGGACGCCCTCCCGCCCACGGCCTTCGAGATCGGCCTGAAGGGCTGGGTCCCCACGGTGGAGCTCACCGTCCACGTCCGGCACCGCCCGGCCCCCGGCCCGCTGCGGGTGTCGATCACCACCCGCAACCTGGCCGGCGGCTTCCTGGAGGAGGACGCCGAGGTCTGGGACTGCGACGACCGCCTGGTCGCCCAGTCCCGCCAGCTGGCCCGCGTCAGGCTCGGCTGAACGGGGCGCGCCCCAGCCAGGCCGCCAACCGCTCGTACACGCCGGCTCCGTCGCCGGCCGCACGGCAGGCCGCGAAGTGGTGGTCGCCCGGACGGCCGCCGGGCAGCACCCGGCGGGCGGTGGCGAGCGCGAACTCGGCGAGTTCCGGGTCGAGTTCGCCCGCCCGGCCGAGGGCCTCGGCGAGGTCCCAGGTGTGGGTGACGATCTCCATCACATAGCCGGAGAGCGCCGCGTGGCCCGTGACCTCCCCCCACGGAACCCGTACCAGGGTGGTCATCCGCTCGTCGCTCTCCCAGGCCCTGAGGACCCGGACGCGCACCTCGTCGTAGGCCGCGGCCCAGCCGTCGTCCCCGACGCCCTCGGCGAACGGGTGCACGGCGAGCCCGTCGCCGCCCTCCCCGATGACCGCGTTGCGCAGGGTGCCGCCGACGATGTGGCTCAGCAGGGTCCGTACGTCGTACTCGGCACACGGTGTCGGGCCGCCGAGGTGCTCCGGGCGCACCGTCTTGATCAGGGCCGCCGCCTGCTCGGTGGCGCGGGTGTACACGGGGCGGGGGTCGGTGAAAGCGGTGCTGCTCATGGCGTGCCTCTCGGTCGGTCGGTACGACGGTCGTGCGTCGGACGGGTGCCTCGGACGGGTGCCTCGGACGGGTGCCTCGGACCGGTGCGTCGGGTGTGCCGGGTCCGCGCGCCGGGTCCGTGCGCCGATGGGACGAGAGTGGCCGGATAACCTGACAGTTCCCGTCAGCATTTGCGCTGGCTCTCGTGGCGACGGGATTCTTGGGCGCGTGAAGTCCGACCGGCTGCTGTCGATCCTGCTGCTCCTGCAGACCCGGGGCCGCGTCCCCGCGCACGAACTCGCCGACCGGCTGGAGGTGTCGGTCCGCACCATCTACCGGGACATCGAGGCGCTGTCGGCGTCCGGTGTCCCGGTCTACGCCGAGCGGGGGCGGCACGGCGGCATCGAACTCCTCGCCGGTTTCCGCACCGACGTCACCGGTCTCACCGCGGACGAGTCCCGCGCCCTGTTCATCCTGGCCGCGCAGGGCGCCCATGCCGCGCTCGGTCTCGACACGGCCCTCGGCTCGGCCCTGCGCAAGGTGATGGCCGCGCTGCCGGCGCCGCACCGGCCCGCCGCCGAGGTGACCAGCCGCCGGATCCTGGTGGACGCCACCCGCTGGAAGAGCGGCCCGCAGCAGGCCGTCGACCTGGAGGCGCTGCAGGAGGCGGTCTTCTCCGACCGGCGCCTCAGGCTGCGCTACCGGCACAGCGGAGAGCGGGAGCCGCGCACGTACACCGTCGATCCGTACGGCCTCGTCGCCAAGGCGGGGGTCTGGTACCTGGTCGCCGACCGGCGCGGCGCCCCGCGGCTGTTCCGCGCCGACCGGGTGCGCTCGGCCCGGCTGCTGGACGATCCCGTACGGCGCAGGCCGGGCGTGGAACTCGCCGGCGTCTGGGAGGTGCTGCGCCGCCGGGTGGAGGAGCGCGAGGAGGGGATCGAGGTGACGGTACGGGTGCGACGCGACCGGCTCGACATGTTCCAGCGGATGTTCGCCCCGCAGCTGCCCGCCCCGCCCGAGGACGCGGGTGACTGGGTCACCGCCCGGCTGACGTACCCGGTGCTGCCCGCGGTGCGCCAGCTCCTCGCCTTCTCCGACCAGGTGGAGGTCCTGCATCCGCCGGAGGCCCGCGCGGAACTGCTCGCGGCGGCCCGTTCCGTCACGGCCCTGTACGGATCGACAGCTCACGGACAGGGTGAGCCCAAGCACCGCCCAGGCGCGGTTGGTTGAGTGCGGCTCCTCAGGACTTCCTCATCGTTCCCGGAGCTGACTCCCATGAAGCGTGCCCGCCTGCTGCCCGCCGTCGCCCTGCTGGCGGTGTCCCCGCTGCCCACAGGGGCACCCACGGGTGTGCCGTCGGGCATGGCCTCGGGCCGGCCGTCGGGCATGGCGTCGGGTGCGCCTTCGGGCATGCCCAGCGGCGCGCCCGGCGGACAGGGTGGTCCCGGTGGCGGGCAGGGGGGCGGCTGCGGGGGGCCGGGGGAGGGGCAGGCTCGGCAGGGGTGAGAGGCGGGGGCGTACGACTGCGGGGCCCGGGGTCCTCAGTCGCGCCAGTGGCTGCGGCCGATGCTGATGAGCCGCAGCTGGCGGGTGGCGAGCTGGGTGACCCGGTCCCGCTCCTGCGCGGGGGCCTCCAGCGCCTCCAGGAACAGTGAGGCGGTGATCAGCATCTGGTCGACGTAGAGGTGCGCGAGCATCAGCAGGTCGTCGTCGTCCCACCCCTCCGCCTCCGGGTCCTTGGCCAGCTCGTCCTTCACCTCCTCGGCGAACCGCACGAGTTGGGACCGGATGGCCTCGCGCACCGGCTGCACCCCGCCGTGCCGCTCGCGGGCGATGAACCGGACGTGCGCGGGATAGGTGTCCACGTGGCCGGCGATCAGCTCGATGGCCCGGGCGATGCGTTCCCCGCTGTCGCCCGCTGTGGACACCGTCGTCCGCACCATCGGGTGCAGGCTGCCCAGCGCCTCGTCGACCAGCGCCACACCGAGATCGGCGGTCGAGCGGAAGTGCCGGTAGAAGGCGGTGGGGGCGACCCCGACGGCCCGGGTGACCTCGCGCAGGCCCAGGCTGCTCAGGCTCTGCTCCTCCAGCAGCGCGAGCGCCGCGTCGAGGAACGCCTGCCGGGTCTTCTGCTTCTGGGCCTGCCGGATGCCGAGCGTGTGACTCATGTCATCCAGTTAACAACTGTTCTCTGGAATTGAAAAGCCGCGGGACGCGCTAGAGTAGAAGTCAGTGAACAACTGTTACTACAACTGTTCACTCAGTCTTCACACGAGGCCCGACAGGGCCTTCACACGAGGCATCCCGGAGGGGGGATCCCATCCCATGCTGTTCCTGGTCGCCGCACTCATGCTGCTCGGCGTCGTGCTGGGCACCGTCGCCCACGCACCGCTGACGGTCACCGTCGCCCTGGCCGCCGTCATCGCCGTCTGGCTCGGCGTCTTCGCGATCCGCGAGCGCTACGGCCGCCGGCGCCGCACCCCGGCCAACTGACCGTCCGCACGCACCTTCAGGAGCTGAGCACCATGCAACTCACCGCACCGGCCACACCCCGCACCGACACCCGTTCCCCCGGTCGCGACGCCGACGGCATGGCCGTGGCGTCCTTCATCCTCGGCCTCCTCGGCCTGCTCGTCCTCAACCTCTTCCTCGGCCCGATCGCCATCGCCCTGGCCGGGGTGTCCCTCTGGCGCGGCACGGCCCGCCGGGGCCGTGCGTACCTGGGTCTCGCCCTGGGCATCGCCGACCTGGCGATCCTGGCGGTGGCGATGGAGGTGTCCCACACCCTGTCCTGGAGCCTGTGAGACGGAGCGAGGCCGCACAGGTCCCCGAGGACGACGGGGAACCGTGCCCGGCCGCCGTGGGCGGGCCGAAGCCGGCCGCAACGGGCCCGTAGAATCGGGCACACCATGGCTTACCTCGACCACGCCGCGACCACCCCCATGCTCCCGGAGGCGGCAGAGGCGCTCGCCGCCCAGTTGAGCATCACGGGCAACGCCTCCTCCCTGCACGCGTCCGGCCGCCAGGCCCGCCGCACGGTCGAGGAGTCCCGCGAGACCCTCGCGGAAGCGCTGGGCGCCCGCCCCAGCGAGGTCGTCTTCACCTCGGGCGGCACCGAGGCCGACAACCTCGCCGTCAAGGGCCTGTACTGGTCCCGCCGCGACGCCGACCCGGCCCGTACCCGCATCCTGGCCAGCCCCGTCGAGCACCACGCCGTCCTCGACGCCGTGCACTGGCTTGGCGAGCACGAGGGCGCCACGGTCGAGTACCTGCCCGTCGACTCCCACGGGCGGGTCCACCCCGAGGTCCTGCGCGAGGCCGTCACCCGCAACCCCGGCGACGTCGCCCTGGCCACCGTGATGTGGGCCAACAACGAGATCGGCACCGTCATGCCGGTCCGTGAACTCGCCGACGTCACCGCAGAGTTCGGCATCCCGCTGCACGCCGACGCGGTCCAGGCCTTCGGGCAGGTCCCGGTTGACTTCGCCGCCTCCGGCCTCGCCGCGATGACCGTCTCCGGGCACAAGGTCGGCGGTCCCTACGGCATCGGTGCGCTCCTCCTCGGCCGCGAGTACAGCCCCGTACCCGTGCTGCACGGCGGCGGCCAGGAACGCCACGTCCGCTCCGGCACCCTGGACGTCCCGGCCATCGCCTCCTTCGCGGTGGCCGGCCGCCTCGCCGCCGAGCAGCGCGAGTGGTTCGCCCGTGAGATCGGCGCCCTGCGCGACCGGCTGGTCGACGCCGTGCGCGGCGCCGTACCGGACGCGATCCTCGGCGGCGACCCGGCGCCCGGGGGCCGTCTCCCGGCCAACGCCCACTTCACCTTCCCCGGCTGCGAGGGCGACTCGCTGCTCCTGCTGCTGGACGCCCAGGGCATCGAGTGCTCCACCGGCTCGGCCTGCACCGCGGGCGTCGCCCAGCCCAGCCATGTGCTGCTCGCCGCCGGCGCCGATCCGGACCTGGCCCGCGGCACCCTGCGGTTCTCCCTCGGTCACACCTCCACGGAGGCGGACGTCGAGGCGGTCGCCAAGGCCATCGGCCCGGCGGTGGAACGGGCCCGCGCGGCGGGACTCAGCTGAGGCCCCGGCCGCACACAAAAGCGACCTGCACGCGAAAGCGACCTGGCACACGAAAGCGACCTACGAGGCGGGTTCCCTTCGCCGGTATTGTCCGGATCAGGTAATGGGGGTCGCCTTCCGGTCCAGTCCTTGCGACCTTCCGGCCTCTCAGCCCGAGCGTCGACGTCGGCACCAGCGGAGATCGTGTACCTCTCTTGGGAGATCTTTCCCTCTCGCTGAAGTCGGCTACTCCGCTTGGACTCCCTCACTCGTCTCGTAGGTCTGGCCTTCAGGATAAAACCGTCCCAACCGGACAATAAAGGGGTTACGCCTTGATTTTTTTCAGGTATCTCTCCCAGTCCCAGTGCGGCCCCGGATCCGTGTGATCCGTGCCTGGCACCTCCACGTGCCCCACGATGTGCTCGCGGTCCACGGGGATGCCGTACCGCCCGCATATCGCCGCCGTCAGCCGCGCCGAGGCCGCGTACATCGCGTCCGTGAAGGAGGAGGCGTCCGCCACGAAACCCTCGTGCTCGATGCCGACGCTCCGCTCGTTGTACGCGCGGTTGCCCGCGTGGAAGGCCACGTCCAGCTCCCGGACCAGCTGGGTGACCCGGCCGTCCTTGCGCACGATGTAGTGCGCCGCCGCCCCGTGCGCCGGGTCCTGGAACACCTTCACCGCGCTCGCGTAGCCGCCCTGCGTGACATGGACGACGACCCGGTCGACCGGATAGTCGTCCGGCCGGTCCGCCCGGCGGTAGTTGGCCGGGGAGGCCGCCACCCAGCGCGCGCCCCTGAAGTCCACCGCGCCCGCCACCCGGGGCCTGTCCACGCCCGGCAGCCGCCACCACAGGTGCGCCAGCTCCTCCCGGGCCAGCACGGCGGTGCCCACGGCCGCCGCCGCCCCGCCCACCAGCAGCGCCCGCCGCCCCAGCCGCCGGTCCCCGTCGCCCCGCGCGGCTCCCGCGCGCTCCCGAGTCGCCCCCATGTGGTCTCCAACGGATATCCGGCGGAGCCGGTTCCCGCGGCCCCGTACCCTGGAAGGGCTATGACTGAGACCCCGCAGCGCCCCCTCCGTGTCCTCGCCGCCATGTCCGGTGGAGTCGACTCCGCCGTCGCCGCCGCGCGCGCCGCGGAAGCGGGCCACGACGTCACCGGCGTCCACCTCGCGCTCTCCGCGAACCCGCAGTCCTTCCGGACCGGCGCCCGTGGCTGTTGCACCATCGAGGACTCCCGTGACGCCCGCCGCGCGGCCGACGTCATCGGCATCCCGTTCTACGTCTGGGACCTCGCCGACCGCTTCCGTGAGGACGTCGTCGAGGACTTCGTCGCCGAGTACGAGGCCGGCCGCACCCCGAACCCGTGCCTGCGCTGCAACGAGAAGATCAAGTTCGCCGCGCTGCTGGACAAGGCGCTGGCCCTCGGCTTCGACGCGGTCTGCACCGGTCACTACGCCCAGGTGATCGTCCGCGAGGACGGCTCCCGCGAGCTGCACCGCGCCTCCGACATGGCCAAGGATCAGTCCTACGTGCTCGGTGTGCTGGACGAGAAGCAGCTCGCCCACGCGATGTTCCCGCTCGGCGACACGGTCACCACCAAGGAGGAGATCCGCGCGGAGGCCGAGCGGCGGGGCCTCGCGGTCGCCAAGAAGCCCGACTCGCACGACATCTGCTTCATCGCCGACGGCGACACCCAGGGCTTCCTCGCCCAGCGGCTCGGCAGGGCGGAGGGCGACATCGTCGACGAGTCCGGCGCCAAGCTGGGCACGCACGAGGGCGCGTACGGCTTCACCATCGGCCAGCGCAAGGGCCTGCGCATCGGCACCCCGGCCCCCGACGGCAAGCCGCGCTACGTCCTCGACATCTCCCCGGTCGACAACACCGTCACCGTCGGCCCCGCCGCCGCCCTGGACGTCACCGCCCTGACCGCGATCAAGCCCCGCTGGTGCGGCACCGCCCCCACCGGCCCCGGCACCTACACCGCCCAGCTGCGCGCCCACGGCGGCGAGACCGAGGTCACCGCGGTGCCGGCCGACGGCGGACTGCGCGTCACCTTCACCGAGCCGGTCCGCGGGGTCGCCCCCGGCCAGGCGATCGTCCTGTACGACGGCACGCGCGTGGTCGGCTCGGCGACGATCGCGACGACCAAGCGCGCGACGGCGGCGACGGTGTAGCCGGCACCCTTCCGGGAGCCCGCCGGCACCCCGCGCCGGGAAGCCGGTCCCGTCACGCCTCCGTCAGGAACGCGGCCAGCACCGGTCCCAGCACGTCCGGCTCCACCATGTGGGTCTGCCCCTCCAGCACCCGGTAGGCGGCCTCGGGCACCGCCCTGGAGATCTCCCGGTTCGCCTCGCGCATCCAGTCGGGACTCGCCCCGCCCGCGACCACCAGCACGGGCACGGAGATGCCGGCGAGCCGGTCCCGGGGCAGCAGGCCGTCGCCCATCACCGCGTCGTCGTACGCGAGACTCGGCGCCACGGCCTCCATGCCGGCCCACATCGGCGACTGGCGGGCGCCCCGGATCACCTCCTCGCCGAGGCCCGTCAGCCGCAGGAACAACTCCACCGCGTCCCCGCGGCGGCCCTCGGAGAGCGCCTTGTTCAGCTGCTCCTTGTAGGTGGCCTCCCGCTCGGCGCCGCCCCGCAGGAAGTCCGCGTACGGCACCTCGTAGACGGAGGCCCGGCCGGCCGACACCCCGCTCGCCACCGCCTCGAGCACCAGCGCGCCGCCCGAGGAGACCCCGAACAGCGCCGCATCGCCGCCCACGGCGTCGATCAGCGCGGCCAGGTCCTCGACCTCACGCTCGACCGCGTAAGGCTTCGTGTCACCGCTCTCCCCGCGCCCCCGCCGGTCGTAGACGACGGCCGTGCACTGGTCCGCGAGCCGCTGGGCCAGAGGTGCCAGGGTGCCCCCGGTGGACATCGCGCCGCTCACGAGGATCACCGTGGGCCCCTGGCCGGTCACTCCGTACGCGAGGGAGGTACCGTCGCGGGAAGTCGTCTTCTTGTCCATGCCCGTGCAGACTGCCGCACCGGCAGGGACTCATCGGTCACGACACGTCGGTTTCGTAGAAGCAGAAGTGATCCTTGATCCCGGCGACGTCCGGCTTCGGATCCGGGTACGCCCAGACCAGATCGGGCGCGTCCGGCAGCGACCAGTAGGACGCCGTGCCCTTGAAGGGGCACTCCGTGTGCGTGTCGGACGGCGTCAGCAGGTCGACGCGCACGTCCTCGGCGGGGATGTAGTACCGCGGCGGACAGCCCGTCTCGCGCAGCACCAGCGGCCGGTCGGTCTCCGCGAGCACCTGGTCGCCGTGCACCACGCGCACGTGCCGCTCGCCCTGTTCGATGGTGATCGTGTGTCCTCGGGTCATACCGGAACAGCACCCGCGGGCCCGTGCTTCTTCCCGCCCACGCCGGGACCCGTACGGTAGAGGCCATGAACATCTGCGTCTTCCTGTCCGCCGCCGACCTCGACGACCGTTACACCCGCCCCGCGCGCGAGTTCGCGGAACTGATCGGCAAGGCCGGTCACACCCTCGTCTGGGGCGGCTCCGACTCCGGTCTGATGAAGGTCGTCGCCGACGGTGTGCAGGAGGCGGGCGGCCGGCTGCTGGGCGTCTCGGTGGAGTTCCTGGCGAACAAGGCGCGGCCCGGCGCCGACGAGATGGTCGTCGCCGCGGACCTCGCCGAGCGCAAGCGGCTGCTGCTGGCGAAGGCCGACGCCGTGGTGATCATGGTGGGCGGCACCGGCACGCTCGACGAGGCCACCGAGATCCTGGAGCTGAAGAAGCACGGCCGCACCGAGAAGCCGGTCGTCCTGCTGAACACCGCGGGCTTCTACGACGGCCTCCAGCAGCAGTTCCGCCGCATGGACGAGGAGGGCTTCCTGCCGCGCCCGCTGTCCGAGCTGATGTTCTTCGCCACGGAGCCGGCGGCCGCGCTGGCCTACCTCGAGGAGTCGCTCCCCGCCCGCTGATGCGAGCATGGCGGGCATGGCTACTCATGTGATCACCGGGGCCGGTTCCGGCATCGGCGCGGCCGTCGCCCGCCGTCTGCACGCGCGCGGGGACGAACTCGTGCTGCACGCGCGCGACGCGGGCCGCGCGAAGGAACTGGCGGCCGGGTTCCCCAGCGCCCGCACCCTGGTGGGCGACCTGGCGGACCCGGACCGGCTCTCCTGGGCCTTCTCCCACCAGAGCCTCCCGGACCGCGTGGACTCCCTCCTCCACATCGCCGGGGTCGTGGACCTGGGCCAGGTCGGCGAGCTGACCCCCAAGTCCTGGCACCACCAGCTGAACGTCAACCTGATCGCCCCCGCCGAACTCACCCGGCACTTCCTGCCCCAGCTGCGGGCCGCCCGCGGCCATGTGATCTTCGTCAACTCCGGCGCCGGTCTCGCCGCCCACGCCGGGTGGTCCGCCTACGCCGCCTCCAAGCACGGCCTGAAGGCCCTCGCCGACTCCCTGCGCCACGAGGAGCACGCGGCGGGCGTCCGGGTCACCTCGGTCTACCCCGGCCGCACGGCGAGCCCCATGCAGGCCAAGGTCCACCAGCAGGAGGGCAAGGAGTACGACGCCGGGCGGTGGATCGACCCCGAGTCGGTCGCGACGACGATCCTGACGGCCCTGGACCTCCCGCGGGACGCGGAGATCAACGACCTGACGGTGCGGCCGGGGCGCTGACCGCCGCGGCACCGGCCGGCCGCACCTACGTAGGCTTCACCCGTGAACGACAACACGCGCTTCGGCGCCGCCACCGGGGTCGGGTCCATGCCGGGAACCGATGCCCGGGAAGCCGCCAAGACGGTCACCGGCAGCTTCGAGGACTTTCCGTTCCTGCCGGAGCTGCCCGCCCGCGGACCCGGTGCCGACATGATCGGACGGACCGCCGGGATGCTCGTCGAGCTCTACGCGCGCGTGGAGCCCAGCGGCTGGCGGATCGGGGACCGGCCGGGCCGGGACACCAAGCGGGCCCGGTCCTGGCTGGGCGAGGACCTGGACGCCCTGGAGGAGTTCACGCAGGACTACGCGGGCGATCTGAAGGTGCAGGCGGTCGGCCCCTGGACCCTGGCCGCCGCCCTGGAGCTGAGGAACGGCGAGGCCGCCCTCTCCGACCCCGGCGCCTGCCGCGACCTCGCCGCCTCCCTCGCCGAGGGCCTGCGGCTGCACCTCGCCGAGGTCCGCCGCCGCGTTCCCGGCGCCCGGATCGTGCTCCAGCTCGACGAGCCCTCCCTCACCGCCGTCCTGCGCGGCCAGGTCCGCAGCGCCAGCGGCTACCGCACCCACCGGGCCGTGGACCGGCAGATCGCCGAGGCCACGCTCCGGGACGTCGTCGGCGTACACGGCGACGGCCCCGTCGTGGTCCACTCCTGCGCCCCGGACGTGCCGTTCGCCCTGCTGCGGCGGACCGGCGCGGCCGCCGTCTCCTTCGACCTCGCGCTCCTCACCGAACGTGACGACGACGCGATCGGCGAGGCCGTCGAGGCCGGCACCGGGCTGTTCGCCGGTGTCGTGCCGGGCACGGACGGCCCATTGTCAGACCCTGCCGGTAGCGTCATGGGTGTCAGGACGCTGTGGCGCAGGCTGGGCCTGCGTCCGGGGCTGCTCGCCGAGGCGGTCACGGTCACCCCGGCGTGCGGTCTGGCGGGCGCTTCCCCCGCCTACGCACGCCAGGTGCTCGCCCACTGCGTCCGGGCGGCGAGATCCCTCGCGGACAACCCAGAGTAACGGGAGGACAACACGGTGGCCGGCGACAAGCAGCAGGCGGAGACGGCAGTGCCCGCCGAGGCACGTGAGAAGCACGCGCAGCTCGCTGAGCAGATCGAGGAGCACCGCTTCCGGTACTACGTGAAGGACGCTCCCGTCATCAGCGACGCGGAGTTCGACACGCTCCTGAAGACTCTGGAGGCCCTGGAGGAGGAGTACCCGGAGCTGCGCACCCCGGACTCGCCGACCCAGAAGGTCGCGGGGTCGTACGAGACGGACTTCACCGCGGTGGAGCACCGCCAGCGGATGCTCTCGCTCGACAACACCTTCAACGACGACGAGCTGGCCGCCTGGGCCGACCGCATCGCCAAGGAGCTGGGCGAGCAGGAGTACCACTTCCTGTGCGAGCTGAAGGTCGACGGCCTCGCGGTCAACCTGACGTACGAGAACGGCCGCCTCACGCGCGCGGCCACCCGCGGCGACGGCCGCACCGGCGAGGACATCTCGCCCAACGTCCGTACGATCACGGACATCCCGGACCGGCTGCACGGCGACGACGTCCCGGACCTGGTGGAGATCCGCGGCGAGGTCTACTTCCCGATGGAGAAGTTCCTCGAGCTCAACGAGCGCCTGGTCGCGGCCGGCGACAAGCCGTTCGCCAACCCGCGTAACGCGGCGGCCGGTTCGCTGCGCCAGAAGGACCCGCGCGTCACCGCCACCCGCCCGCTGCACATGGTCGTCCACGGCATCGGCGCCCTGGAGGGCTTCACGGGCATGACCCGCCTCTCCCAGGCCTACGACCTGCTGAAGACCTGGGGCCTGCCCACCTCCCGGCACAACCGCGTGGTCGACGACCTCGACGGCGTACGGGAGTTCATCGCGCACTACGGCGAGCACCGCCACTCCGTGAAGCACGAGATCGACGGAGTGGTCGTCAAGCTGGACGAGATCCGCCTCCAGGGCCGCCTCGGCTCCACCGCGCGGGCACCCCGCTGGGCGATCGCCTACAAGTACGCGCCGGAAGAGGTCAACACCAAGCTCATCGACATCAAGGTGGGTGTCGGCCGCACCGGCCGTGTCACGCCGTACGCCCAGGTCGAGCCGGTCACGGTCGCGGGCAGCGAGGTCGAGTTCGCCACCCTGCACAATCAGGAGGTCGTCAAGGCCAAGGGCGTGCTCATCGGTGACACCGTGGTCATCCGCAAGGCCGGTGACGTCATCCCGGAGATCCTGGGCCCGGTCGTCGACCTGCGCGACGGCGGCGAGCGGGAGTTCGTGATGCCGGGCGAGTGCCCCGAGTGCGGCACCCCGCTGCGGCCCATGAAGGAGGGCGACATCGACCTCCGCTGCCCGAACGCCCGTACCTGCCCGGCCCAGTTGCGGGAGCGCGTCTCCTACCTCGCCGGCCGCGACTGCCTGGACATCGAGCACTTCGGCCAGGTGGCCGCCGCCGCGCTGACCCGACCGCTGGAGCCGGCCGACCCGCCGCTGGTGGACGAGGGCGACCTGTTCGACCTGACGGTGGAGAAGCTGCTGCCCATCAAGGCCTACGTCCTCGACCCGGACAGCGGGCTGCCCAAGCGCGACCCCAGGACGGGCGAGGAGAAGGTCGTCACGGTCTTCGCCAACCAGAAGGGCGAGCCGAAGAAGAACACCCTCGCCCTGCTGGAGAACATCGAGGCGGCCAAGTCCCGTCCGCTGGCCCGCTTCCTCAACGGTCTCTCCATCCGGCACGTCGGCCCGGTGGCCGCGCAGGCCCTCGCCCGCGAGTTCCGGTCCCTCGACCGGATCGAACAGGCGACCGAGCAGGAGCTGGCGGCCGCCGACGGCGTCGGCCCGATCATCGCCGCCGCGCTCAAGGAGTGGTTCGCCGAGGACTGGCACCGCGAGATCGTCCGCAAGTGGAAGGCCGCCGGAGTCCCGCTGGAGGACGAGTCGTCCGGCGAGGACGAGGGGCCGCGCCCGCTGGAGGGGCTGACGGTGGTCGTCACCGGGACGCTGGAGCGTCACACCCGCGACGGCGCCAAGGAGGCGCTGCAGAGCCGGGGTGCGAAGGTGACCGGTTCCGTCTCGAAGAAGACCTCGTTCGTCGTGGTGGGCGACAACCCCGGATCGAAGTACGACAAGGCGATGCAGCTGAAGGTTCCGGTGCTGAACGAGGACGGTTTCGGCGTCCTTTTGGAGCAGGGCCCCGAAGCCGCGGCCGAAGTCGCGCTTCCGACCGGGGAGTAGCGGTTGAAGGCCACCCGATCGGCGCATATCAGATGCATACGGGTGGCCCGGGCGTATTCGGGCAACCGTCGACGACCGCTGCCCGTGAAAGCCTTCCGCGGCCTACTGTTGAGGTGTGCGCCTGCCGTGCCCAGCTGCGGTCGGGGCATCCCCGTGCCCTCCAGGGGCGCGGGGAGGGTTTCTTCGACGCGGAGCTGCTGATGGTTGTCGGACATCGGGCCGCGTGGCGTGGGCACCGCCGGCTGTGAGAGGGACGGGAATGGAACCGACCGAGAGCGTCGCCCCGGACTCACGGCTGCGCCTGCGCCGCCGCGCGGGCGCCTGGCGGGGAACCCGGTGGACGGCACGGGGCGGCGGACGCACGGGCATGTCGCCCCGCCCGGCCGGACCGGGCGCCGATGTCCCCGCCCACATACCCCTGGCCGTCGAGCCCGCCCCCGGCCTGGCCGGTGCCGACACCGACGCCGAACGGCACCTGTCCTGGCCCGCACTGCCCGCGGCCGTCGTGGCCGCCGCCGGCTTCGTCCTCGGCGCCGGCTTCTACCGCGCCTTCACCGGTCACCACGCCCTCTTCCCGTGCGGCACGGTCGGCTGGGCGCTGGCCCTGCTCACCGGTGTCATCGTCGGCCACCTCGTCATGCTGGGCCGCGCCCGCTGGTGGGGCGGCACCGGCTCCGGCGCCGCCCTCACGCTCGCCGTGCTGCTGCTCTACGGCTGGGTGCCCGCCGGCATGGTCAGCCTCACCGTCGTCGTCCTGGTCGGCATCGCCCGGCGCCACCGCTGGCGGCAGGGCGTGCTGCACGGCGCGGTGGACATCCTCGGCATCGCCGCCGGCGCCCTGCTGCTCGGCGCGTTCGGCCGGGTCCCGAGCGTCGAGGAGCCCTGGCGGCCCGGCAGCTGGAGCATCGCCACCGCACCCGAGGTCGTCCTGGTCGCGGTCGCCTATCTCGCGGTCAGCCGCGGCCTGCTGTGGTACCTGCACGCCCCGCGCGGCGGCGGGGTGCCCACCGTCGCCCGCACCGCCCTGGTCCGGCAGGGCCTGGTCGCCGTCGCCCTGCTCGGCATCGCGCCCCTGGTGTGCGTGGTCGCGGACGCCCAGCCGGTCCTGCTCCCGCTGTTCGCCATCCCGCTCATCGCGCTCGACTCCACCCTGTGGATGGCCCGGGCCCGCGCCGAGGAGCAGCTGCGCGATCCGCTGACCGGACTGCCCAACCGGCAGTGGCTGCTGGAGCGGATCTGGACCGCTCTCGACGACGCCGAGCGCATCGGCGCCCGCTCCGCCCTCATGCTGATCGACCTCGACCGGTTCCGGTCGGTGAACGACACCCTCGGTCATCTCGCCGGTGACCGGCTGCTGCTGCAGATCGCCGACCGGCTGCGGCTGGCGCTGCCGCGCGGCGCGGAGGCCGCCCGGCTCGGCGGCGACGAGTTCGCCGTGTTACTGCCCGTCGCCGACTCCACCACGTCGGCCACCCGGATCGCCCGCGGTCTCGTCTCCGCGCTCGGCTCCCCGCTCGACCTCGACGGGCTCACCCTCGTGCTGGAGGCAAGCGCCGGCGTCGCCGTCTTCCCCGACCACGCGCTGGACGCCGAAGGGCTGCTGCGGCGCGCGGACGTGGCGATGTACCAGGCGAAGCGGGACCGTACGGGCGTCGAGGTGTACGAGTCCAAGCGGGACTCCAACACCCCCGACCGGCTCGGGCTGCTGGGCGACCTGCGCCGCGCGCTGGACGCGCAGGAGGTGCAGCTGCACTACCAGCCCAAGGTCCGCTTCGACGGCCAGGTCGCCGGGCTCGAGGCGCTGGTCCGCTGGGTGCACCCGGAGCGCGGGAAGGTGCCGCCGGACGAGTTCATAGCGATCGCCGAGTCCTCGGGCCTGATGCCCCATCTGACGGAGTACGTCCTCGAGACCGCGCTCGGGCAGGTCGCCCGGTGGCGGGCGCAGGGCCTGCGGGTCCCGGTCGCCGTGAACGTCTCCCCGCGCGATGTGCACACGCCCGGCTTCGCGGGTTCGGTCGCCGCCCGGCTGGCGCGGCACGGGGTCCCCGCGGGGGCGCTGCAGCTGGAGATCACCGAGCACGTCCTGCTGGAGGACCCGCAGCGGGCCGCCGACACCCTGGCCGGGCTCACCGGGCACGGCGTGAAGATGTCCCTGGACGACTTCGGCACCGGGTACTCGTCCCTGGTGCACCTGCGGCGGCTGCCGGTGAGCGAGCTGAAGATCGACCGGTCCTTCGTGGCCCGGCTCGCGGTGGACACCGAGGACGCGGAGATCGTGCGCTGCACGGTCGACCTGGCGCATTCGCTGGGGCTGCTCGTCGTCGCCGAGGGCGTGGAGGACGACGAGACGTGGGAGCGGCTGCGCGACCTGGGCTGTGACGCGGTCCAGGGCTGGCTCGTCGCCGCGGCCATGCCTCCCGAGGAGACGACGGCGTGGCTCCTGGCGCGGGGGTCGCGTGGGTGGCAGCGGCCGCGTGCGGCCCTGCCGGCCGCCGAGTAGGTCCGCCCGGCCGGAGGGGTCCCCCACGGGGGCACCGCGCCACAGGCGGCCGCCCGTCCTCAACCGCCCGCGAAGTGCGCGACCAGCAGCGCGAGCCGTCGCCCGTGCCCGTCCTCCGGCAGCCGTCCGCTCCTCGTCAGCGTCGCCAGCCCGTGCAGTCCCGCCCAGAAGGTCTCCGTCAGCAGGCCCGGGTCCTCCCCGTCGGCCGTGATCGGTTCCACGACGACGAACAGCTCACCGAACGCCTCCTTGAGCGGCGCCGGGGCCTCCTCCGTCGCGAACGGCAGATCCACCAGGTGGGTGAACATCGCGTCGTAGAGGGCGGGCCGGCGTCGCGCGAAGGACGTGTACGTCTCCGCCACCGCCGCCAGCGCCTCCCGCGTGCCCCGCACGGCCGACCGCGCCGCCCGTAGCTCCGTCGCCAGGTCGGCGCAGCCCTGAACGGCGACCGCCGCCATGATCGCGCCCTTGCCCTTGAAGTGGCTGTAGAGCACGGGCTGGCTGTATTCGATCTCGGCCGCGAGCCGGCGGGTGGTCACCGCGTCCCAGCCTTCGGCCTCGGCCAGTTCCCGGGCGGCCGTCACGATGAGCCGCTCGCGCTCCGCTCGTTCGCGCTCCCGGCGCGTCTGGATCGTCACGCCCTGGATTCTAGCGTCGCTAGCCTTTTTGTCGACGCTCTGCTAACTTCGCTCGTGTTCCTAGCGTTGCTAGAAATTCGGAGGGGTCATGACCGTCACCGCGTACACCCTGGCTGTGCTGCTCGACCTGTTCTGTGTGTTCCTCGGCTACCGCTTCTGGTTCCAGCCCGGCCCCGCGGCCGCCGGCTACGGCGTCCCGGCGGACCCGCGCGGCGACGCCGGCGCCTACCTGACCGTCAAGGGCCTCAGGGACGGCACCCTCGGACTGATCGGCCTCGCCCTGCTGGCCTTCGCCGGCGCCCGCGCCGAGGCCTGGTTCATGGTCTGCGTGGCACTCATCCCGTTCCTCGACACGGTGACAGTCCTGCGCCACGGTGGAGCGAAGGCCGTCGCCTTCGGGATCCACTTCGCCACCGCGACCGTTGTACTGATCAGTGCCGGACTGCTCTTCGCGGTCTGACCGCGTCCGACAGGGGGAAACGCATCATGTCGCTGTTCGTACCGAAGTTCGACGAGACCGTGCTGGTCCGCGACGCGGAGGCCGAGGTCGTCGGCGGTGACCCGGTCGCCGTCAGGCTGCTCGCCGACAGCAGCGCCGGCGGCGGCGCGCTGTCCACCGTCCGTGTGACCCTCGCCGAGGGCGCCGACGGGGCCCGCCCGCATGTGCACCACCACTCGGCCGAGATGTTCTACCTGCTCGACGGCGCCGCCGAGGTCCTCTCGGGTGACGACGTCGTCACCGCCGGGCGCGGCGACCTGATCATCGTCCCGCCGGACCGGCCGCACGCCTTCGCCGCCGTCCCCGGCGCCACCGCCGACCTGCTCATCGTCATCACGCCGGGCGTCGAGCGCTTCGAGTACTTCCGCCACCTCCAGCGCATCCGGCTCGGTGAGGCCACGGTGGAGAGCCTGCTGGAGGTGCAGGAGCGGTACGACAACCACTTCCTGAAGAGTGACGCCTGGGACGGCCGGCACCGCTGAGCGCGGCGGCCCGGCAAACCGTTTCACGGGTACGGCGCCCCGCCCCATAGGATTGGGGACTGGCGTCACATTTCCACCTGCCGCGCTTCGGGCGGACGGCGGAAATGTGACGCAAGCCCCCCGCCCCAAACCACACACACTCACCCCAGAGGAACGCTGCATGCCTGGCATCACGCGCGAGGAGGTCGCCCACCTCGCCCGGCTGGCGCGTCTGGAGCTGAAGCCCGAAGAGCTCGAGCACTTCGCGGGACAGCTGGACGACATCATCGGCGCGGTCGCCCGCGTCAGCGAGGTCGCCGACCGAGACGTACCGCCGACCTCCCACCCGCTCCCGCTGACGAACGTCATGCGGTCGGACGAGGTCCGTCCCTCGCTCACCCCCGAGCAGGCGCTCTCCGGCGCCCCGGCCCAGGAGCAGCAGCGTTTCAAGGTGCCGCAGATCCTGGGGGAGGAGTGACGACCATGACGGACAGTCCCATCATCAAGCTCACCGCGGCCGAGACCGCCGCGAAGATCGCCTCCGGCGAGCTCACGGCCGTCGAGGTCACCGAGGCCCACCTCGCCCGTATCGAGGCCGTCGACGAGAAGGTGCACGCCTTCCTGCACGTCGACCGCGAGGGCGCCCTCGCCCAGGCCCGCGCCGTGGACGAGAAGCGGGCCCGCGGCGAGAAGCTCGGCCCGCTGGCCGGCGTCCCGCTCGCGCTCAAGGACATCTTCACCACCGAGGGCGTGCCCACGACCGTCGGCTCGAAGATCCTCGAGGGCTGGATCCCGCCGTACGACGCGACGCTCACCAAGCGGCTGAAGGCCGCCGACGTCGTCATCCTCGGCAAGACGAACATGGACGAGTTCGCCATGGGCTCGTCGACCGAGAACAGCGCCTACGGCCCGACCGGCAACCCCTGGGACCTCACCAAGATCCCCGGCGGCTCCGGCGGCGGTTCCTCCGCGGCGCTCGCCTCCTTCCAGGCCCCGCTCGCCATCGGCACCGACACCGGCGGCTCCATCCGCCAGCCGGCCGCCGTCACCGGCACGGTCGGCGTGAAGCCGACGTACGGCGCGGTCTCCCGCTTCGGCATGGTCGCCTTCTCCTCGTCCCTCGACCAGGGCGGCCCCTGCGCCCGCACGGTCCTGGACGCGGCGCTGCTGCACGAGGTCATCGCCGGGCACGACCCGATGGACTCCACCTCCATCGACGCCCCGGTCCCGCCGGTCGTCGAGGCCGCCCGCAACGGCAGCGTCCAGGGCATGCGCGTCGGCGTGGTCAAGCAGTTCCGCGGCGAGGGCTACCAGGCCGGTGTCATCCAGCGCTTCGACGAGTCGGTCGAGCTGCTGAGGGAGCTGGGCGCCGAGATCGTCGAGCTGGACTGCCCGTCCTTCGACCTCGCCCTGTCGGCGTACTACCTGATCGCGCCGTCCGAGTGCTCCTCCAACCTCGCCCGCTTCGACGGCCTGCGCTACGGCCTGCGGACCGGTGACGACGGCAGCCACTCGGCCGAGGAGGTCACCTCCCTCACCCGCGAGGCCGGCTTCGGCCCCGAGGTGAAGCGCCGCATCATGCTCGGCACCTACGCCCTGTCGAGCGGCTACTACGACGCCTACTACGGCTCCGCGCAGAAGGTCCGCACGCTCATCACGCGCGACTTCGAGAAGGCCTTCGAGCAGGTCGACGTGATCGTCTCCCCGACGACCCCGACCACCGCCTTCGCGATCGGCGAGCGCGCCGACGACCCGATGGCGATGTACCTCGCGGACCTGTGCACCATCCCGACCAACCTGGCGGGCAACGCGGCCATGTCCCTGCCCTGCGGTCTCGCCCCGGAGGACAACCTCCCGGTGGGCCTGCAGATCATCGCCCCGGCGATGCAGGACGACAGGCTGTACAAGGTCGGCGCCGCCGTAGAGGCCGCCTTCGTGGAAAAGTGGGGGCACCCGCTGCTGGAGGAGGCTCCGTCGCTGTGAGCAAGCTGTCCAAGGCCAAGGACTTCAAGAAGTCCAAGTCCGGTACGTACCTGTCGATGGCCACCACCGCGTTCGGCGCGCTGGGTGTCGCCAAGCAGATCAAGAAGGCCCGCGCCGAGCAGGACACGCTGCGGCTGATCGACGCCACGGTCTCCGCCGTCGCGATCGTCACCGGCCTCGCCATCCTCTACCGCGAGCTGAAGCGGCTGGGCGACGACGACGTCCTGCTGGGCTGAGAGGGAAGTTTTCACCGTGACCACCACGACCGACCTGGTGTCGTACGAGGACGCGCTGGCGTCGTACGACCCCGTCATGGGCCTCGAGGTCCATGTCGAACTCGGCACCAAGACCAAGATGTTCTGCGGCTGCTCGACGGCGCTCGGCGCCGACCCGAACACCCAGACCTGCCCCGTCTGCCTCGGCCTGCCCGGCGCGCTCCCGGTCGTCAACGCGACCGGCGTCGAGTCCGCGATCAAGATCGGTCTCGCGCTCAACTGCGAGATCGCCGAGTGGTGCCGCTTCGCCCGGAAGAACTACTTCTATCCGGACATGCCGAAGAACTTCCAGACCTCCCAGTACGACGAGCCGATCGCCTTCAACGGCTTCCTCGACGTACAGCTGGAGGACGGCGAGACCTTCCGCGTGGAGATCGAGCGCGCCCACATGGAGGAGGACACCGGCAAGTCGACGCACGTCGGCGGCGCCACGGGCCGTATCCACGGCGCGTCCCACTCCCTGCTGGACTACAACCGCGCGGGCATCCCGCTCATCGAGATCGTCACCAAGCCGATCGTCGGCGCCGGCGAGCGCGCCCCCGAGGTGGCGAAGGCGTACGTCCGTGAGCTGCGCGAACTCATCCGTGCCCTCGGCGTGTCCGAGGCCCGCATGGAGATGGGCCAGATGCGCTGCGACGTGAACCTGTCGCTGATGCCCAAGGACGCCGACAAGTTCGGCACACGCTCCGAGACGAAGAACGTCAACTCCTTGCGTTCGGTGGAGCGCGCGGCCCGCTTCGAGATCATGCGGCACGCGGCCGTGCTGTCCTCCGGCGGCACGATCATCCAGGAGACCCGCCACTTCCACGAGGACACGGGGTCGACGACCTCGGGCCGCGTGAAGGAGGAGGCCGAGGACTACCGGTACTTCCCGGAGCCCGACCTGGTCCCGGTCGCGCCCTCGCGCGAATGGGTCGAGGAGATCCGCGCGGCGCTCCCCGAGATGCCGCTGGCCCGCCGCACCCGGCTCCTGGCCGAGTGGGGCATCTCCGCCACCGACATGCAGGCGATCCTCAACGCCGGTGCGCTGGACCCGATCGTCGCCACGATCGACGCCGGTGCCGACGCGGCCTCCGCCCGCAAGTGGTGGATGGGTGAACTGGCGCGCAGCGCCAACGAGTCCGGCAAGGCGCTGGACGAGCTGGCGATCACCCCGGCGCAGGTGGCCAGGGTCGCCGAGCTCGTCGCGAAGGGCGACCTGAACGACAAGCTGGCCCGCCAGGTCATCGAGGGCGTCCTCGCGGGCGAGGGCACCCCGGACGAGGTCGTCGACAAGCGCGGCCTGAAGGTCGTCTCCGACGAGGGTGCGCTGACCACCGCCGTCGAGGAGGCCATCGCCGGCAACCCGGGCATCGCGGACAAGATCCGCGGCGGCAAGGTGGCCGCGGCCGGTGCCCTGGTCGGCGCGGTCATGAAGGCCACCCGTGGCCAGGCCGACGCGGCCCGCGTGAAGGAGCTGATCCTGGAGAAGCTGGGCGTCAGCGAGGGCTGATTGCGCACTCCGCCGTACGGCCCCGGAAGGCTGCCTTCCGGGGCCGTACGTCTGCCCGCCGGCCGGAGGCGCTACGCTCGCCCGCCATGAGTGGACGCACCGATTCCGACACCGGACCCGCGATAACCGAGGCCGCGACCGACGAGGCCCCGACGGCGGGGCCCGCGGTGTCCGACGTCACGGCGACCGAGGCCGAGGAGGCGGAGGCGGCAGAGGACGCGGAGGACGGGGAGGAGCACATCGGGGACGCCCGCAAAGCCCGTTGGGCCGCCGCCGGCACCGGGGGACTGCTGACCCTCGCCGGGCTGGCCGCCGCACTGCTCCGGCTCACCGGCTCCGAGCCGGCGCTCGTGCCGGCCGCCTACGGACTCGGCGCCGCCGTCTGCGCCCTCGCCGCGGTCCTCGGCGCCAGGGGCCGTACGCGCCGGGCCCTGTGGCTCCTGGTCGCCGGGACGATGGTCATGGCGTTCGGAGACCAGTCCGACTGAAGTGCCGCGGGAGGCGACAGAGTTCCCCGGACTGTCCTGTGACGTCCCTCCCACTCCCGTGAATAAGCCCATGAACGCGGCAAACGATCACTTTCGCCTGCGAGAGTGTCTTCCGATTGCTCATACATTCTTTGCGGGCTGTTCCGTTCGTGGACGATCCTTCCCGGTCAAAGATCCACACATCGTCCTCCGGGAGCACGTCCGTGGCAGACCTCGCGCGTTGGTGTGTCCGGCATCGGCTGATCGCCGTCCTGCTGTGGCTCCTTGCCTTCGGCGGGGCCACCGCGGCCGCCGCCGTGGCCGGTTCCGCCTACTCCGACGACTACGAGGTCCCCGGCACCGAGTCCGGCCGCGCGGCCGAGCTGCTCCAGGAGGGTTTCCCGGGCCTGGGCGGGGACGGCGACACGGTCGTCTGGCACACCACCACGGGCACCGTCCGCGCCGCCGCCGTCGAGCAGACCATGACCCGCACCCTCGGCCGGATCGCGGCGACGCCCGGCGTGGCCTCGGTGTCCGGCCCGTACGGCAGCCGGGGCGCCCACCGGATCAGCGAGGACGGCCGTACGGCCTACGCCGACATCACCTTCGCGAAGCAGGCCGAGGACATCGGCAAGAGCGAGGCGCAGGCGGTGGTGGACACAGCGAAGTCCGCCGAGGGCCACGGGCTCCGCGTCGAGCTGGGCGGCAGCGCGATCGGGCTCACCGAACCCCCGCGCGAACACACCGCCGAGGTGGTCGGCGTGCTCGTCGCCGCCGTCGTGCTGTTCCTCGCCTTCGGGTCGCTCGCCGCCTCGGCCCTGCCCATCGCCACCGCCCTCGTCGGCGTCGGCACCGCCTACGCCGGCATCGGACTGCTCGGCCACGCCATGACCGTCGCCGCCTTCGCGCCCATGCTCGGCATGCTGATCGGCCTCGGCGTCGGCATCGACTACGCGCTGTTCATCGTGACCAGACACCGGCGCGGTCTGAAACGCGGCCTGAGTGTCACCGAGGCCGCCGTGAACGCCGTGGCCACCACCGGACGCGCCGTGGTGTTCGCGGGTGCGACGGTGTGCATCGCCCTGCTGGGCATGCTGATCCTGCGCCTGAGCTTCCTCAACGGGGTCGCCGTGGCCGCCTCCCTGACGGTCGTGCTCACCGTCGCGGCCTCGGTCACGCTGCTGCCCGCCCTGCTGTCGTACATCGGCCCCCGCGCCCTCAGCCGCCGTGAGCGGCGCCGGCTCGCCGAGCACGGTCCGGGGCCCGAGCTGCCCACCGGACTCGCCGCCCGCTGGTCCGCGCTGGTCGAACGGCACCCCAGGCTGCTCGGCGCGCTCGCCGTCGCCGTCGTCGCGCTGCTCGCCCTGCCGGCCCTCACCCTGCACCTCGGCACCTCCGACCAGGGCAACGACCCGCGCGGCTCCACCACCCGCAAGGCCTACGACCTGCTCGCGGAGGGCTTCGGACCCGGGGTCAACGGGCCGCTGACCCTGGTGACGCGCGTAGCCGGCGCCGGTGACAAGCTCGCCCTCGACGACCTCGACGCCACCCTGCGCGCCACGCGCGGCGTCGCCTCCGTCACCCCGGTGCGTTACGGCAGCGGCGGCGACACCGCCTACCTCACCGTCGTCCCCGACTCGGCGCCCCAGTCGCAGGACACCAGCGACCTCGTGGACCGGCTGCGCACCGAGGTGCTGCCGCGCGCGCAGACCGGTACCTCCCTCGACATCGCGGTGGGCGGGGTGACCGCCGGCTACGACGACTTCGCGGCCGTGATCGTGGGCAAACTGCCGTGGTTCGTCGGCGTGGTCATCGGGCTCGGCGGTCTCCTGCTGCTGGTCGCCTTCCGCTCGCTCGGCATCCCGCTGAAGGCCGCCGTGATGAACGTCGCCGCGGTCGCCGCCGCGTTCGGTGTCGTCGTCGCGGTCTTCCAGTGGGGCTGGGGCAGCGAACTGCTCGGCCTCGGCCGCGCGGGCCCCATCGAGCCCTTCCTGCCCGTGATCATGGTCTCGGTGCTCTTCGGACTCTCGATGGACTACCAGGTCTTCCTGGTCAGCCGGATGTACGAGGAATGGCTGGAGACGGGCGACAACCGGCGCGCCGTCCGTATCGGCCTCGCCGAGACCAGCCGGGTGATCAACTCGGCCGCGGTCATCATGATCTCGGTGTTCCTCGCCTTCGTGCTCAGCGGCGACCGGGTGATCGCCATGTTCGGCATCGCGCTCGCCTCCGCCGTCGCCCTGGACGCTTTTGTGCTGCGCACCCTGCTCGTGCCCGCCCTGATGCACCTGCTCGGCGCCGCCAACTGGTGGCTGCCCGGCTGGCTGGAACGCCGGCTGCCCCGCATCAGCATCGAGCCGCCCGAGCGCCGCGCCGCACATGAGAGGCTCGGCCGGATCCCGGTCGACGAACTGCGGAAGGAACAGCGAAACGATGTACGCGACATCCCTGGGTGACGACGGCGCCGAACTGCGCCCCCTGGAGGCCTGGCACGCCGAGGAGTTCCTCGCCCACCTGGACCGGGGCAGGGAGTTCATCGGGCAGTTCATCCCGTTCGGCTCGCAGGTCACGGACGTGGCCTCCGCGCGCGACACGCTCCGGCGGTACGCCGAGCTGCGGGCCGCCGACACCGCCTCGCACCACGGCATCTGGCTGGACGGGAAGCTCGTCGGCGGTGTGCTGACGCTGAACTTCGACGCCGAGCGGGGCAACGCCGAGGTCGGCTGCTGGCTGGAGCCCGCCGCGACCGGACGCGGACTGATCACCCGCGCGATGCGGATCCTCATCGACTGGGCCGTCGAGGAGCGGGGCATCCACCGCGTGGAGTGGCACGCGGCGTCCGGCAACCTGCCGAGCATCGGCGTCGCCCGGCGGCTGGGCATGTCCCGGGACGGAGTGCTGCGCGAGAACCACCTCCACGGGGGCGTCCGCCACGACACCGAGGTCTGGTCCGTCCTCGCCCCGCAGTGGCGCGCGGCACGCGCGCGTACCGCCCGCGACGATCATTAAGAGACCTCTCAGACTGCGTCCGTACGGTGCCAGGCATGGCAACGAAGACACAGGAAGGCGCCGAGGCCGGCACCGAGGCGCAGGGTGACGAGACGGTGGTGGACGCCACCACCGAGAGGGAAGCCGCGCGGGCGGACGCCGTCGAGGAGGAGACCCGCGCGGAGCGGGAGTCCGCGGCCGAGGAGGAACAGGAACCCGCGGCCGGTGCGGGGCAGCCGGAACCCGGGAAGGAGAAGACCCCCTCCGGGGTCGGCCAGGGCGCCGGTGCCGTCGTCTCCGCCGCGCTCGGCTTCGTCTCGCTCAGCGGCGGCTGGATCGGCACCGTCGCCGGTGCCCGCGAGCAGCTCGTCGGCCAGCTGCGGACCTCCTCCACCGCGGGCGTCGCCACCCAGATCAAGGCCGTCTACGGCAACGCCTGGCACACCACCGCCCTGTGGGCCGGCCTGTTCGCGCTGGCCGCGCTGCTCACCGGCGTGGTGGTGCTGGCCCGGCCCGCCTTCGGCACCCCCGGACGGCCGCAGGCCCCCTGGATCAAGTCGGTCGCCTGGGCGGGTGTCGTGCTCGGCGTCGTCGGTCTGCTCCTGGCCGTTTTGAAGTACTCCGACGCGCTGCTCGCCCTGCCCTCGGCGAGCTGAGAAACCGCAGGTCCCGAGGGGCCTTAGGGAATCCAAGCCCGCCTTACGGGCTCCCTAAGGCCCCTTACGCGCGCGTACGGCCCCGCGGCTGTCCGAAGATGCGGAACTCTCCCGATGTGGCGCACCCCCCTGGGGGACGAAGGTGGAGGCATCGCGAACAGCGAAGCACCACACCGACTCTCCGAAGGACACGCCATGTACCAGTTCGAGATCCACGAGATGCGTTCCGCCGAGCTGCGCCGCGTCGCCCAGCGGGAACGCCTGGCCCGCGAGGTCGCCCGCTCCCGCCGCGCCGCCCGCCGCACGGCCTCCGCCGGCGACGACGTCCCGGCCGCCGAGTCCCATAGCGACCGCCCGCGCCGGAACCGGCTGCCGCGCACGGCATGACCACCGTGCCCGCGGGCGCCGGCCGGGCCGGTGACGACGCGGTGGCGGGCCGCCCCACGGGGGTGGGCGGCCCGCCGCAGCGGGGCCGTACGACTCCCCGGAGGGGTCGTACGGCCCTTCCGTATGGAGGTACGACTCTCCCGACCACCGGTACGACGATCGCACCGGACCTGTGGAAAACCGCTGCCCCACCGCCCGGACCTCATGCGATGCTCGGCGTCGTGGAGAACAGGTCCGTGAGTCCCGTGTTCGTCGGCCGCACCGACGAGTTGGCCGTCTTGAAGGAGGCGCTCGCCCGTGCCGCCGGGGGAGAGCCGCAGGCGCTGCTGCTCGGCGGCGAGGCGGGCGTCGGCAAGACACGGCTCGTCGAGGAGTTCACCGGCGGCATGGCCCGGCCCGCCGTCGTGGCCGTCGGCGGCTGTGTGGAGATCGGCGCCGACGGCCTGCCGTTCGCCCCCTTCTCCAGTGCGCTGCGCGCCCTGCGCGACGCCCTGCCCGAGGAGTTCACCGCCGCGGCGACGGGACAGGAGGAGGAGCTGGCCCGGCTGCTGCCCGACCTGGGCGAGACCACCGCCGGCCGCCACGACGAACAGGGCATGGCCCGTCTGTTCGAGCTCACCGCCCGGCTGCTGGAGCGGGTCGCCGCCGACCACCCGGTCGTCCTCGTGCTGGAGGACCTGCACTGGGCCGACGCCTCCACCCGCCACCTGCTCGCCTATCTCTTCCGCACCCTGCGCTCCGGCCGGCTCCTCGTCCTCGCCAGCTACCGCTCCGACGACATCCACCGGCGCCACCCGCTGCGCCCCCTGCTCGCCGAACTCGACCGGCTGCGCACCGTCCGCCGCATCGAACTCGCCCGCTTCACCCGCGAGGAGGTCGGCCGCCAGATCGCCGGCATCCTCGCCGCCGAACCCGACCCGGCCCAGATCGACGACATCTTCGAACGCTCCGACGGCAACGCCTTCTTCGTCGAGGAACTCGCCGTCGCCGGCTGTGACGGCAACTGCACGGGCCTCACCGACTCCCTGCGCGACCTGCTCCTGGTCCGCGTCGAGGCGCTGCCCGAGAGCGCCCAGCGGGTCGCCCGGGTCGTCGCCGAGGGCGGCTCCACCGTGGAGTACCGGCTGATCGCGGCCGTCGCCCAGCTCCCCGAGGACGACCTCATCGACGCCCTGCGGGCCGCCGTCGGCGCCAACATCCTCACCGTCACCCCGGCCGGCGACGGCTACCGCTTCCGGCACTCCCTGGTCCGCGAGGCCGTCGCCGACGACCTGCTGCCCGGCGAACGCTCCCGGCTCAACCGCCGCTACGCCGAAGCCCTGGACGCCGACCCCACCCTCGTCAACGCCGACGCGCGCGTGATGCGCCTGGCCAGCTACTGGTACCACGCCCGCGACGCGGCCAAGGCCCTGCCCGCCGTCCTGGCCGCCTCCGTCGTCGCCCGCCGCCGGCACGCTTACACCGAACAACTCGGGCTCCTGGAAAGGGCGATGGAGCTGTGGGACAGCGCCCCCGAGGAGGTGCGCTCCGCCCTGCGCCCGGTCGACTACACCGAGGTCTATCCTCCCTGCGGCTGCGACCCGGCCACCACCCCGCTGCGCTATCTCGACCTGATGGCCGAGGCGGCCGTCGCAGGCCGCTTCGGCGGCGAACGCGAACGCGCCCTGAAGATCACCAAGCGGGCCCTGCGCCTGCTGGAGGACGAGCCGGACCCCCTGCGCGCCGCCTGGTTCTGGGTGCAGCGCTCCCGTCTCGTCCAGGCCCTGGCCCGCGGCGACGGCTGGCACGAACTGGGCACCGCTCAGGACCTGGTGCGCGGTCTGCCGCCGTCGGAGGTGCACGCCGAGGTCCTGGCCCTCGCCGCCAACTGGTCCATGCTGCACCGGCCGGGACCCGAGGCGTCCGCCGCCGCCGAGCAGGCCGTGGAGTACGCGCGCATGGTCGGCGCCCGCGACATCGAACTGCACGCCCGCCTCACCCTGGGCTGCCTGATGGTGGACGCCGGCGCCCACGAACCCGGACTCGCGGAGCTGCGGCAGGTCCTGCGGGACACCCTCGCGGAGGGCGTCCACCATGTCGCGGGCCGCGCCTATGTGAACCTGCCGTCCGAGCTGCAGAGCGTCGGCCGCGACCGGGAGGCGGCCCCCCTCCTGCGCGAGGGCATCGCCTTCACCCGCAAGTACGGCCTGCTGGACTCGGAGGCCTGGGTGTGGGGCAACCTGTCCGACGCGCTCTACTCGCTCGGCCAGTGGGAGGAGGCCGCCGAGGCCGCCGCCCACGCCACCCGGCGCGGACACAGCGCCAAGCCCCGCGGCGCCGGCGCCCTGCGGCTGGCCCATCTGTCCCTGGCCCGCGGGGACTTCGCGGAGGCCGGCCGCTGTCTCGCCGCGGCCCGCGCCCACTACGGCACCCACGACCCCATGCCCCAGCAGTCCCTGCCCCTGACCCGCATCGCCCTCGGGGTCGCCGCCGGGGAGGGACGCATCCTCGACGCCCGCGCCGAACTGCTCCACGCCCTGGAGATCGGCTTCCCGCCCGGCACCCACCGCTACGGCTGGCCCCTGCTGCTGGCCGCGGCCACCGCCGAGGCCGAGGCCCGCTCCCTCCCCGCAGCCCTGCCCGGCCGCGCCGAGATCCTCGACCGCCTCACGCGGACCGCCCGAACCCTCGCCACCGGCGCCCCCCTGTGGCACGCCTACAGCCAGGTCACCCGGGCCGAACTGCTGCGCGCGGAGGGCCGGGACACCGTCGCCACCTGGCTGCCGGTGGTCGCCGCCTTCGAGTGTCTGGACCGCCCCTACGACCTCGCCCGGGTCCGCCTCCGCCTCGCCGGGGCCCTCCTCGCAGCCGGTGGCGAGGAGGAACGCGACCGCGCGGTGGAACTGCTCCGCCCGGCCGCGGCGGTCGCCGCGCACCTCGACGCCCGCCCCCTCGCGGAGGCCGTCGCCCGGCTCGCCCAGCGCGCCCGCCTCCCCCTGACCGGCACCCCGCAGCCGGCCCTCACCCCCGCCGACCCGGCCGCGGCCCTCGGCCTGACCAGCCGGGAGCGCGACGTGCTGCGCCTGGTCTCGGCGGGCCGCACCAACCGTCAGATAGCCGAGGAGCTGTTCATCTCCCCGAAGACCGCGAGCGTCCACGTCTCCAACATCCTGAGCAAGCTGGGCGTCGCGGGCCGCGGGGAGGCAGCGGCGGTGGCGCACCGGCTGGGGCTCTTCCCGGCCGAGACGCTCCCTGCCGGAACGGCGGGCTGAGATCTACGCTGAAGAGGCCGGCAGGGGAGGAAACGGGGGGAGGGGCCGTGTTCGACGCCTTCGATGACCTGTTCGCGCCGGGCCGCAGACACACCCGGGACGAGCAGAACCGACTGGAGCTGACCCGCGAGGACGTCGGCGACGCCGACCCCGGCTCCGGTCCCATCGACCTCACCTCGGGGAAGGTGGTGATACGGCTTCCCGGATCACCACCCGCCGAGGCGGAGCCGAACGAGGACTGACCGCGCGCAGGGGCTATCTCACCTCCACCTCCAGCACCCGGTCGTCCCCCGTCTTCGGCCTCCCCCGGCCGTCCGTGTTGCTCGTCACCAGCCAGGCCTTGTCGCCGCCCGCCGCGACGACCGTGCGCAGCCGGCCGTACGTGCCGGTGAGGAAGGCCTGGGGCGCCGCCGAGGCCTCGGTGCCCTTCAGCGGGATCCGCCACAGGCGCTGTCCCTTCAGGCCCGCCATCCAGATCACGCCCTTCACGTAGGCGATGCCGCTGGGGGAGGCGTCGTCGGTGTGCCACTGGGCCACCGGGTTCTGGAAGCGGGCGTCGGAGGTCTTGCCCTCGGCGTCCGGCCAGCCGTAATCACCGCCCGGCTTGATCGCGTTCAGCTCGTCCCAGGTGTCCTGGCCGAACTCCGAGGCGAACAGCCGCTGTCTGCCGTCCCAGGCCAGGCCCTGCACGTTCCGGTGGCCGTAGGAGTACACCGGCGAGTCCGGGAACGGGTTGCCCGGAGCCGGGTCGCCCTCCGGGGTCAGGCGCAGGATCTTGCCCCCCAGGGACTTCTTGTCCTGCGCCAGGCCTCGGGCACCGCTCTCCCCGGTGCCCGCGTAGAGCATCCCGTCCGGGCCGAAGGCGATCCGGCCGCCGTTGTGGATCACGCCCTTGGGGATGCCCTTGAACACCGTGTCCGGGGCGCCCAGTTGCTCACCGGCCGGCTTGTGCTCGTCGTACAGCATGCGCACGATGCGGTTGTCCGAGGCCGAGGTGAAGTAGGCGTAGATCATGTGGTCCGAGGCGTAGTCGGGGGAGAGGGCGATGCCCAGCAGGCCGCCCTCGCCGCCCGGGGAGACCCCCGAGACCGTGCCCAGCTCGGTCTTCCGGCCCGTCTTCTCGTCGATCCGCGTGATCGTCCCGTCGTTGCGCGAGGAGACCAGCAGGCCTCCGCCGGGCAGCGGCGCCAGGCCCCACGGCGTCCTCAGCCCGTCGGCGACCGTGCGCAGCACCTTCACCGAACCCTTGGCCGGCGGGGCCGACTCGCCGGCCCCGGCGGAGGGGGCGCCGCCCGCTGCCGGACCTCTCGACGTCGCACCCCCGCCGGTGCCCGGGGGGCCTTGGCCGCCGGAGGAGCAGCCGGCCGTCAGCAGGAGGGCGGCCGCGGCCAACACGGCCGGCACAGCTCGACGTCGCACGATCATGGTCCCTTCGAGGCGCGGTCCCCTTCGGGGCCGCGGTCCGGCGGCGGTTCTCTCTCTCATACACCGCTCGCCCCGCCCGGGTGCCCGCTCCGCGAGGACCGACCGCCGAAATCTCCCGAGCCCGGGGACAGCGGGCGGCCCGAGCCGCGACCGGGAGGACGGACCGGCACCGTCGGCTCCGCCGACCGGGCCGTCCCGCCCCTGCCGATCCCGCCCCTCAGTCCCAGGACCCCTGTGCCGGTGGCAGTGCCGACGCCTCTTTCAGGTCCTCGTCGGTCAGGCGCAGGCCGGGTGCCGCCGCGTTCTCACGGGCCCAGCGTTCCCGCTTGGTGCCCGGCAGGGCGATCACGTGCCGGCCTTGGGCCAGTACCCAGGCCAGGGCCACCTGGGCCGGGGTCACCCCGTCGCCGTGCCGGCGGGCGATGCGGCGCAGGCCCGCGACGATCGGCTGGTTGGCCGCCATCATCTCGGCGGTGAAACGGGGGTGGCGGGCGCGCACGTCGTCCGGTTCGAACCCCTCGCCCGGGGTCAGCGTGCCGGTCAGGAAGCCGTTGCCCAGGGGCATCGCCGCCAGGAAGCCCACGCCCCGCGCCTGGCACCACGGCAGCAGCGCGTCCAGCGCCTCCGGCGACCACACCGACAGCTCCGCCTGCACCGCGGTCACCGGGAACACCTGCTGCACCCGCTGCAGCTGGCGCAGCGTCGCGTCGTACAGCCCCGAACCCGCCCGGCGCCCGCCGCGCGCCCCCACCGCGCACAGACCCAGCGCCCGCACCTTCCCGGCGCGCACCAGGTCCGCCATGGCGCCCCACGTCTCCTCCACGGGGACCTCGGGGTCGGCTCGGTGCAGCTGGTAGAGGTCGATCACATCCGTCTGCAGGCGGCGCAGCGAGGCGTCGCAGGCCCGCTTCACATAGCCCGGGCGGCCGTTGGCCACGATGTGCTGCTCGCCCACCAGCAGCCCCACCTTCGTGGACACGAACGCCTCCCGGCGCCGCTCCTTCAGCACCCGGCCCAGCAGCAGCTCGTTGGTGAACGGGCCGTACATGTCCGCCGTGTCCAGGAGGCCCGAGCCCAGGTCCAGCGCCCGGTGCACCGTTCTGAGCGACTCCTCGCCCCGCTGCCGTGACCCGCTGTACGCCCAGCTCATCGGCATGCACCCGAGTCCGACGGCCCCCACCACAAGCGCCCCCGCGCCGATCGTCCTGCGCTCCACCTGCTCGTGAACCTCCCTCTGCCCGGCCCCCAACCTAACCTCTGCGGGTTCGGTCCCTGACATAGCCTCCTTGCCATGACTGCAGACGTATGGCTTCCCATCCCGCCGGAGGAGATCGACGGACTCCCCGAGGGGCCCCGGTACCTGTTCTGGGACGGCGGCGCGGACGGTGAGCAGGAGTTCCCCGGGGACCCCGCGGACTGCGCCGTGTACGTGGTGCCGTACATGAAGCGGTACTCGGTCAGGGTGCGGCCGCTGGCGCGGCTGACCCGTGTCCGGCTCGTCCAGACGCTCACCGCGGGTGTCGACGACATGACCTCGCGGCTCACGGACATCGCGCCGGGCGTGCAGCTGTGCAACGCGCGCGGGGTGCACGAGGCGAGCACGGCCGAACTCGCGCTCACCCTGACCCTCGCCTCCCTGCGCGGCATCCCCGGTTTCGTCCGGGCCCAGGACCAGGGGCGCTGGGAGAGCGGGTTCCACCCCGCGCTCGCCGACAAGAACGTCCTCATCGTCGGCTACGGCGCCATCGGCGCCGCCATCGAGGACCGGCTCGAGCCCTTTGAAGTAGCGCGGGTGGCGCGCATCGCGCGCTCCCGGCGCACCACGGCGCGCGGGCTTGTGCACCCGATCACCGATGTGCTCTCTCTGCTTCCGGAAGCCGATGTCGTGATCCTCTCCATCCCCCTCAGCGAGGACACGCGGGGGCTGGTCGACGCCGAGTTCCTCGCGCAGATGAAGGACGGGGCGCTGCTGGTCAATGTCGCGCGCGGGCCCGTCGTGGACACCAAGGCGCTGCTCGCCGAGGTGGAGGGCGGCCGGATCACCGCCGCCCTGGACGTCACCGACCCCGAGCCGCTGCCGCCCGGACACCCCTTGTGGCAGGCGCCCGGCGTGCTCATCAGCCCGCACGTCGGCGGCCCGTCCTCGGCCTTCCTGCCGCGCGCCAAGCGACTGCTGGTCGACCAGCTGACCCGTTTCGTGAACCGGGAGCCCCTGCGCAACGTGATCCTGACGACGGCCGCGGACGGCCGGTAGTCCGGTTCCCGCACCCTCCGCAACCTCTCGGACGCGGCCCGTACGCGCATCCCCGCTGGTCGTCACGGAGCGTAGAGAAGCTATGTCCCTGAGTGACGATCCTGGTGTATCGTCCCCGACAGGGGCTGCGCCGCCGACGTTCGGCGCCGGGGATGGACATTTCAGATTTTGTGAGGGGGGCGACGGGCGATGCACGGCCTATGGACGAACGATCCGACGCGGCGGAGCCGCCGACGGCGACCCTGGCGCACGGCCGCGCGCAGGCGCGGCCATCACACCAGCCACCACAGCCACCACCCGCGCAGGCACAGCGGCCGCCGCAGGCATGCGCACCCAGCGCACCGGGGCCGGGACGCGGGAGCGACGCGGAGCGGGAGGCCCCGGTGAGCGCGCCGCCCTCCGTGACGACCACCCTCGAGGAAGCGGTGCGCGCACCGCACCCGCAGGACGCGCCGCCGCGCCGCCGGCCGGCCCCCGGTGAGGGCACGCGGCTGACGGAGCAGCTCGTCCTCGCCCTGATCTGCGCGGCCTACGCCGTCGGCGCCGCGTGCGACTGGGGTACGGAGGAAGTCGCCTTGATCATGGGTGACTTCGGGCTGTCCGCAGCGGCGGGCACCGCCGCCGTCTCCTGCTTCGTGTACGCCCGCAGCCGGCGCGTCCGCTTCCGCTCCGCCTGGCTGCTGTTCGCCCTCTCCTCGGCGATGGCGGCCCTCGGCAACGCCGTCTGGGGGTGGTACGAGGTCGTCCTCGGTGTCGACGTCCCCGCGGTCAGCTGGGCCAACCTGTTCTTCCTGTGCTTCGCGCCGCCCGCGATCGTGGGCCTGCTGGTCCTCGCCAAGCGGCCCGTGACCAAGGCCGGCTGGATCTGCCTCGGACTGGACGCCTGGCTGATCGGCGGCTCGCTGCTCACCCTGTCGTGGAGCCTCGCGCTCGCACAGGCGGCCCGGTTCGACGGGCCGAGCGTGGCACACACCGCGCTGTCGCTGGCGTACCCGCTGCTCGACATCGCGCTCGTCAGCATGGTCCTCGCGCTGCACTTCCGCCGCTCCCCGGGCAACCGCACGGCGGTGAACACCGCGATCGGCGCGCTGGCGCTGACCGTGATGTGCGACGCGCTGTTCACGTCGCCGCTGCTGCACAGCAGTTACCACTCCGGGCAGCTGCTCGACGCGGGCTGGTTCGCCGGCTCCCTGCTGCTCGCCTACGCCCCCTGGGCCGCACCCCGGCGCCGGACCGCGCACGAAGCGCACGCCGGGGACGGGCACACCCGCGTGGTCCACGAGCACGTGCCCGGACAGCGCGGCACCGCACACCATCACGTCACCGCGCCCGCGCCCGCGCCGGGAAGCGACCACGTCCGCTACCCGTCCGGACGGCCGATCACCGGCTCCCTCGCCGCGCTCACGCCGTACCTCGCCGCCGCCGTGTGCACCCTGGGCATCCTGTACAACGTCCTCAACGGCCGCAGACCCGACCACGTGGTACTGATCACCGCGGGAGCAGTGGTGCTCGCGCTCGTCATCCGGCAGGGCATCATGCTGCTGGACAACATCACCCTCACCCAGGAACTGGCGCAGAAGGAGAACCACTTCCGCTCCCTGGTGCAGGGCTCCAGCGACGTCATCATGATCGCCGCCCCCAACGGCATCCTCCGGTACGTCTCCCCGGCCGCCGCCGGGGTGTACGGCCGGCCCGCCGAAGATCTGGTCGGCACCGAACTGGCCGCGCTGATCCACCCGGAGGACCTGGGCTGCGTGGTGCACGAGGTGCGCCGCTTCCTCGCCGCCAGCCCGCTGGAGGAGGCCACCACCCGCATCGAGTGCCGGTTCCGTTCCGGCGACGGCGGCTGGCTCAACGTCGAGTCGACCGTCAACCGGCACCACGGCGGTCTGATCTTCAACAGCCGGGACGTGACCGAAAGGGTGCGGCTGCAGGCGCAGCTGCAGCACAACGCCGAGCACGACCCGCTGACCGACCTGCCCAACCGCGCGCTGTTCACCCGGCGTGTGCAGCAGGCCCTGTCCGGCCGCCGTGCCACCGACCGGGGCGCCGCCCTGCGCGGTACGGCGGTGCTCTTCATCGACCTGGACGGCTTCAAGGCCGTCAACGACACCATCGGGCACCAGGCCGGGGACGAACTCCTCGTCCAGGCCGCCCGCAGGCTCCAGGACGCGGTCCGGCAGGGCGACACCGCGTCCCGGCTGGGCGGCGACGAGTTCGCGGCCCTGATCGCCGGGGACGGAACCCGCGACCGTACCGCCCGGGAGCGCAACATCCTGGAGCTCGCCGACCGCCTCAGGACGACCCTCTCCCAGCCGTACGCCATCGACGGCAACGACGTCCGGGTCAACGCCTCCATCGGCGTGGCCTTCGCCGAACCGGGCCTCGGCGCGGGCGAGCTGCTGCGCAACGCCGACCTCGCGATGTACCGCGCGAAGTCGGCCGGAAAGGGCCGGGTCGAGTTGTACCGGCCGCAGATGCAGCAGGACGTCGTCCGCAAGGCGGAGCTCGCCACGCGCCTGCGGGCCGCGCTGCACGACGGCGAGTTCGCGCTGCTCCACCAGCCGGTGGTGTGCCTCGCGGACGGCCGGATCACGGCGGTCTCCGCGCAGGCGCGCTGGCGCTCCTCCCAGGGCGTGCTGTTCACCCCCGCCGAGTTCCTGCGGGTGACCGAGGACGGCGACAAGACCGCCGAGCTGGACCGCTGGGTCCTGCGCGAGGCCGTCGAGCTGGCCGCCGAGCGGGCCGCGAGCGGACTGGTCGTGCCGGTGGCCGTCCGGATGAGCGCGCGGCGGCTGCTGGACCGCTCGATGCCGCTGGGCTCGGTGGAGGCGCTGCTGACCCGGCACGGGCTGCCGCCCGGGGCCCTGGTCATCGAGCTGTGCGACACCGATCCGAGGGTGTCCCTGGAGGAGCTGGAGCGGCGGCTGACCGCGCTGAACCGGCTCGGGGTGCGGATCGCGCTGGACGGCTTCGGCAGCGGCTACGCGGCCATCACGGCCCTCAGAAGGCTCCCCGTGGACATCCTCAAGCTCGACCGCGGCCTGGTCGAGGGAGTCGTCGAGTCCGCGCGGCTGCACAAGATCACCAGTGGTCTGCTGCGGATCGCCGGCGATCTCGGACTGCGGTCGGTGGCCGAGGGTGTGGACCTCCCGGAGCAGGTCGTCGCGCTGCGCGCGATGGGCTGCACACACGGGCAGGGCAGCGCCTTCGCGGGGGCGCTGGACGAGTACCGGCTGCGCCGGGCGCTCGGTTCCGGCCATTATCCGGTGCCGCACGCACCGGCCGAACCGGCGTTCGCGGGCAAGGGTGCCGGGGTGTACACAGGGGGTGTGTCCGCTGTCATCGGAGGCGGCAGTGCCCTGCGTTCACATTCTGAGACGCCTGTCCCACCTACTTGACACGTGGTGCGTGCCGGGGGGAGGGTCAGTGCCATGCGCACCCGAATTCTCGTACTTGGACAGCGCGTCGGCTGAGCTGGGACGCACCGGAGGACGATCCGGAAACCCCAGCGACCTCACCGGCGCGCTCCCCTCGCTTGCCTTACGGCACGAGGGGTTTTTTGTTGCACGAGCACCTTTCGTGCAGCGCGTGAACTCCGCCCAAACCTCGCAAAAACCCTCAGCATCGAGAAGAGAATGCCGATGACCGAGCAGGCCACCGGGGCCCATCCGCAGCCGCGGCCCCGATCCGGAGGACAGCAGTCCGCCCCCGTCGAGCACGTGACGGGTGCGAAGTCCCTCATCCGCTCCCTCGAGGAGGTCGGCGCGGACACGGTATTCGGCATTCCGGGCGGGGCGATCCTTCCGGCGTACGACCCGCTGATGGACTCGACCCGGGTGCGCCACGTCCTGGTCCGGCATGAGCAGGGTGCCGGTCATGCGGCCACCGGCTATGCGCAGGCCACCGGCAAGGTGGGTGTCTGCATGGCGACGTCCGGCCCCGGTGCCACCAACCTGGTGACGCCGATCGCGGACGCGCACATGGACTCCGTCCCGATGGTGGCGATCACCGGCCAGGTCGCCTCGAAGTCGATCGGTACGGACGCCTTCCAGGAGGCGGACATCGTGGGCATCACGATGCCGATCACGAAGCACAACTTCCTGGTCACCAAGGCCGAGGACATCCCGCGGGTGATCGCGCAGGCGTTCCACATCGCCTCCACCGGCCGGCCCGGCCCGGTCCTGGTCGACATCGCCAAGGACGCCCTCCAGGCGAAGACCACGTTCTCCTGGCCGCCCGTCATGGACCTGCCCGGCTACCGTCCGGTGACCAAGCCGCACGCCAAGCAGATCCGCGAGGCCGCCAAGCTGATCACCTCCGCGAAGCGGCCGGTCCTCTACGTCGGCGGCGGCGTGCTGAAGGCCGGGGCCACGGCCGAGCTGAAGGTCCTCGCAGAACTCACCGGAGCGCCCGTCACCACCACGCTGATGGCGCTCGGCGCGTTCCCCGACAGCCACCCGCTGCACGTGGGAATGCCGGGCATGCACGGTGCGGTCACCGCCGTCACCGCGCTGCAGAAGGCCGACCTGATCGTCGCCCTCGGAGCCCGCTTCGACGACCGTGTCACCGGCAAGCTGGACAGCTTCGCCCCGTACGCCAAGATCGTCCACGCCGACATCGACCCGGCGGAGATCGGCAAGAACCGCGCGGCGGACGTGCCGATCGTCGGTGACGCCCGCGAGGTCATCGCCGACCTGGTGCAGGCGGTGCAGAAGGAGCACAGCGAGGGCAACCAGGGCGACTACACCGCCTGGTGGAGCGACCTGAACCGCTGGCGCGAGACCTACCCGCTGGGCTACGACCAGCCGGAGGACGGCTCGCTGTCCCCGCAGGCGGTGATCGAGCGCATCGGACAGCTCGCCCCGGAGGGGACGATCTTCGCGGCCGGTGTGGGCCAGCACCAGATGTGGTCCGCGCACTTCATCCAGTACGACAAGCCCGCCACCTGGCTGAACTCCGGCGGCGCCGGAACCATGGGCTACGCGGTCCCGGCCGCGATGGGCGCCAAGGCCGGTCAGCCGGGGCAGACGGTCTGGGCGATCGACGGTGACGGCTGCTTCCAGATGACCAATCAGGAGCTGACCACCTGTGCGCTGAACAACATCCCGATCAAGGTCGCCGTCATCAACAACGGCGCGCTGGGGATGGTCCGTCAGTGGCAGACCCTGTTCTACAACCAGCGGTACTCCAACACCGTGCTGCACAGCGGCCCCGACGACATCAACCCGGAGGCCAAGGGCACGCGCGTGCCGGACTTCGTGAAGCTGTCCGAGGCGATGGGCTGTGTGGGCCTGCGCTGCGAGCGCCCCGAGGACCTCGACAAGGTCATCGCGGAGGCGAACTCCATCAACGACCGCCCGGTCGTCGTCGACTTCATCGTCCACGAGGACGCGATGGTCTGGCCGATGGTCGCCGCCGGCACCTCCAACGACGAGATCATGGCCGCCCGGGACGTCCGCCCCGACTTCGGCGACAACGAAGACGACTGAGCGAGGAAGAGCAGAGAACCATGTCCAAGCACACGCTCTCCGTCCTGGTGGAGAACACGCCGGGCATCCTCGCCCGGATCGCCGCGCTGTTCTCCCGCCGCGGCTTCAACATCGACTCGCTCGCGGTCGGTGTCACCGAGCACCCCGACATCTCCCGCATCACCATCGTGGTGAACGTCGAGGACCTGCCGCTGGAGCAGGTGACCAAGCAGCTCAACAAGCTGGTCAACGTCCTGAAGATCGTCGAGCTGGAGCCCGGCCAGGCCGTTCAGCGCGAACTCGTTCTGGTGAAGGTCCGCGCCGACAACGAGACCCGGTCCCAGATCGTGGAGATTGTCCAGCTGTTCCGCGCCAAGACCGTCGACGTCTCCCCGGAGGCCGTCACCATCGAGGCCACCGGATCGAGTGACAAGCTGTCCGCCATGCTCAAGATGCTGGAGCCGTACGGCATCAAGGAGCTGGTCCAGTCCGGCACGATCGCCATCGGCCGCGGCGCCCGCTCCATCACGGACCGCTCGCTGCGCGCGCTCGACCGAACCGCGTGACGCTGGATACGGGCGGTCTCGACGGCCGCCCGTATGCCGAGACCCCGAAACTTCCTTCCCTCCCACCGGCATACGGTGGGACGCACCACCTGCACACAAGGAGAGAACCCAAAGTGGCCGAGCTGTTCTACGACGCTGACGCCGACCTGTCCATCATCCAGGGCCGCAAGGTCGCGGTCATCGGCTACGGCAGCCAGGGCCACGCCCACGCGCTGTCGCTGCGTGACTCGGGTGTCGACGTGCGTGTCGGTCTGCACGAGGGCTCGAAGTCCAAGGCGAAGGCCGAAGAGCAGGGCCTGCGCGTGGTGACGCCGGCGGAGGCCGCCGCCGAGGCCGACGTGATCATGATCCTGGTGCCGGACCCGATCCAGGCGCAGGTCTACGAGGAGTCCATCGCCCCGCACCTGAAGGACGGCGACGCGCTGTTCTTCGGCCACGGCTTCAACATCCGCTTCGGCTTCATCAAGCCCCCGGCCGGCGTGGACGTCTGCATGGTCGCCCCCAAGGGCCCGGGCCACCTGGTGCGCCGCCAGTACGAGGAGGGCCGCGGCGTCCCGTGCATCGCGGCCGTGGAGCAGGACGCCTCCGGCGACGCGTTCGCGCTCGCGCTGTCGTACGCCAAGGGCATCGGCGGCACCCGTGCGGGTGTCATCAAGACGACCTTCACCGAGGAGACCGAGACCGACCTGTTCGGTGAGCAGGCCGTGCTGTGCGGCGGTACGGCGGCGCTGGTCAAGGCGGGCTTCGAGACGCTGACCGAGGCCGGCTACCAGCCGGAGATCGCGTACTTCGAGTGCCTGCACGAGCTGAAGCTGATCGTGGACCTCATGTACGAGGGCGGCCTGGAGAAGATGCGCTGGTCGATCTCCGAGACCGCCGAGTGGGGCGACTACGTCACCGGCCCGCGGATCATCACCGACGCCACCAAGGCCGAGATGAAGAAGGTCCTCGCCGAGATCCAGGACGGCACCTTCGCCCAGAACTGGATGGACGAGTACCACGGCGGCCTGAAGAAGTACAACGAGTACAAGCAGCAGGACTCCGAGCACCTGCTGGAGACCACCGGCAAGCAGCTGCGCAAGCTGATGAGCTGGGTGAACGAGGAGGCGTAAGCCTCGCGCACGGGGGTCGGGGCACACTGCTCCGGCCCCCGTCGTCCATCCCGCGGGAAGCCTCCATACAAAATGGAGTTTCCCGTCCGGGTGATCCTTCCGTAGAGGCGCAATGCGACACCGGACCCGCCACTACACTTCTGCACAACACGCGTCAGGCCCACAGCGTCGTGCGTCTTCCGCGGCTAGCCCCCCTCCTCCGCCTGCGGCCGTCGGGACGGCCGTCCGCATGCTCTGGACTTGTGAGGACCTCACGTGAGCTCGAAACCTGTCGTACTCATCGCTGAAGAGCTGTCGCCCGCGACCGTCGACGCACTCGGCCCGGACTTCGAGATCCGGCACTGCAACGGCGCGGACCGAGCCGAACTGCTCCCCGCGATCGCCGACGTCGACGCGATCCTGATCCGCTCCGCCACCAAGGTCGACGCCGAGGCCATCGCCGCGGCGAAGAAGCTCAAGGTCGTCGCGCGGGCCGGCGTCGGCCTGGACAACGTCGACGTCTCCGCCGCCACCAAGGCCGGCGTGATGGTCGTGAACGCCCCGACCTCCAACATCGTGACCGCCGCCGAGCTGGCCTGTGGTCTGATCCTCGCCACCGCGCGCAACATCCCGCAGGCCAACGCCGCGCTGAAGAACGCCGAGTGGAAGCGCAGCAAGTACACCGGTGTGGAGCTCGCCGAGAAGACGCTCGGCGTCGTGGGCCTCGGCCGCATCGGCGCCCTCGTCGCGCAGCGCATGTCCGCCTTCGGCATGAAGGTCGTCGCCTACGACCCCTACGTGCAGCCGGCGCGGGCCGCGCAGATGGGCGTCAAGGTGCTGTCCCTGGACGAGCTGCTGGAGGTCTCCGACTTCATCACCGTCCACCTGCCCAAGACCCCCGAGACGCTCGGCCTGATCGGCGACGAGGCGCTGCGCAAGGTCAAGCCGACCGTGCGCGTGGTCAACGCCGCGCGCGGCGGCATCGTCGACGAGGCGGCGCTGTACGCGGCGCTGAAGGAGGGCCGGGTCGCCGGCGCCGGCCTCGACGTGTACGCCAAGGAGCCGTGCACGGACTCGCCGCTGTTCGAGCTGGACCAGGTCGTCTGCACGCCGCACCTCGGCGCCTCCACCGACGAGGCCCAGGAGAAGGCCGGTATCGCCGTCGCCAGGTCGGTGCGTCTCGCCCTCGCCGGCGAGCTGGTGCCGGACGCGGTGAACGTCCAGGGCGGTGTCATCGCCGAGGACGTCAAGCCGGGTCTGCCGCTCGCCGAGCGCCTCGGCCGCATCTTCACCGCGCTCGCGGGCGAGGTCGCGGTCCGCCTCGACGTCGAGGTCTACGGCGAGATCACCCAGCACGACGTGAAGGTGCTGGAGCTGTCCGCGCTCAAGGGTGTCTTCGAGGACGTCGTCGACGAGACGGTGTCGTACGTCAACGCCCCGCTGTTCGCGCAGGAGCGCGGTGTCGAGGTGCGCCTGACCACCAGCTCGGAGTCGGCCGACCACCGCAACGTGGTGACCGTGCGCGGCACGCTGGGCACCGGCGAGGAGGTGTCGGTCTCCGGCACGCTGGCCGGCCCCAAGCACGTCCAGAAGATCGTCGCGGTCGGCGACTACGACGTCGACCTCGCGCTCGCCGACCACATGGTCGTCCTGCGCTACGAGGACCGTCCGGGTGTCGTCGGCACCGTCGGCCGCATCCTCGGCGAGGCGGGCATCAACATCGCCGGCATGCAGGTCGCCCGTGCGGCGGTGGGCGGCGAGGCGCTCGCGGTGCTGACCGTGGACGACACGGTGACCTCCGGCGTGCTGGCCGAGGTCGCCGCGGAGATCGGGGCCACCTCGGCCAGGTCGGTGAACCTGGTCTGAGTGTCCTGAACACGCCGGACGGGCCGAGGAGCAGCGCGCCCGCGCCGGGGGCGCCGCACGGACTGCTCGCCAAGGTCACCAAGGTGCTCGGTGAGACGGACCACGGCACCGAGGTGCAGACGGAAC
>NZ_JBFBBK010000017.1:0-176928 GCF_040682635.1 Streptomyces sp. NPDC051133
GCGGCACGCGGGCTGCTCGATGTGCCTCGGCATGAACCCGGACCAGCTGGCCCCGGGCGAGCGCTCCGCCTCCACCTCCAACCGCAACTTCGAGGCCCGGCCGGATCGCGGTGGCTGGACCGTGGTGGCTGAACGGTGGGCGACGCTTCGCCCGGTGGCCGAGGCCTCTCAGCTCTCCTTGCCCCGCCCGGACATCGCGTCGCGCAGCCGGTCGACCAGGCCCGCTCCCGGCGCCAGCAGCTTGTTCATCGGGGGAGTGTCCGGTGCCGACGGGTGCGGACGGGTGGGGGCGGTCTTCTTCGCCCGGCGCACCTTGTCACCGAGGTCCATCAGCGCGTCGGCCGGGCAGGCCGCCTCCAGCCGCGGGAAGAGGTTGTGCTCCTCGTCGGTCAGATGGGAACGGATCTCGCTCATCAGCTGCGTCATGAGCGTGTCGAACCGCGGATCGTCGGCCTGACAGCCCTCCAAGTCCTTCATGATCTGCTCGGCCTTGGCGTGGTCCTCGAGTTCCTTGTCGGCCAGGGCGTCCCCGCCCTGGATGTGCTCGCGCACCGCCGGGTACAGGTAGGCCTCCTCCGCGACCGAGTGGCGCACCAGCTCGATCGTGACCTGGTCGGCCAGGTCCTTGCGTTCCTTCGAGCCGGGCGGCAGCATCTCGATCCGGCCGAAGATCTCCTCGACCTCGCGATGATCGGTCGTCAGCTCCTGGATGACGTTTCCGCCGTGACCCATGTCGTTACCTCCTGCGAGACACGCGGCGGCCCGTGAACGGCCGGCCGTCGCCGCGTCGAGTGCCCCGCGCGCGGCGCGCTACACGGGCCCCCGGGCCATGTCAGCGCAACGAGTGGCAGGCTGCGGCCGTCCGGCCGGGTCCGGCGAGCGCCCACCGCCACGGTGCTCCAGGCTCCGCGGCCGGCACCGTCCGTCCTGCGTGGTGATCTCGGTGGGACCTGCGGCCGGCTCGGCCGGGTCGAGGTTCCGCGGTCGGTGTCCCGGCGTGCGTGCCCCCGTGCCGGTCGGCTCATGGCCTGGGCTTGCGTGGTGATCTCGGTGGGACCTGCGGCCGGCTCGGCCGGGTCGAGGTTCCGCGGTCGGTGTCCCGGCGTGCGTGCACCCGTGCCGGTCGGCTCACGGCCCCACCAGCCGGCCGGTCCACGGCCAGGTCCCGCGCCGTGACCTCGGACCCCACCCCGATCGGGTCGACGGCTGCCACCGGGATGCCGGTGCGCAGGGCCGGCACCGGGCCGTGCGGCGGACCTCATCCGCCTCGCCGACGACGACCGGCGGCCGTGTGTGACGGCCGGACCGTTCACCGCGCCCGGTCTGCCCGCCGGCTGCTGACCCGCGTCCAGTCAGCCCGCCGGCCGCTGACCCGCGCGCAGTCCGCCGGCCGCCGAGGCGCGCACTCGCTGCCCGCCGGCCGCTGACCCGCGTGCCCTCCCTGCCCGTCGGCCGCCCCCCCCGCGCCCTCCCTGCCTGTCGGCCCCTCCCGCGTGCCCTCCCTGCCCGTCGGCCGCCCCCCCCGCGCGCCTTCCCTGCCCGCCGGCCCCCCTCACGCGCCCTCCCTGCCCCCCGGCCGGTGACCCGAGCGTCGAACTCCTCGCTCCGGCGACCGGCGCTCGCCGAGCGCGTTCCGCCCCTGCGAGCGCGTCCCGCCCCTGCGAGGGCGCCCGCCCCTGCGCGAGGGCGCCCGTCCCAGCGAAGGCGCCCGTCCCGGCCGCCGGTGGCAGCGGGCCGCCGGGGCCCTGGATGCCACGAGCCGTCCGGCACCGGGGCCGGGTGCCGTCCCGGGCGCCGGTCCGGGGGGAGGGGGAAGCCGTTGATCGCCGGAGCCGTCGTTGCCGCCGGGGCGGTGGCCGGGACGGGTACGACACCCTGCTGTCCGCGTGCGCTGCGGTGCACGGGTTCCGAAGTCGCCGCGCCTTTCGGCAGGTTCAGGACCTGTAGACGACTCGCCGCCCGAGGGGGCCGAGGAAGCGGGACCGGCCGTGGCCGGGCGCCCGCGGCAGGCCCGCCGTGACGTCGCCGTGCACGATCCCGTCCACCGTGGTAATGCGGCCGCCGGAGTCGCGCGAGTACCCATGATTCCGGACAATGAGAGTCCAACGTATGAATCAAACTGGCAGGGGAACACAGCTGCCAGTGCCGTCCAGCCAGCGGCGGCTGGCCAGGGCGGTCCAGGCGGAGCGAGCCGGACCGGGCCCCTGTCCTCCTCTTTCCCGTGCCTTCCCAGCGGGCCGACGACGTCGGGCCCGGTGACGCGGTACGCGCCGACCCCCCGAGGCAGGGGCGTCTCTCCGGTGCGTCGACGTGGACGAAGGGAATTGCCCCCATGACTGGTGACATACCGTTCTCCTGGCGGCGCGCCCTCGTGACCGGCGGCGCCGGCTTCCTCGGCTCGCATCTCTGCGAGAGGCTGCTGGATTCAGGAGTCGAAGTCGACTGCGCCGACAACCTGGCCTGCGGGCGCCGGGAGAACGTGGCCCACCTGGAGCAGCGGCCAGGTTTCCGCTACGTCCACTGCGACGTCTCCGCGCCGGACTGCCCCGGGCGGCTGCCGGGCCCGTACGACCTGGTGCTGCACTTCGCCTGCCCGGCCTCGCCCGCCGACTACCTGCGCATGCCCCTGGAGACCCTGGACGTGGGCAGCCTCGGCACCCGCAACGCCCTGACGGTCGCTGAACGCGACGGCGCCCGCTTCCTGCTCGCCTCCACCTCCGAGGTGTACGGCGACCCCCAGGTCCACCCGCAGCACGAGGGCTACTGGGGCAACGTCAACCCGATCGGCCCGCGCAGCGTGTACGACGAGTCCAAGCGGTTCGCCGAGGCCCTGGTCACCGCGCACGCCGGCGCCAGGGGCACGAACGCCGGGATCGTGCGGCTGTTCAACACCTACGGACCCCGCATGCGGGCCCACGACGGCCGTGCGGTGCCCACCTTCATAGCCCAGGCCCTGGCGGGTGAGCCGGTCACCGTCACCGGTGACGGCACCCAGACCCGCTCGCTGTGCTACGTGGACGACACCGTCGACGGCATCCTGCGGGTGTCCCGGAGCAGGTCCGTGCGGCCGGTGAACATCGGCGGCAGCGAGGAGATCACCGTCGCCGACCTGGCCCGCCGGGTGGTCGCCCTCATCGGCTCCCGCTCGCCCATCGCCTTCATCGACCGCCCCGTCGACGACCCCGGCCGCCGCCGGCCCGACACCACGCTCGCCCGCGAACTGCTCGGCTGGTCCCCCCAGGTGCCGTGGGAGGAGGGGCTGAAGCAGACCATCGCCTACTTCGCGGCACTGCCCCCGGAACCCCTCCCGCCCGGCGCGGACCCGGCCCCGCGGCAGACCTGACCGGATCCCCGCCCGACCGCCGCCCAGTCCCAGGAGGCAGCGCATGCACGTCCTCGGAATCAACGCACTCTTCCACGACCCCGCCGCGGCACTGATCACCGACGGCCGGGTCGTGGCGGCGGCGGAGGAGGAGCGGTTCTCACGCCGCAAGCACGGCAAACGGCCCGTCCCCTTCTCGGCCTGGGAGCTGCCCGCGCAGTCGGCCCGCTGGTGCCTCGAACAGGCCGGTCTCACCCCGTCCGACCTGGACGCCGTCGCCTACTCCTACGACCCCTCGCTCGCCCGCCCCGCCGAGCGGATGGGCCTGCACGACCCCTGGGACCACCTGCGCCAGGAGTACGCCCGCCGGGCCCCGGAGTTCCTCGCCGAGGCCCTGCCCGGACTCGACCCCGCCAAGGTGCGGTTCGTGCCGCACCACGTGGCCCACGCCGCCTCCGCCGGGCCGGTCTCGCCGTACCCGGACTGCGCCGTCCTCGTGCTGGACGGACGCGGCGAGTGCGGCTCCCACCTGGCCGGCCGTTGCACCAACCGCGAGCTGACCGTCCTCGGCACGCAGGAACTGCCCGACTCCCTCGGCCTGTTCTACGAGGACCTCACCCAGCACCTCGGATTCCTGCGCAGCAGCGACGAGTTCAAGGTGATGGCGCTCGCCTCCTACGGCACCCCGCGCTTCGCCGACCGGCTGCGCGCGTACGTCCGGGCCGATGAACAGGGCGGATTCCGCGCCCGGCCCGTCCCCTGGGCCGACCTCGTCCCGGCCCGCCCCGCCGGCGGTGCCTGGAGCCAGGACCATGCCGACCTCGCCGCCAGCGCCCAGCTCTGCCTGGAGGAGACGATGCTCGCGCTCGCCCGGTGGCTGCGCGAGCGCACCGGCGAGGACGCCCTCACGATGGCCGGCGGTGTCGCCCTGAACTGCGTGGCCAACACCCGGCTGTGGCGGGAGAGCGGCTTCCGTCACGTGTGGGTGCAGCCCGCCGCCGGAGACGCCGGTACGGCCCTGGGCGCGGCGGCGCACGTGGCCGGCCAGAAGGACACCCTGGAGCCGATGCCGACCGCCGCGCTCGGCCGCGGCTGGAGCGACACCGAGCTGCGCCGGTGGCTGGAGCGGGCCGCCGTACCGTACGAGGAGCCCGCGGACATCGCCGAGACGGCCGCCGAGGCACTGGCCGCCGACGGGATCGTGGCCTGGTTCCAGGGCCGCAGCGAGTACGGTCCGCGGGCGCTCGGGCACCGCTCGCTGCTCGCCCACCCCGGCACGGCCGGCAACCTGGAGCGGCTCAACGCGGTCAAGGGACGCGAGGAGTTCCGGCCCGTCGCGCCCATGGTGCTCGCCGAACGCGCGGCCGAGATCTTCGACGGCCCGCTGCCCAGCCCGCACATGCTGTTCGTGCACGACGTGGCCACGGCGTGGAAGGGCCGCATCCCGGCCGTGGTCCACGTGGACGGCACCGCCCGCATCCAGACCGTGGACCGGGAGCAGGAGCCACTGGTGGCGCGGATGATCGACGGGTTCGAGCGGCGCACCGGGCTGCCCGTGGTGGTCAACACCAGCCTGAACACCGCCGGACGGCCCATGGTCGACGACCCACGCGACGCCCTGGAGTGCTTCGGCTCGGCCCCCGTGGACCTGCTGGTGCTCGGCCCGTTCGCGATCCGCCGCGGGAAGGCGTTCGCATGAGCGACGCACCCGCATACACCGTCGTCGTCCCGACGATCGGCCGGCCCTGCCTCGCCGAGTGCCTGCGCGCACTCGGCGCGGCCCACGGGCACCCCCCGCACGAGGTCGTCGTCGTCGACGACCGGCCCGCCCCCGACGGCGACCTGCCGCTGCAGACGGCCGGGCAACTGCTCGACCGGATACGCACCCTGCGCACCGGCGGCAGGGGCCCGGCCGCCGCCCGCAACGCCGGCTGGCGGACCGTCCGCACGCCCTGGACGGTCTTCCTGGACGACGACGTCCAGGTGCTGCCGGACTGGTCCCGGCTGCTCGCCGAGGACCTGCGGGAGGCCGGGGAGGAGGTCGGCGGCATCCAGGGACAGCTGCGTGTCCCCCTGCCCCTGGACCGCCGGCCCACCGACTGGGAACGCAACACCAAGGGCCTGGAGAACGCCGCCTGGGCCACCGCCGACATGGCCTACCGCACCCCGGCGCTCACCCGGGCCGGCGGTTTCGACGAGCGCTTCCCGCGGGCCTTCCGCGAGGACGCCGACCTCGCGCTGCGCGTGGAGCGGGCCGGCTGGACCCTCAAGCGCGGCAAGCGGGTCACGTGCCACCCGGTCCGCCCGGCGCACTGGTGGGCCTCGCTGCCCGTCCAGCGCGGCAACGCCGACGACGTCCTGATGAACCGGCTGCACGGACGGGACTGGTGGTCCCGCGCCCAGGCACCCCGGGGACGGCTGCCCCGCCACCTCGCGGTGACCGGTGCCGCCGTCGCCGCGGCCGCCTGCGCCGTCGTGGGCCGCCGCCGGGCCGCCGCGGCCTGCGCCGCCCTGTGGACGCTGGGCACCGCCGAGTTCGCCCTCGCCCGCATCCTGCCCGGCCCCCGCACCACCCGCGAGATCGCCGGGATGCTCGGCACCAGCGTGCTCATCCCGCCCCTCGCCGTCCGGCACTGGCTGCGCGGCGTCGTCCGCCACCGGCACGCCGAACCCCTCGGAGGTGCCGGGTGACCGCGCTCCGCGCCGTGCTGTTCGACCGCGACGGCACCCTCGTGGCGGACGTGCCCCACAACGGCGACCCCGACCGCGTCCGGCTGCTGCCCGGTGCCGCCGAGGCCGTCGCGCTGGCCCGGTCCCACGGCCTGGCCACCGCAGTGGTGAGCAACCAGTCCGGCATCGGGCGCGGACTGCTCACCGCCGAGGACGTGCGCCGGGTGAACGCGCGCGCCGACGCACTCCTGGGTGGCCTGGACACCTGGGTGTTCTGCCCGCACGCCCCGGACGCCGGCTGCGCCTGCCGCAAGCCCCGCCCCGGACTGGTCCTCGCCGCCGCCGATCGCCTGGGCGTCCCGCCCGCCGCGTGCCTGGTGATCGGCGACATCGCCGCGGACGTCCTGGCCGCACGGGCGGCGGGCGCCCGGGGCATCCTCGTACCGAATCCGGCCACGGCACCGCGGGAAGTGGCCCGCTTCGCCGGGCAGAGCGCCCCCGACCTGCTCAGCGCCGTGCGCGGCGCCCTCGGCGCGACGACGGGAGGGCCGTCGCGATGAAGTCCCTCGTCGTCCGTCTCGACAGCTTCGGGGACGTCCTGCTCGCCGGCCCCGCCGTCCGCGCCGTCGCCGACCGCTCCGCCCACGTCACCCTGCTGTGCGGCCCGCGCGGCGCCGACGCCGCCCGGCTGCTGCCCGGCGTCGACGACGTCCTGGTCTGGGAGGCGCCCTGGGAGGGTTTCGACCCGCCCGACGTGGACCGGGCCGGCATCGAGGCCCTGCTCGGCCGGCTGCGCGCCGGCGCCTTCGACACGGCGCTGATCCTGACCTCCTACCATCAGAGCCCGCTGCCCACCGCGCTGCTGCTGAAGCTGGCGGGCGTCGGCCGGGTCGGCGCCGACAGCGCCGACCACCCCGGCCGGCTGCTGGACGTACGGCACCGGCGCCGGGACGGCCGCCACGAGGCCGAGGCGGCCCTCGACACCGCCACCGCCCTGGGCTTCCCGCCACCCCGGGGCGACGACGGGCGCCTGCGCGTCCTGCCGCCGCCCGACACCAGCGGCCTCACCGGCCACGGCCCCTACGTCGTCCTGCACCCCGGCGCCAGCGCCCCCGCCCGCGCGTGGAGCCCGCACCGCTGCGCGGAGGCGGTCGCACTGCTCGCCGACGCCGGGCACCGCGTGGTCGTCACCGGCGGCGCGGACGAGCGGGACCTCACCCGGCGGGTGAGCGACGGCCTGGCCGTGGACCTCGGCGGCCGGACCGGCCCGCACACCCTCGCCGGCGTGCTGCGCGCGGCCGACGTCGTGGTCAGCGCCAACACCGGACCCGCCCATCTCGCCGCCGCCGTCGGCACCCCGGTCGTCTCCCTGTTCGCACCGGTCGTCCCGGCCGACCGGTGGGCGCCGTACGGCGTCCCGGCCATCCTGCTCGGCGACCAGTCGGCGCCGTGCGCGGACACCCGGGCCCTGACCTGCCCGGTGCCCGGACACCCCTGCCTGGACGAGGTCACCGGGCAGGACGTGGTGCGCGCGGTGCACAAGCTCATCCAGGAGCGCCTCTGATGAACATCCTCGTCTGGCACGTGCACGGATCATGGCTCACCGCCTTCGTGCGGGGCCCGCACACCTACCTGGTCCCGGTCACCGACGACCGCGGACCCGACGGGCTCGGCCGGGCCCTGACCTGGGACTGGCCGGCGTCCGTCGAGGAGGGGACCCCGCAGGAGCTGCGGGAGCGCGACATCGACCTGATGGTCCTGCAGCGCCCCCACGAACTCGACCTGGCCCTGCGCTGGACCGGCCGCCGGCCCGGCGTCGACGTGCCCGCCGTGTACGTCGAGCACAACAGCCCCGACGCCTCGCCCGAGCGGCAACCCCACCCGCTGGCCGGGCAGTCGGCGATCCCCGTCGTCCACGTCACCCACTTCAACCGGCTGATGTGGGACAGCGGCCGGGCCCCGACCGAGGTCGTCGAGCACGGCGTCGTCGACCCCGGCCACCGGTGGACCGGCACCGAGCGGCGCGCGGCCGTCGTCGTCAACGAGCCCGTCCGCAGGGGCCGTACGACCGGCACCGACCTGCTGCCCCGGTTCGCCCGCTGCGCGCCCCTGGACGTGTTCGGGATGCGCACCGAAGGACTCGCCGGGCACCTCGGCCTGCCGCCCGGGCGCTGCCGCAGCCGCGACCTGCCGCAGGCCGAGCTGCACCGGGAGATGGCCCGGTGCCGGCTCTATCTGCACCCCGTGCGCTGGACCTCGCTCGGCCTGTCCCTGCTGGAGGCGATGTTCCTGGGCATGCCGGTGGTCGCCCTGGACACCACCGAGGTCCGCGAGGCGGTGCCCGAGGGCGCCGGCGTGGTCTCGAACCGCCTCGACGTACTGGAGGACGCCGTACGGGCCTACCTCGCCGAACCCGAACTCGCCCGCCGCACCGGCGAGGCGGCCCGGGCCGCGGCCCGGGCCCGCTACGGAGAGCGGCGCTTTCTCGACGACTGGGAGCGCCTGATCAAGGAGGTCACCCGATGAGCCGCATTCCGCACACGGCCGGGCGCGTCGCCCTGGTCTCCGAGCACGCCGGTCCACTGGCCGCGCTCGGCGGCCCGGACGCGGGCGGCCAGAACGTGTACGTGGCGCAGCTCGCCCGGCAGCTCGCCCGCAGGGGATACCGCGTCACCGTGTACACCCGGCGGGACTCGGCGGGACTGCCGGACCGGGTGACCCTCATCGACGGCGTGCAGGTGGTGCATGTGCCCGCCGGCCCGCCCACCCCCGTCCCCAAGGACGAACTCCTGCCGCACATGGCCGAGTTCGGGGCCTTCCTCGCCCGGCAGTGGGCGGCCCGCCCACCCGACGTGGTGCACGCCCACTTCTGGATGTCCGGCCTGGCCGCCCTGACCGCCACCCAGGGCCTCGGCATCCCCGTCGTGCAGACCTACCACGCGCTCGGCACCGTGAAGAAGCGCTACCAGGGGGACGCCGACACCAGCCCGGCCGACCGCCTCGCGATCGAGGAGGCCATCGGCCACGAGTGCACGCGGATCATCGCCACCTGCAGCGACGAGGTGGCCGAGCTGAAGGCCATGGGCCTGCCCGAGGACCGGATCAGCGTCGTGCCCTGCGGCGTCGACCCCGACCAATTCACGCCGGTCGTCCGGCCGCGCCCGCCCGGCGCGCGCAGACGGCTGCTGGCCGTCGGCCGGCTGGTGCCCCGCAAGGGCTTCGACCGCGCCATCCGCGCCCTGGCCGGCGTCCCCGACGCCGAACTCCTCGTCGCCGGCGGCCCCGAGGCCGATCTGCTCGGCACCGAACCGGAAGCCGCACGCCTCACCGCCCTCGCCGGCGAGTACGGGGTCCTCGACCGCGTCACCCTGCTCGGCGGGGTCAGCCGCGCCCGCATGCCCCGGCTGATGGCCGGCGCCGACCTGGTGCTGTCCCTGCCGCTGTACGAGCCCTTCGGCATCGTCCCGCTGGAGGCCATGGCCTGCGCCACGCCGGTCGTGGCCACCGCGGTGGGCGGCCAGCTCGACACCGTCGTGGACGGCGGCACCGGCGTGCTGGTGCCGGCCGACGACGACCAGGACCTCGGCGCGGTCATCCGCTCGCTCCTCGCCGACCCGGACCGGCTCGCCCGGTACGGGACCGCCGGCCGCGAACGGGTGCTGGCCCACTACACCTGGGACCGGGTGGCCGACGGTGTGGCCGGGGTGTACGGCGCCGTGTCCTCGATCCCCTCGCTTTCGGGAGTCGTCCGATGAAGACCGTGACCGGCACGAAGACCGGCGTGGACACCACGCACTGCGACGACCTGGTGAAGGCCCTGGAGGCGTTCCGGGACCGCGGCCCGCTCGTCGAGCGCTGGGGCACCGAACTCGCCCGGCGGCTCGGCGGCGGCTCCCGGCTGCTGGTCGCGGGCAACGGCGGCAGCGCCGCGCAGGCCCAGCACCTCACCGCCGAGCTGGTCGGCCGCTACCGCGACGACCGGCCGCCGTTCTCCGCCGTAGCCCTGCACGCCGACACCTCCTCCACCACCGCGATCGCCAACGACTACGGCGTCCAGGAGGTGTTCGCCCGCCAGACCGCCGCCCACGGCCGCCCCGGCGACGTGCTGATGCTGCTGTCCACGAGCGGCGCCAGCGCCAACCTGCTGGCCGCAGCCGACCGCGCGCACCGCCTGGGCATGACGGTGTGGGCGCTGACCGGACGGGCGCCCAACCCGCTGCAGCTCGGCGCCGACGACGCGCTGTGCGTGGACGCCGCGGTCGCCGCCACCGTCCAGGAAGTGCACCTGGTCGCCGTCCACATGCTCTGCGAGGCGTTCGACCGGGCGGTGGAGCACGGCGAGGCCGACGAGGCCGCCGGTGACGGCGTCGACGGCAGATCGCATGCCCACGGCAGGACGGGCGTCAACGGGAGACCGGCCACCGGCGGGAGACCGGACACCGGTGGCGGACCGGACACTGACACCGGGGGCGGACCGGACAGCGACACCGGCGGCGGACCGGACGTCGACGGCGGCGGCGGACCGGACGTCGACGGCGGGCCGGGCGGCGTGGGCCCGCTCGTCGGCCGGGTCCGCACCGTCGGCCGGTCCGGGACCGGAACGCCCGGCACCCCCGTCGCCCCGAGGAAGGGACACGCATGACCACCTCGCGCACACCTCTGGTCGTCGTGGGTGACGCCCTGCTCGACCACGACCTGTGCGGCCGGGCCGACCGGCTGGCACCGGACGCGCCCGTACCGGTGGTGCACGGCACCCGGCGCAACTCCCGCCCCGGCGGGGCCGCGCTGGCCGCCTGCCTCGCCGCCTCCGACGGCCGCCCGGTCACCCTGGTCACCGCCCTGGGCGACGATCCCGCCAGCGACACCCTGCGGGAGCTGCTGGCCGGCCGGGTCGAGCTGGTGGAGGTCCCGATGGAGGGCACCCTGAGCAGCAAGACCCGCGTCATGGCCGGGGACCGCCCGCTGCTGCGCCTGGACGACGGGGAGGGGCACGCGCGCGAGGCGACCCGGGAGGCGGTGTCCGCGGTCGCGGGAGCCGCCGGCGTCCTCGTCGCCGACTACGGCCGCGGCACCGCCGACGTCCTGCGCGACGCGCTCACCCACACCGAAGCCGCCCTCGTCTGGGACCCCCATGTGCGCGGCAGGGCCCCGGTCCCGGGCGTCCGCCTGGCCACCCCCTCCGCCCAGGAGGCCCGCGCCTTCGCCCGGCGGTCCGGCGACGGAGAGGGCGCCGACGGCGCCGCCGGGCTGCGCATGGCCGCCCGCGACGCCCGCACCCTGGTGCGGGCCTGGCAGGCCCAGGCCGTCGCCGTGACCCTCGGCGAACATGGCGCCCTGCTCTCCCACGGCGAGACCCCGCTGCTGGTGCCCACCCCGGCCACCGCGTCCGGCGACCCCTGCGGAGCGGGTGACCGGTTCGCCGCGGCCGCCGCCGGGCTGCTCGCCGACGGCGAGCTCACGGAGGCCGCCGTCCAGGCCGCCGTGAGCGCAGCCACCCGCTATGTCGCCGAGGGCGGCGCCCGCGCGGTGGCCGCCCCCGACGAGCCGGACGCCCCCGCGCAGACCCCGGCGGCCGACGGCGACACCACCGCGGACGCCGTGCGCACCGCCACCCGGGTCCGGGCCGCGGGCGGCACCGTCGTCGCCGCGGGCGGCTGCTTCGACCTGCTGCACGCCGGTCACGTCGCCCTTCTCCAGGCCGCCCGGCGGGCCGGCGACTGCCTGATCGTCTGCGTCAACTCCGACGACTCCGTACGCCGCCGCAAGGGCGCCGGCCGCCCCCTGGTCCCGGCCGCCGACCGGGTCCGGGTGCTGCGCGCCCTGGAGTGCGTCGACGCCGTCGCCGTCTTCCCCGAGGACACACCCGAGCGCATCCTCGGCGAACTGCGCCCGCACATCTGGACGAAGGGCGGCGACTACGCGCGCACCGAACTGCCCGAACAGCCCCTGGTGGAGAGCTGGGGCGGCCAGGTCCTGCTGCTGCCCTACCTCGACGGCCGCTCCACCACCGGCCTGGCCCGCCGCGCCGCGCTGTCCCCGTCACCCCCGGCAGGGGGCCACCCCTGGTGACCGGTGGCCCACGTCCGACCGCCGGCGCCCGTCTCTCGGAGGGAGCCGACCGGTGACCCGAATCCCGCACCCCCCGACCGTCCTGGTGCTGCGGGCCCTGGGCCTCGGTGATCTGCTGGCCGGTGTGCCCGCACTGCGCGGGATCCGGCGGGCCTTTCCCGGTCATCGGATCGTCCTCGCCCAGCCGCCGGGCCTCACCGAACTCGCCCTGGCCACCGGCGCGGTCGACGCCGTGTTCCCGGCCGAGGCGCCCGGGCGGGCGGTGCCGTCCCTGACGCACTGGCCGGGGCCGCCGCCCCGGGTGGCGATCGACCTGCACGGCAACGGGCCCGCGAGCCGTGACGCACTCGCCGCCCTGCGCCCGCACCGGCTGCTCGCCCACGCCTGCCCGGACGGCCCGCTCTGGCGGGCGCACGCCCATGAACGGGAGCGCTGGTGCGGTTTCCTGCACGCCTACGGCATCCCGGCCGACCCGCTGGACCTGCGGCTGCCCCGGCCGGACGTGCCCTCCCCGGCGCCGGACGCGGTCCTCGTGCACCCCGGGGCCGCCGCGGGGTCCCGCCGCTGGCCGGGGGAGCGGTTCGCCGCCGTCGTACGGTGCCTGCGGGCGGCCGGGCACCGGGTGGTGCTCACCGGCGGGCCGCACGAGGACACCCTGGTGCGCTCGGTCGCCGAGCGCGGCGGACAGCCCGCGACCGACGTGCTGACCGGCGGCCTGCCCCTCGGGGAGCTGTCCGCGCTGGTCGCCGAGGCGTCCCTGGTGCTCAGCGGCGACACCGGCCTGGCCCACCTGGCGGTGGCCCACGGCACCCGCTCCGTCACCCTGTACGGCCCCGTCTCGCCCCGCCTGTGGGGCCCGCCCCCGAGCCCCGCCCACCTGGCCCTCTGGAAGCCCGGCCCACCCGGCGACCCCCACGGCCGCACCCCCGACGCCCGCCTGCTGCGCATCGGAACCGGCGAGGTCGCCGCCACCTGCCTGACACTGCTGCGCCGGCCCGGCGACGGCCCACGCCGGCGCGGACCGCAGCCGGCCCACACCCACTGACCAGGACCCGCCCGGGGCGGCGCCCCGAGGACGACCCCGTCGCGCCCGCCTTCCGCATGCCCGACGCTCGCCGGCTGCGGCTCGGGAGCGGCGGCGGGCCCAGCAGGGCGGGTGGCGCGCGCCCGTTGGGGACGGCTACAGGCCGCACCCGTCCGGGGCGGCCCGAGGACGACCGTCGCGCCGGGGACCGGCGGCGGGCCCGGCACGGTGGGTGGCGCGCGCCCGTTGCGGACGGCTACAAGCCCCATGCGTCCGGGGGCGGCCCGAGGAGGACCGTCGCGCCCGCCTTCCGCATGCCCGACGCTCGCCTGCTGCGGCTCGGGACCGGCGGCGGGCCCAGCAGGGCGGTCGGCGCGCGCCTGTTGAGGACGGCTACAGGCCGCACCCGTCCGGGGCGGCCCGAGGACGACCGTCGCGCCCCCTGCCGCATGCCCGACGCTCGCCGGCTGCGCCTGGGGACCGGCGGCGGGCCCGACGGTGCGGGCGGGGAGCGGCGTGCACCCCGCCGAGCACGGTCGCAGCAGCCGTACCCGCCCGGTCGCCGACGCGGTGGGGGCCACCGGAGGATGACAGCCACGGTGGTCACCCGCGACACCGCGCCGAGCCGATACGCACGGTGCCGGGGAAACCCCCTTCGCCCGCGTGTTCGCCACGCCGCCGCCGGGCCGCCCCAGGTGCCGTACCGGTGCGACCCGGCCCCCACCCGGCCCCGGAGAGCCGGCTGGCCACCCTGGTGCGCGCCCGCAGGAATGCCCCTGCACGCCGCCGCGTCGGCAGACGCCCGATCCGCTCGCCGACACACCCAGCAGAATCGTTGCGCCACGTCCATGGCGCAGGCACAGTGATGCTCCCGGTCAAGACGCGGCCGGCTGATCCTTCCGCCCTCAAGGAAGGCCCCACCCCATGGAAAACGGCCGGCCCGGCCGTGCCGGCGTCCGCCCCGGCGGCGCGGCCCCGCTGTTGCTGCAGACCGTCCACGAGCACCGTCCCGAGGTCGGCACCGTCAGGGTTCTGAAGGCCCGCGGCACGGTCGACGTCTCCAACGCGCTGGAGTTCTCCGAGGCGCTCGCCGAGCACATCGCCCAGGCCGGCCGGGACGGCGAGCACCCCGTCCTCGACATGACCGAGGTGTACCTCGCCTGCGCCGCCGCGGTGCGCTCCCTGGACCGCGCGACCGGGGTGCTCGCCTTCTCCGGTCGCGCCCTGCCCGTCGTACAGCCCAGACCGCACGTGCGGGAGGCGCTGATGACGGCCGGCCTGCCCGGCGTACGGGTGCACGCCAGCCTGGCGTCCGCCCTGCACGCCCTGGAGACGAGCCCGGCGGCGCACCCCGAATCGCCGGCGCCGGGTGACGGCGACCCGGCCGAGGCCGCGGTCGAAGGCCGCGCGCCGGGCGTGCAAGGTGGTACGAGGTCAGGAAGAGGCCGACCGAGTTCTGTGTGACGTCCCGACTGGGTGATGCCATGAAAGCCTCTTCCGACCGGCCGGCCCCGCCGGCCGCCCCGGCCGCCCTCGTGATCGACTCCTCGGTCGTCGAGGGTCTGCCCGCCGAGGGCGCCCTGCTGCTGCGCATGTCCGGCACCCTCGACGCCCAGGGCGCCCAGGCCTGGTCCGAGGAGCTGCGCGGCCACCTCGAACAGGCCGACCGCGCGGGGCTGCGGCCCGTCCTCGACATGGCCCATGTGCAGCTGGGCGGCGCCGCCGTGCTGCACACGCTCAGCGAGACGACCCGGGAACGCGGCGGCCGCCCCGACCTGATCATCGTCCGGGCCCGCCCCGGAGTGCGCGAGGCGGTGCACCTGGCCCGGCTGGACGGCGTCCGGCTGTTCGCCACCCTCGACGAGGCGCTGCGCGAACTGGCACGCGCCTCCACCCGGGTGGAGGAGCTGCCCGCCTGGCGGTCGCAGATCACCGATCCGCTGCGCCCCTCGTACGAGGACCTGCACAAGGAGGTCCGGGCGCTGCGGGCCCGGGTGCGCACCGCCCCGGTGATCGGCATGGCGCAGGGCACCCTCATGGTCCGCTACGGCCTGCCCGACTCCGGCAGCGCCTTCCAGGTGCTGCGCGAGACCTCCCAGCGGTACAACGTGCCGCTGCGCGTCCTCGTCTCCGCCATCGTGGTGGCCCGCGCGCCGGAGGGCGAGGAGTGGTTCCCGGGCCGCCGCCCGCTGCCGGTGCCGCAGCTGCGCATCCTGGGCCGCGGCGGCCGGGACCCCCGCTACCGGCGGCAGATGATCGACGCGGTGCTGCACGAGGCGCTCGCCATCGGGCGGGCGCCCGCCGGATACGTGCAACTCGTCGACGCGGCGGTGAACACGCTGATGCTGGAGAACCACCACGGCTGCGCGGACACGTTCCTCGACCACCTCGTGCGCGGCCGGGACGACGGCACGGCCGACACGGTCGCCCGGCTGCGGGGACGCCGGGTGAGCGTGCCCGACGTGGCCGTCGACACCCTGCTCTCCGACGAGGCCCGGCGGGCCCTGCTGACCACGGGCACCCGCGCCCTGCAGAGCATCCCCGTGCTGTCCCCGGCCGGCTCCTGCACGGGCGTGATCACCCTGCACTGGCCCGAGCCCGGCCACCGGCCGACCGCGGCCCAGGCCGAGTCCTACGGGCTGCTGGCCTCCGACACGGCGGCGTGGCTCAGCTGGTACCACCGCTCCGTCCTGCTCGACGCCCTCGAACATCTCCACCGGGTACTGACCGCCGGACCGGGTGAGTCACCCGCGCGGCCCGGGGAACCCGGACTCCGCACGCGAACGCACCACCCGGAGGGAGTCCGGCGCATGTCCAATCCGCAGCAGCCCGAACAGCGGCGCAGTGACAAGGGAGGTGCCACCCCGCAGGACAGCCGGGAGCTGAAGGCCCGCGAGGCCGCCGCCCGCCGCGGGGGCGCCCGTCCGCACGGCTCGGACAAGGGCACGAAGGGCGGGGGCGAAGGCGGCGGAGTACCTCCGGCGCAGCAGCCCGATCACCCCTGATCCGGCGACCGCCCGTCCATCACCCCTGAACCGGCGACCGCCCGTCCATTACTCTCGATCGGGCGGCCGCCCGTTCAACACCGTTGATCCGGCGACCGCCCGTCCGCACCACCCGAACGGCCCTGCGGGGCCGTTCGTCATGACAGGCGCTACGCTCCGGAGCATGCGGATCTCCGTCTCCTCCGACATGGACGAACCCGTGGCCCGTCTCCTGGTGACGGAGCTGCGGCGGCGCGGCCACGAGGTCACCGCCCACGGCGCGCTGCGTCCCGGTGCCGACGCCGGGTGGGCGGTCTGCTCCGAGGCGGCCGCCCGCGAGGTGGCCGAGGGCGAGGCCGACCAGGCGGTGGTGTGCTGCTGGACCGGTACCGGTGCGTCCATCGCGGCCAACAAGGTTCCCGGTGTGCGCGCGGCCCTGTGCCCGGACGCAGGCACGGCGGACGGCGCCCGCCGCTGGAACGACGCCAACGTCCTCGCGCTGAGCCTGCGCCTGACCTCGGAGCCGGTCCTGAAGGAGATCCTGGACGCCTGGTTCGCGGCCGCGCCCAGCCAGGACCCGGAGGACGTGCGGAACGTGGCCCGCGTCGGCCGCCTGGACGCCGCCCGGAAGACTTCCTGAAGACTTCCCGGGGGCGTTCGGCGGGCCGGAGCGGTGACGGGGGTGGGTGTTCCGCGGGTTGCAGGGGGCCCGGGGCTCAGTGGGCGCCGAGTCCGCCACCGCCGAACGAGCCGCTGGACCCCTTGCTCCAGCGCGGGCGGTCCGTGGACTCGCTCGGCTTGCTGTCCATGTTGCTCAGTTCGTACGGGGTGAGCGGACGCCCGCCCTTGGGAGTCTGCGGTACCTCCTGGGACTCCCTGTTCTGCCGGACTTCGCGCACCGGACCATCCGGTGGCAGCTGGGGTTGTTCCTCGGGACGCGGCCGAGGAGGTTCGCTGGACCGGACCCTGGAGGTCAGCCAGAAGCCGCCCGCGAGCAGCGCCAGGACGGCCACGGCCACGATGAACAGGAAGAGGCTCATCAGGCCGCTCGAAGCGGCCAACTGCATCGATGCGGTACTCATAGGACAGGAATACCCCACCCAGAACAGGACGAACCGGACACGGCCCGTGGCCGGCCGTGGACGGGCCGCGACCCGGCGGCTCGCCGGTGGCGGAAACCGGCCGCGGGCCCCGCGGGGTACGGCGGCGGTGGTTTGCCTCTCCCGGCCCCGGCTACCCGCACGGTGTGACATCGCCGACTTCCCAGCAGCAGCTCTACCGGTTCCTCGAGGACCGCTTCCTCTGCGCGCAGGCGTGCACGGAGTGCGCCCGGGCCTGTGCGGTGCGCGCCAGCCTCGTCGACCCGGACGGCACGGAGCGCCAGGAGCGCGTGCGCCGGCTCGGCATCATGTGCGCGGAGGTGTGCGACGCCACCTGCCGCGTGCTGTGCGAGGAGAACCGCACGGACGAGGACGGCATCCGGGTCCGGGTCGAGTGGTGCCGCTCGGTCTGCCTCGAATGCGCACACGCCTTCGACGCGTATCCCGGCGCCGAGTCCGCCGCGGACGCGTGCCGGGCCTGCGCGGACGCGTGCGCGGAGTTCCGGGAGACCCTCGTGTGACCGCCGTAATTCTCACGGGGCCCGCCATTCCCAATTTCTGAAACACGTTCTACGGTGTGCGCCGTCAGGACCGCCCTTGGGGAGCCTGGAGGCGCCGTGCACCTCGACCACACACCCGAGCAACAGCGACTGCGCGCCGAACTGCGCGCCTACTTCGCCCAACTGGTCCCGGACAACGCCTACGCCCGGTACGCCGACCCGGCGGCGCAGAAGCGGTTCTACCGCGACACCATCCGCCGGCTGGGCACGGACGGGTGGCTCGGCGTCGGCTGGCCGAAGGAGTGCGGCGGGCGCGGCATGACCGCGATGGAGCAGTTCATCTTCTTCGACGAGGCCGCCCAGGCGGGCGTACCGCTGCCGCTGATGGCGCTGAACACGGTCGGGCCGACCCTGATGCGGTTCGGCACCGAGGAGCAGAAGGCGTACTTCCTGCCGCGTGTCCTCTCCGGCGAGATCGACTTCGCGATCGGCTACAGCGAACCCGACGCCGGCACCGATCTGGCCGCGCTGAAGACCCGGGCCGTACGGGACGGCGAAGCGTACGTCGTCACCGGCCAGAAGATCTGGACGACCAACGGCGACACCGCGGACTGGGTCTGGCTCGCCGTGCGCACCGACCCGGCCGCCCCGCCGCACAAGGGCATCACCATGCTGCTCGTGCCGACCTCCGACCCCGGCTACTCGTGCACGGTCATCAACACCCTCGCCTCCCACGACACCACCGCCAGCTACTACGAGGACATCCGCGTCCCCGTCTCCCGGCGCGTCGGCGAGGAGAACCAGGGCTGGCGGCTGATCACCAACCAGCTCAACCACGAACGCGTCACCCTCGCCGCGCACGGCACCATGGCCATCCGCGCCCTGCACGACGTCCAGCGCTGGGCGCGGGAGACCAAGCTCGTCGACGGACGCCGCGTCGCCGACCTGTCCTGGGTGCGCCGGCTGCTGGCCCGCACCCACACCCGGCTCGACGCGATGAAGCTGCTCAACTGGCAGATGGTCACCGCCGTCGAGCAGGGCACGCTCACCCCGCAGGACGCCTCCGCCGTCAAGGTCTACGGCTCCGAGGCACGCCGGGACGCCTATGCCTGGCTCATGGAGGTCGTGGGCGCCGCGGGACCGCTGCGGGAGGGCTCGGCGGGTGCCGTCCTGCACGGCGAACTGGAACGCGGCTACCGCTCCGCGGTCATCTTCACCTTCGGCGGCGGCAACAACGAGATCCAGCGCGAGATCATCTCCTGGATCGGTCTGGGGATGCCACGGGTGCGGCGGTAGGAGCCCCCGGCCAAAGGGCCTGGCCTGCCGGCGGGCCACTCCCGCCGGCGAGGAGGTCCGCGTCGCGCGGCCGGGCGCGCATCTGCGCCCGGCCCTCGGGGCCGTAGGGGTCGATGGCGGTGCAGCGGAGGCCGGCGCCGGCGGTGTTGTACGTGACGCCGTGCGACAGGCGCAGGAGTGCTGGTCGGCGGCCGGGGTATCCGGGTGCTTGCCGGAGCCGGACCGGCGAGGGCCGGGGCCGATCGACCGGGAGGAGCGCGCCATGACGACGACCGTGCAGACCGCCGAGCAGGTGGGCGAGCCCGAGCTCGCCGACCCTCCGCGAGCGGCGCCGGAGCACACGCGGGGACTTCACCGCCCCCTGTGTCGAGTCCTTCCCGGCTGACCTCGCGTCCCGGACGCCCGCCGCTCCGTCGAGGCGTCATGGTTCTCGTGGCACAACAGTTGCCATTTGACAATTATGACCGTGAGGCAACAAAGTAGCGGACGTCGCACTGCACGGGGAAGGATCCGCAATGTTCCGGTGGGCGGGGAGCGCTCCGTGCGCCGGTCGTCCAGGCTTCGCGGCATCGCGGCGCTCGGCGGCGCGGCCGTGCACTCAGTCGGCCCGGGCGTGCACTCAGGCGGTCCGGTGTCCGGTGTGCGGGGCGTGTTCGTGTATCTGGGACGCCGCCGCGTCGCAGAACGCCTCCAGCCCCGCGAGGAACTGGGTGCGCTTGGCGGCGGGCATCAGCTCCAGCACGGCCTGCAACTCCTGCTCCCGGCGTGCCCGCAGGTCGTCGAGGAAGACGCGACCGCGGTCGCTGAGATGCAGCCGTACCTCGCGCCGGTCGCTGGGACTGACCTCGCGGTCGATGAAGCCGGCGGCCACCAGCCGGTCGCAGAGCCGACTGGTGGACGGAGGTGTGGAGGCGAGAGAATCGGCCAGAGAGCGCAGGTTGATGCCGTCCTGGTGTTCGACCATCAGGAGAACGCGCATCTGGGACGGAGAGGCCGGCGCGGTCGAGGCCCGGCCCCACAGGACTTCCAGCAACTCCACGGCCGTCAAGGTCACGCGCGCGACCTCGACGGATTCGGGGCGGGGGCGGAAGACAGTCACCGTCACACTCTCGCAGGCACCTCGGACGGTCGCCAGCGTACTAGGTGGCGGCAGCGGCAAGGGATGGGACGGCCGGTGCGGCCCGGATCGGGTGGCCTCGTCGCCTGGGCGAGGCTCGTGTGTGTCCGTCGAAAGATTGGTGTATCTGCCATCGTGAACAGATTTGTGACCGCTGAGCGTGCTCTGCGCACGGCGGCCCCCCACGAGTTGCTCGACGCCGTGCGTCATGTGCTCGTCCAGGAGTACGCGGCACGGTCCGTCGAGCTCTATCTGGCCGACTACGGCCTCACCGCGCTGCAGCCGGTGTCGGTGCTGCCCCTGACCGCGACTCCGGTCTCGGTGCACAACAGCCCCGCCGGCCGTGCGTTCGGTTCCCAGGAGCCGTTCGTGGAGGACGTCGACGGCGCTGCCGTGCACGTCCACCTGCCGGTCACGGTCCGCGGGGACCGGCTGGGCGTGCTGACGGTCACCCTGCCGGACGGGGACGGCGCGCGCGACCTGCTGGGCGAGCTCGCGGACATCGCCGAGGTGCTCGGGCACGAGGTGGTCGTGGCCGAGCGCGACACCGATCTCTACTTGCAGGCGAGGCGCAAGGACCGGCTGACCCTGGCCGCCGAGATGCAGTGGCAGCTCCTGCCCGGCCGCGCCTGCTCCCGCCCCGAGTACGAACTCGGCGCCCAGCTGGAACCGGCGTACGCGATCTACGGCGACAACTTCGACTGGTCCGCCACGGCGGACCGCCTCACGCTCTACGTCACCAACGGCATGGGGGAGGGCATCGAAGCCTCCCTGCTGACGAACCTCGCCATCAACGCCCTGCGCAACGCCCGGCGGGCCGGCATCGCCATCGACGACCAGGCGTGCCTGGCGGATCAGGCGGTGTACGCCCACTACCAGGGACGCTGCTATCTCTCGGTGCTGATGCTCGACTTCGACCTGGCGACGGGCAGGGCGAAGCTCGTGGACGCCGGCTCCCCGCAACTGCTGCGGCTGCGTGACGGCGTGGTCGAGCGCGTCACCTTCGAGGCGCAGCTGCCGCTGGGCATGTTCGAAGAGACCGACTACGTCGCCCAGGAGTTCCAGGTCGAGCCCGGGGACCGGCTCGTCTTCGTCAGTGACGGGGTGTACGCGGTCGCCTCGCCGGGCGGGGAGGCGTACGGAGACGCCGCCCTGGCCCGGGCGATCATGTCCACGCGCCTGCTGCCGGCCGCCGAGGTGCCGCGCGCCATTCTGCGAGAGCTGACCGGTCACCGGGGGCAGTCCGTCCCGAAGGACGACGCCCTGGTGCTCTGTCTGGACTGGCGCGGACGCTGAACCGCCGGCCGCCGGCCGTGTACGTGCCGTCGGCCGCGTATGTGGCGATGCTGTGTCGTTTCCCCGGCGCCGCCGGAAGCATTGCTTGTCATGTGGCAATAGTTGGCTGTGGTGTGCCGGTCGTGGCGCAGCGGCCTGTTCTCAAGGGGGGGCGATGCGGGTGTCGGAGCAGGCAGCGGCCGAGGCGGCGGCGCGGGAACTGGGAGCCTTCCTGGATCGCCGGCGTGAGCAGCTCGCCCAGCGGTGGGCGGACACGCCTCTGTTCCGTACGGTCTTCACCGTGTCCCGTGACGAGGCCGTCGAGGCGTGCAAGACCGTCGTGGACGCCCTGTCCGAGGTGGCGTCGAGCGGGCGGCTGGAGGACATCGCGGCCCCCGGGTTCGACGCGGCCCGCGAGCAGTTGGGACGTATGGCCGCCTCCCGTTCTCGCGGCGGGTTCACGCCGGCCCAGATCGCGGACGAGGCCGCCGGCCTGCGAGTGGCGGCCGTCGGGCTGCTGCGCGGCGAGAGCTCCGGCCCGGCCGATCCCGAGGCACAGGACGTACTGCTGGCTCTGACCGTGCTGATGGGTACCCTGCGTCTGGTGATCATGGACACGACGGTCAGCGCCGGCGAGGAAGTGATGGCGCGGCAGCGGCAGCAGTTGCTCGAAGTGGCGACTCCCGTGATCAGGCTCTGGGACGGCATCGTCGCGGTGCCCCTGATCGGCACGCTGGACAGTGCCCGCAGCCACGTGGTCATGGAGTCGCTGCTGCAGGCCGTCGTGGAGGAGCGGGCCCACCACGCGATACTCGACATCACCGGCGTCCCCACGGTCGACTCGCTCGTCGCCCAGCACCTGATGAAGACGGTCGCCGCGGCCCGGCTGATGGGCGCCGAGTGCATAGTCTCCGGCATCCGCCCGGCCATAGCGCAGACCATCGTGCATCTGGGCATCGACCTGGGTTCGGTCCTCACGCGCAACTCGCTGGCCGACGCCTTGGCCTACGCGCTCGACAGGCGGGGCGCACAGGACACACTCCGTACGGCCGGTGTCAACCCGCGATGACTCCCCCCCGTCCGGGCGACTCGGCCACGGTGCCGATCCTGGCCCTGGAGGGCATCCTGCTGGTCGGCCTTCAGGGGGAACCGCACGACGGTACGGCCGAGCAGCTGCAGCAGGACATCACCCACCGCGTCGCCCACAGCGCGGCGACCGGCGTGGTCATCGACGTCTCCGGCGCCGAGATCGTCGACTCGTTCCTGGGGCGGGTCATCGCCGAGATCGCGGCCGTCGCGCGCCTGCCGGCCGCTCGTACCGTCCTGTGCGGGATGCGGCCCGCCGTGGCGATCACTCTGGTCGAGCTGGGCCTGACCCTGCCCGGCCTGGTGACGGCGCTCGACGTCGAACGTGCTCTTGAGCTGCTCCGCAGTGGTCCCTGCGCCGCGAGTGGTCCCTGCGCCGCGCCGGGCGGACGAGAGGGGAGCACATGACACCGGCCTCCGAACTCGCCGCCACGACCAGCCTGCCCATCGGCTCGGACGCGGATCTCGCGTGGGTCCGTCACCAGGTGCGGCGCATCGCCGCCGAACTGGGATTCGGCCTCGTGCAGCAGACGAAACTGGTCACCGCGGCCAGCGAGCTGGCCCGGAACACGCTGGTCCACGGCGGTGGAGGACAAGTGAGGATCACTCCGTCGACCGATGGCCCGACACCGGGAGTCCGGCTGGCCTTCGCGGACACCGGCCCCGGCATCCGCGACGTCGAGCTGGCGATGACCGACGGCTACACCACCGGGGGCGGTCTGGGGCTGGGACTGAGCGGAGCCAAGCGGTTGATGGACGAGTTCACCATCGACACCGCACCCGGCCGGGGCACGGTCGTGACCGTCACCGCCTGGGCCGCCGGAATGCCAGGCGCTCCTGCGAGGTCCCGGTGACACGCGTCTGGGACATCCCGGTGCACGACTCGACCAGGGTGCGGGACGTGCGGGTGGCGACCGAGGAGGCCAGTACCCGCGCCCGCCTGGACGCCCACCGCACCGCGGTCGCCGCCCTGGTGGCCACCGAGCTGGCGACCAATCTGCTCAAGCACGCCGGTGGCGGCCGCCTGGTGATCGGCCTCGTGGAGCGTCCGGGAGGGGCCTGTCGTGGCCCGGCGGTGCAGCTCGTCTCCCTCGACCACGGCCCCGGCATCCGTGATGTCACCGCGGCCATGCGGGACGGCTACACGACCAGCGAGGCGTCCCTCGGTGCCGGTCTGGGCACCTGCCGGCGCATCTCCAGCGCGTTCGACCTGTACAGCACCCGTCGAGGCACCGTGGCGGTCGCCCGTATCGGCCAGGGCACCGCGGCCCAGGAGGACATGGCGCCCGCCTGCCGGGCCGGAGGGGTCGACGTCCCGCTCGGCCGGGCCGAGCACTCCGGTGACGCCTGGAGCTGCGTCCGCTCCGGCTCACGGCTGACCCTGCTGCTCGCCGACGGCCTGGGCCACGGAGCCAAGGCCGCTCAGGCGTCCGGCACCGCGGTCGCAGAGCTGCACCGCGCCGGACATCTGCCACCCGCGGAGATACTGCACCGGATGCACCCGGCACTGCGGCCCACCCGCGGGGCGGCGGTCGCCGTGGCCCAGCTGGACACGGAGACCCGGGAACTCGCGTTCGCGGGGGTCGGCAACACAGGTGCCCGGCTGCACACCGCCGGAGCATGGGAACACCTGGTCTCCCACCCCGGCATCGTCGGCGCGCAGTTCCCGGCGACGGTACCGGTTCGCCGCCTGCCCTGGAGGGCGGGAAGCCTGCTCGTCCTGCACAGCGACGGGCTGCCCGCCCGGTGGGTGCCGCCCGACGACCCCCACCTGCTCACCCACGACCCGGCAGTGGTCGCGGCGGCCGTCCTCAGGGACGCCAGCAGCGCCGCCAGCCCCGTACGCGATGACACCTGCGTGGCCGTCCTGGCCTGCGGTCACCCGGTCCGGCGCCCTGACTCCGCCTGACGTCCCGGGCATGCCACGTCTCCCCCTCCGGCGCACGGCTGCGCCGGCCGTCCCGGACCAGGAGCCGTTCGCGGTAGCGTGGCGGCCACAGGGGAAGAGGATGGAGACACCGTGAATGCCTCGGATCGGGTCCCGTCCGCGGAAGCCCGGCTGCGGATGGTTCCGCCGCACGCCCTGGTGGCCACCGCGGGCCGTCTGCTGGCCGAGGACTTCGGCGCCCGGCAGGTGACGCTCCTCCTCGCCGACTACGGCCTGACGGTCCTGCAGCCCGTCACCCATCTGCCGCACACCGGCGATCCGGTCTCCGCGCACGACGGCCCCGCCGGTACCGCTTTCACGACGCAGAAACCGGTGGTGGAAGTCACGTCCGACCCGGCCACGCAGCTGGTTCACCTGCCCGTGTCCGTCCGCGGTGACCGCCTCGGAGTGCTCTGCGTCCGCGTGCCCGCCACCTCGGCCGAGCCCGGCACGGTGCTCCGGCTCTGCGACTTCGCCACCGCGCTGGGCCATGAGGTCGTCACGGCCGCCCGGGACACCGACCTGTACCTCATGGCTCGCCGCACCCGCCGTCTCACTCTCGCGGCCGAGATGCAGTGGCAGCTGCTCCCGGGGCGAGGGTGCGCCCGCGACGAATACGTCATCGGTGCTCACCTGGAGCCGGCCTACGCCATCGGCGGCGACAACTACGACTGGTCCACCGGCGCCGACCACGTCACCCTCACCGTCACCGACGGAATGGGCCAGGGCATCGAAGCCTCCCTGCTCACCAGCCTCGCCGTCGGCGCGCTGCGCAACGCCCGTCGCGCCGGCATCGGCCTCGCGGACCAGGCGTGCCTCGCCGACCAGGCCGTCTTCTCCCAGTACGGAGGCAAGCTGTACGCCTCCACCCTGCTGTTGCGTCTCGACCTCGCCACCGGCACGGTCCGTGCCGTGGACGCGGGATCTCCGCAGGTCTACCGCCAGCGCGGTACGACGATCGAACACATCGAGCTCGAAGCCCAGCTGCCACTCGGCATGTTCGAGGAGACCCTGTACGAGGAGCAGACCTTCCAGGTCGAGACGGGCGACCGCCTGGTCGTCATCAGCACGGGCGTCCACGGCACCCGGTCAGCGGCCGGAGAGGTGTTCGGTGAGGTCGTTCTGCGCCAGATCCTGGGCGCGACCCGGCAGACCTCGCCGCACGAGGCGGCGCGCTCGGTCGTGGCCGGCCTGGTCGAGCACGTCGGCGACCAAGGGCTGGTCTCCGACGCCGCCGTCGTCTGCCTGGACTGGACCGGACGCGATGCCGGGACGACCCGAGGGATCGGGCGCGACCGCTGACTCCGTGCCGGCTTCGGCCGACGGGGGAGGCGATCAGTCCGGCGCGCGGAGGAAGGCCTTCATGCCACGGATCAGGGCCGACCGCTCCGCGGGTTCCATGGCCGCCAGCACCCCGGCCAGGGCCCGGGCCCGCCGGCACGCCACATCCCCCAGAACACGGCGTCCCTGACTTGTGAGCGTCAGCAGAACTTCCCGGCGGTTGCTCGGGTGAAGGGACCGTTCCAGCAACCCCGCCGCCTCAAGCCGGTCACAGAGACGGCTGGCGGTGGGCAGCCCTATGTCCAGTCGCTCCGCCAGGCCCGTGAGGTTCACCTCCGGTGCCGCCTCGACGGCCCGAAGCGCCCGCAGCTGGTGGGGGGACAACCGCACGGTCGCCTCCTGCGCGGCCACGGACCACAGGGTCGCAAGACGCTCCACGGCATCGGCGATCTCGCGTGCGCCGACGCTCGCATCTTCCCCCGACCCCTCCGCGCGGCCGTCGGCACTGCCGGGAAGAGTCACGAGCCCATCACTTTCCGTGAGATTCGGGTGGTGCAGGAGCAGGAACACCCCATATTCCATCGCCCTACCCGGGGAACCGGAGCCCAAGCAGTGTTTGCGGGGCACGACCACCCGACCGGGCCGAGCACCCGCGGGCCGAGCACCCCCGCGGGGGTCAGGGACGGTCCGTCGCAGGTACCGGACGATCGGTTCCCTCCCCATGCGCGGACTTCGCCAGCTCGGCGTTGAACTGCGCGCCGACGAGAAGGGCCAGGTTGGACAGCCACAGCCAGATCAGGAAGACCACGACGCCGCCCAGCGAGCCGTACAGACGGTGATAGGTGCCGACGTGGGAGGTGTAGACCGCCATTCCGAGTGAGACGGTCAGCAGGAGCACGACCGCCAGCGCCCCGCCCGGCGCCATCCTTCCCACGGAACGGGAGGAATCGGGGCCCGAACGGTAGAGGACGAGCACCAGGGCGACGGCCACCGCGGCCACGACCGGCCACCGCAGCGTGTCCCAGGCCGCCTGCGGCCCGGTACCCCAGTTCAGTGCCCGCCCCAGACGCCGGGTCAGGCCGCCGGTGAGGAACAGCGCCACGGTGGACGTCAGAAGAAGGCCGATCAGGACGAGGGCCGTGGCGATGATGCGCGGCGCGGTCCGCCAGACCGGCCGGTGCGCGTCGATCCGGTGCATGGCGTGCAACGCCCGGCGAAAGACGCTCAGATAACTGCAGCCCGACCACAGGGCTGCCGAACCTCCGAGAAAGACCAGCGTCCAGGCCGTCGAGGACTGTCCGGCCATCTGCCGCAGGGTGCTGCGCAGCATGGCGCGGGACGTGACCGGCACGGCCTGCGACAGGCGGTCGATGACCTCCGGCTTGGCCGTGGGCACGGTGAGCCCCAGGACCGAGAGGAGCACCAGCAGCAGGGGGAACAGGGCCAGCACCGCGTAATACGTCAGCGCGGCGGCCCAGTCCGTGACGTCGTCGTCCCAGATGGCGACCGGCGTCCGGCGCAGCGCCGCCCATGACCGCGCCGTCCGGCCGTCGACATCCTCCATGAGGCGGATGGTCTCACCTCCGCTGCTCGCACCTGGGTTCACTGAGGGGGCACCGTCGTCGTTCCGGGGATTCCGGCCGGCCTACAGGAAGCGCCGGACCGGGGTGACAGAGACCTCCTTGACGCGTTGAAGCAGTGCCCGTCGTCTCCATCGAGCGGGGTCGATGGCCGTGCTGCGCTTCAGGTCCTCGTCGTAGTCGCGGTCGAGCGCGGCGGTGAACTCCTCGTCCAGGACGGCGAGCATGACCTCCTCGTCGTGGTCCATGGACCGGCGGTTGAAGTTGGTGGATCCGATGAGCGCGGCGACCGAGTCCACGGTGATGATCTTTGCGTGCATCATGGTCGGCTGGTACTGGCGAATGTGCACGCCGGCCTGCAGCAGACGCGTGTAGCGGTGCTGGCCCGCGAGCTGACAGGCGCGCTGGTCGGTGTGCGGGCCGGGCAGCAGGATCTCGACACGGACCCCGCGACCCGCGGTCTCGCACAGCAGGTCGACGAAGTAGGAGTCGGGAGCGAAGTAGGCGGTGGCGAGCCGGAAACGTTCCTCGGCGGAAGTGAGCATGACCCGGATCAGGGTCTGCATGTCCTGCCAGCCGATGCTCGCCGAGCCGCGGACGACCTGCACCACCGACGAGCCGGGCTGCGGATGTTCCATGAAGCGGTCGCGGTCGTCGAAGAGTTCTTCGTGGCACTCGGCCCAGTTCTGCGCGAACGCGGCCGCTATGCCGTCCACGGCGGGACCCCGCACCCGGACGTGGGTGTCCCGCCACTCCGCGGGATTGCGGGCGTCACCGCACCATTCCTCCGCGATGCCCACGCCGCCGGTGAAGGCGGTGTGCTCGTCGAGGACGAGGGCCTTGCGGTGACAGCGGTGATTCTGCTTGAACGGAGACAGCCACACGGGCTTGCGGAACCAGGCCACCTGCACGCCCGCGGCGCTCATGACGTCCAGCAGCCGCTGCTCGATCTCCTTGGCGCCGAAGCCGTCGAGCAGCAGTCGCACCCGTACCCCGGCGCGGGCGCGGTCGGCGAGCGCGACGGCGAAGTCGTGGGCGATCTGACCCCGCCAGTACACGAACGTCATCATGTCGATGGTGTGCCGAGCCGCGCGGATCGCCTCGAGCATCGCGGGGAAGATCTCGTCCCCGTTGCGCAGGGGTGTCAGTTCGTTGCCTTCGGTGGCGGCCACGCCGATCAGCCGCTCCAGGCGGCGGCGCAGGCGTTGCTTGCGCGCCGCCGCGTCAGGCGTGCCGTCGTGAGCAGGGGGTGCCGGAATGCCGTCGAGTATCACGCCAACTCTCCCAAGGGGCCGTGCAGACAGAGCGTCGAGGGCTGCCGGACGAGCCCGAGGAACCACATGCCCGGTCGGCACCGCATCACTCCAGCCGGCCGCCGGCGCCTACGCCTCGGATCCGGGCCGTACGAATGGGACGGTCACCCCTTCGAGTGAATGATCCACGGACAATCCCGGCAGGAACTCACAAGTCGGCGGCGAAACGAGGTGACGACCGATGGCTGTGGTCACGTCTGCACGTGCTGCGCCGCTCCGGCTTCCCGCTCACCGACGCCCAGGCCGACCGGTACGTCGCCGAACACCGGGTCGGCGCCCGCCTGGTGGGCCTCGATCCGGCGACCGTGCCGGGCAGCCGCGCGGAACTGGCCGCCTACTTCGCGCGGGTGGGCCCCGAGCCGGCCGCGGGACCCGAGGCACGCGAGGTGGACGACTTCCTCCTCCGCCCACCGGCGCACCCGCTCCTCGTACCGGCGCGCGAGGTGCTGTGGCGGCGCGTGGCGCAGTTGGCCTACGCCGCGCTGCCGCCGTACGCCCACGAGTTGTACGGCAGGCCGGCCCCCGCACCCGCCACCGTCACCCGGCGGCTGCGGTCCGCGGGCGCCCTGCTGCGGTGCGTTCCCGCACGTGTGCGCCGGCAGCTCCCGCCCAAACACATCCTGCGCGCCGTGGCGAGGCCCGGTCCCCTGGTGCGTCCGGCACCGTACAAACTTGGACGATAGGCCGCCATACTGGACGAGCAGGGGGGTCTGTCGCGGATCGGACCGCGTGGCGGGGTCGGGTGCGGTCCGGCGACGGTGCCTTGGGGGCAGGGCAGGGCAGGGCAGGGCAGGGCGGGGCAGGGCGGACGGCGACGGGGGCGGCGGATCGCTATGGGGGAGAACAGGCTTGTTCAGGGCCGGTACCGGCTGCTCGACCTGATCGGGCGCGGCGGTATGGGCGAGGTGTGGCGGGCCCGGGACGAGTCCCTGGGCCGGCAGGTCGCGGTGAAGTGCCTCAAACCGCTCGGGCCGCATCTCGACCCGTCGGCCGGCCGGGTGCTGCGCGAGCGGTTCCGGCGCGAGGCCAGGGTCGCCGCCGCGCTCTCGCACCGCGGGATCACCGTCGTGCACGACTTCGGCGAGTCCGACGGGGTGCCGTACCTGGTGATGGAGCTGCTCGACGGCTGTGACCTGAGCCGGCTGCTGGAGGAGAACAAGGGGCATCCGCTGCCCGTGGACGACGTCGTCGACATCGCCGGGCAGGTCGCCGCCGCCCTCGCCCACACCCATCGGCAGGGCATCGTCCACCGGGACCTGAAGCCCGCCAACATCGTGCGGCTGGCCGACGGCACGGTGAAGATCTGCGACTTCGGCATCGCCCGCCTCGGCCACGACATCGGCGTCGCCGCCCGGCTGACCGGCACCGGCATCGCGCTGGGCACCCCGCACTACATGTCCCCGGAACAGATCGGCGCGGGCGAGGTCGACGAGCGCAGCGACCTGTACTCGCTCGGCTGTGTGCTGTACGAAATCGCCACCGGGGCACCGCCGTTCGACCTGGACGACCCGTGGTCGGTCCTCATCGGCCACCGCGACACCCCGCCCCGCCCCCCGCGCGAGCGGCGCCCGGAACTGCCCGCCCCGCTCGACCGGATCATCCTCGACCTGCTGGCCAAACGACCCGAGCAACGGCCCCACGACGCCCGGGAACTGCTCCGCCGCATCCAGACCGGACGGGCGGCTCCCCGGCCTGCCCCGGCCGTGCCGCCCCCGGTCCGGCCGCGGGCCGGCCGCCTGCCGTCCTGGACCCGCGGCATGACCACCGGCCACAAGGCGGTCGGCGCCGGGCTCGGTGCCCTGCCACCCGATCCCGGCGCCGCCCTGACCGGCCGGTGGGCGACCCGTCCGGCGGGCACGGCGGTCGCGGTGCTGTCCGAGCCGCCGCCGCAGGCGCTCGCCGCCCTCGACGCACGGCACGGTGAGGGCGTCCGGCTGGCCAGCCTCGGCCGCTGGGCGGAGGCGGGCGAGATACACCGGGCCGTGGCCGCCGAGCGGGCCGCGCTGCTCGGCCCGGAGCACCCCGACACCCTGACCGGCCGCTACCAGGCCGCCTTCGCCCTGGTCCGCGCCGGACGCGCCGCCGAGGCACTGCCCGCCTGCACGGACGTCGCCGAGGCCAGAGCGCGGGTGCTCGGCGCCGACCATCCCGACACCCTCGCCGCCCGCCAGGAGACCGGCTACGTCCTGGGCCGGCTCGGCCGCCACTTCGAGGCGCACGAGGTGTACACCGCGGTGCTGGCCGCGCGGATGCGCACCATGGGTCCCGACCACCCGGACACGCTGCGCTGCCGGCACAACGTCGCCTGCACCCTGGGCCGGCTCGGCCGCCCGGACGACGCCCTGCGCATGGCGCTGGAGGTGGCCGCGGACCGGGCCCGGGTGCTCGGCCCGGACCACCCCGACACCCTGGTCTCCCGCTGCGAGGTCGCCTACGCCCAGGGCCGGTCGGGTCGCTGGGAGGAGGCCCTGCACGGGTACCGCGAGGTCGCCGGGGCCAGGGCGCGGGTGCTCGGCGCCGACCATCCCGATACCCTCGCCGCCCGCTACGAGACCGCTCTCAGCCTCGGCCGCCTCGGCCGCAGCGCGGACGCCCTGAGCCTGTACCGCGCGCTGACCGAGGACCGCACCCGCGCCCAGGGCCCCACCCACCCCGAGACCCTGCGCGCCCGGCACGGCCTCGGCGTCAACCTGGGGCGGCTCGGCCGCTGGGAGGAGGCCCTCGCCGAGGCCCGTGAGGTGTGCGTGCTGCGCGAGCTCGTCCTCGGCCCCGGCCACCCGGACACCCTCGTCAGCCGCCGCGAGGTCGCGGTCGCCCTCGGCTGGCTGGGCCGCTGGACGGCGGCGCTGGAGGAGTACCGCCGGCTCGCGGCGGTCCGCGAACACCTCCTCGGCCCGGACCACCCCGACACCCTCGCCGGCCGCAGCGACGAGGCCCACTGCCTGGAGCGCCTGGGCCGGAACACGGAGGCGTGGGAGCTGTACCGCAGGGTCGCGGTGGTCGGGCGCCGGCACGCGTTCGGCGGGCGCTGACACCGGGGTCGTCACGGCTGCCGCCGAACTGCCTTTGGCATGTGCCAATGGTATTTCGCCTGTTTGGCGGTGCCGTCGGCCGGCGCCCCCTGAGATGGTGACTCGCGTCCCGGTGGAGCGAACCCGGCGACCGGCCGGTCGGCCACCGGTGGGATCCCACCTTCCGCAGAGGCGGCCCGCGCGCCGGATCCAAGGATCGGCGCCGCCGCCCGCACAGCGTTTGGAGCCAAGCGTGCGTGTCATGATCCAATTGCGGCCCGAGCCCGATGTGGTCGCGGCCGTCATCGACCCCCAGGTGAGCACCACCGTCGGCGAGATCGCCGGTGAGCTGCCCGGAATCGCGCTCGACCCGCAGTTCGAGCCGGTGGCCGTGCCCCGGCCGCAGCCCGCGGCGCCGGGAGCGGACCCCCTGTCGCTGGAGTCCGTCCGCTACTCGATGGCTCCCGAGCACGCCGGCGTCGTCGTGCGCGGTGAGATCCAGGACTACGACGTGGCCAGCCGCTACGCGATGCTGTCCGCGGCCCGCCGCGACATCGTCGGCATCTTCTCCGACCCGGTCATCGAGACGCTGCCGACCTGCGGCGGCGAGGGCCCGGTCGGCGACTGGCACGACATCCAGAACAAGCTGACCGACCACCTGAAGTCGGAGGGCATGGACGGCGACGGCGTCGCCCTCGCCATCCTCGACACGGGGATCAACGTCGCTCACGTGACCGAGGTCCTCGGGCAGGACGTGACCGTCGACGAGGCCCGCAGCTGGAAGCCGGACGGGGTCACCGGCACCTTCGGCCGCTTCCCGGTCGACCACGGCTCGATGTGTGCCTTCGACACCAGGATCACCGCCCCCAGAGCCACCCTCCTCGACCTGCCCATCCTGCGCCCGAAGCCCCTGCTCGCGCTGCTCACGGACGCCGTCAAGGCCTTCGCCCACCTGCGGACCGTCCTGGACGGGATGCCGCAGGAACGGCGCGCGCTGGTGGTCAGCAACAGCTGGGGCTCCTTCGACCCGCGCGGAGACTTCCCGCCGGGCCACCCCGGCAACTACTCCGACAACCCCGCGCACCCCTTCAACCTGGCCGTCAGCGCCCTGGTGGAGGCCGGCGCGGACGTCCTCTTCGCCGCCGGCAACTGCGGACGGGAGTGTCCCGACGTCCGCTGTGCCTGGCCCGACCGCTCGATCAACGGCGCCAACTCGCACCCCAGCGTGCTGTCCATCGGCGGCGTCGACCTCCGCGGCGCCCGCGTGGGCTACTCCTCGCAGGGGCCGGGCCGGCTCAGCCGGCGCAAGCCGGACGTCTGCACGTACACCCACTTCGCGGGATCGAAGGCGTTCGGGCCGGACGAGCCCGACAGCGGGACCTCGGCGGCCTGTCCCGTGGCGGCCGGTGTGGTGGCCGCGGTGCGCTCCCAGCTTCCCGTCGCCGAGCTGTCCCCGGCCGAACTGCGCGTCCTGCTGCGCCGTACGGCGGACGACCTCGGGATGGCCGGCTTCGACTTCGACTACGGGTACGGCACGATCGACGCGGCCGCCATCGTCGAGGCGGTGCGCCGCCGCAGGAAGAACGGCCGTCATCGCTGAGGAGACGTCATGACCCAGGGCCCCACCGTCCTCGTCACGGTCACCCTGCCCGCCGGGGCGACGCTGGACGACGCCCTGCGCCGGTACGGGCTCACGCCCGCCGAGGCCGACGAGGCGTACGGACTCGTGTCCGTGGACCCGGCCCAGGGCCTGTACGCGCTGCTGGTCACCGAGGAGGCGGCCGCGCGCATCACCGGCAGTCCGGGCGTGTCGGGCCCGTACGCCAATCCGTCCATCGAGCCGTACGGTCCCCCGCGGTCGGGGCCCGGGGGCGACGGACGATGAACGACGCGCCGTGGGCCGGCCGGGGACCGGTCCACGGCGCGGGCCGGCCGGCCACCGGACGGGCCGGGGGCCGCTGGAACGCGCCCTCGCCGAACGGGATCATCCTGTGTTACGAAGAACCATGTCTGCCAACGAGGGATCCCGCGCGTACGACGCCGTCATCGTCGGCGGTGGCCACAACGGCCTCGTCGCCGCCGCCTACCTGGCCCGGGCCGGCCGCACCGTGCTGGTGCTGGAGCGGCTGGACCACACGGGCGGTGCCGCCGTCTCCACCCGCCCGTTCGCCGGCGTCGACGCACGCCTCTCGCGCTACTCCTACCTGGTCAGTCTGCTGCCGCGGAAGATCGTGCGCGATCTCGGGCTGGACTTCCGGATCCGCTCCCGCACCATCTCCTCGTACACGCCCGTGGAGCGGGCCGGGCGGCCCACCGGACTGCTCGTCGGGGGCGGCGAGCAGCGCACCCGGGAGGCCTTCGCCCGGCTGACCGGCACCGAACGCGAGTACACGGCCTGGGAACGCTTCTACGGCATGACCGGCCGGGTCGCCGAGCGGGTCTTCCCGACCCTCACCGAGCCCCTGCCCACCCGTGACGAGCTGCGCCGCCGCATCGACGACGAAACCGCCTGGCGCACGCTGTTCGAGGAGCCGATCGGCGTCGCCGTGGAGGAGAACTTCCACGACGACCTGGTCCGGGGCATCGTCCTCACCGACGCCCTCATCGGCACGTTCGCCGACGCCCACGATCCCACGTTGGCCCAGAACCGCTGCTTCCTCTACCACGTCATCGGCGGCGGCACCGGCGCCTGGGACGTGCCGGTCGGCGGCATGGGCGCCCTCACGGACGCCCTCGCCGCAGCGGCCCGCACCGCCGGGGCGGTCGTCGCCACCGGGCACGAGGCGGTCCGGATCGACACCGACGGACGACGGGCCGAGGTCACCTACCGCACGGCGGACGGCGAGGGAGTCGCCGCCGCCCGGCACGTCCTGGTGAACGCCTCCCCGCAGGAACTGGCCGCCCTCACCGGCGACCGGGCGCCCGAGCCGGCCGAGGGCGCCCAGCTCAAGGTCAACATGCTGCTCGAGCGGCTGCCCACGCTGCGCGACCCCGCCGCCGACCCGCGCGAGGCCTTCGCCGGCACCTTCCACATCGCCGAGGGCTACGAACAGCTCGCCACCGCCCACGCCCAGGCCGCCGCCGGCGAACTCCCCGCCACCCCGCCCTCGGAGATCTACTGCCACTCCCTGACCGACCCCACCATCCTCGCGCCCGAACTGGCCGAGCGCGGCTACCAGACGCTCACCTTGTTCGGCCTGCACACCCCGGCCCGGCTCTTCGACCGGGACAACGACGGCGTCCGCGAGGAGCTGCTGAAGTCGACCCTGGCCCAGCTCGACGCCCACCTCGCCGAACCCCTCGCCGACTGCCTGGCCACCGACGCCGACGGCCGCCCCTGCATCGAGGCCAAGACCCCGCTCGACCTCGAACGGGACCTGCGGCTGCCCGGCGGCAACATCTTCCACCGGGCCCTGTCCTGGCCCTACGCGCAAGCGGACACCGGCCGTTGGGGCGTGGAGACGGGCCATGCCAACGTCCTGCTGTGCGGCGCGGGGGCCGTGCGCGGGGGAGGGGTGAGCGGGGTGCCGGGGCACAACGCGGCGATGGCCGTGCTGGAAGCGACCGCGTGACGCCGGAACCGAATCTGACGGGACAGAGAATCTGACGGCACAAAGAATCTGACGGAACGTCAGAACGGGTCTTCCGTCAGCGGGGCGGCTGCGGCATCCTGCGCCCATGCAGACGGAGTTGAGCAAGCGCCTGGGAATCGAGCACGCCGTCTTCGGCTTCACGCCGTTCCCCGCCGTCGCCGCGGCCATCAGCCGGGCCGGCGGCTTCGGGGTGCTCGGCGCGGTCCGCTACACGGCCCCGGAGGATCTCGAACGCGACCTCGACCGGCTCGACGCGCACGCCGACGGGAGACCGTACGGGCTGGACGTGGTCATGCCCGCGAAGAAGGTGGAAGGGGTCACCGAGGCGGACGTCGAGGCGATGATCCCCGAGGGGCACCGGCAGTTCGTGCGCGAGACCCTCGCGCGGTACGGCGTCCCCGAGCTGGCCGAGGGCGAGGCGTCCGGGTGGCGCATCACCGGCTGGATGGAGCAGGTCGCCCGCGCCCAGCTCGACGTCGCCTTCGGCTACCCGATCCGGCTCCTCGCCAACGCCCTCGGCTCCCCGCCCGCCGACGTCGTCGCCCGCGCCCACGAACGGGGTGTGCTGGTGGCCGCCCTCGCGGGCAGCGCCCGGCACGCCCGCAAGCACCGGGAAGCCGGCATCGACATCGTGGTCGCGCAGGGCTACGAGGCCGGCGGCCACACCGGGGAGATCGCCACCATGGTGCTCACGCCCGAGGTCGTGGAGGCCGTCGGCCCGCTGCCCGTCCTGGCGGCCGGCGGCATCGGCAGCGGACAGCAGGTGGCCGCCGCCCTCACACTCGGCGCTCAGGGGGTGTGGCTGGGTTCCCTGTGGCTGACCACCACAGAGGCCGATCTGCACTCGGCCGCCCTCACCCGCAAGCTCCTCGCCGCGGGGTCCGGTGACACCGTCCGCTCCCGCGCCCTCACGGGCAAGCCCGCGCGCCAGCTCCGCACCGAGTGGACCGACGCCTGGGACGACCCGGCCGGACCCGGCACCCTGCCCATGCCACTGCAGGGCCTGCTGGTCGCCGAGGCGGTGTCCCGCATCCAGAGGTACGAGATCGACCCGCTGCTCGGCACGCCCGTCGGCCAGATCGTCGGCCGGATGAGCAGCGAACGCAGCGTCCAGGCCGTCGTCGACGACCTCACCCGCGGCTTCGAGCGGGCCGTGGACCGCATCAACCGCATCGCCGGAAGGAGCGGCCAGTCGTGAGCACACCCCCCGCAGGTTTCTGGGCCCAGGCCGCCCAGCACCCCGACCGCACCGCCCTCGTCGGCCCCGACGGCGAGGAGTGGACCGCCGGCCGTCTGCACGGCGCCGCCAACCGGCTTGTCCACGGGCTGCGCGCGGCCGGCCTGGAGCGCGGCGACGCCTTCGCCGTCGTCCTGCCCAACTGCGTCGAGTTCCTCACCGCCTACCTGGCCGCCACCCAGGCCGGCCTCTATCTGGTCCCCGTCAACCACCACCTCGTCGGCCCGGAGATCGCCTGGATCGTCGCCGACTCCGGTGCCAAGGTGCTCATCGCCCACGAGCGGTACGCCGGTGCCGCGCGCGCCGCCGCCGACGAGGCGGGCCTGCCCGCCACCCACCGCTACGCGGTCGGCGAGGCCGACGGCTTCCGCCCGTACGCCCGGCTCCTCGACGGACAGCCGGAGTCCGCGCCCGCCGGCCGCGAACTCGGCTGGGTCATGAACTACACCTCCGGTACGACCGGACGCCCGCGCGGCATCCGCCGCCCGCTGCCCGGCAAGGCGCCCGAGGAGGCCTATCTGGGCGGCTTCCTCGGCATCTTCGGCATCCGGCCGTTCGACGACAACGTCCACCTCGTCTGCTCGCCGCTCTACCACACGGCGGTGCTGCAGTTCGCGGGCGCGTCCCTGCACATCGGCCACCGCCTGGTGCTCATGGACAAGTGGACCCCCGAGGAGATGCTCCGCCTCATCGACACCTACCGGTGCACCCACACCCACATGGTGCCCACCCAGTTCCACCGACTGCTCGCGCTCCCGCGGGAGGTGAGGGCCCGTTACGACGTCTCCGCCATGCGGCACGCCATCCACGGCGCCGCCCCCTGCCCGGACCATGTGAAGCGGGCCATGATCGACTGGTGGGGGCACTGCGTGGAGGAGTACTACGCGGCCAGCGAGGGCGGCGGTGCCTTCGCCACCGCCGAGGACTGGCTGAAGAAGCCCGGCACGGTCGGCAGGGCCTGGCCGATCAGCGAGCTCGCCGTCTTCGACGACGACGGCAACCGGCTCCCGCCCGGCCGGCTGGGCACGGTCTACATGAAGATGAACACCGGCGGCTTCTCCTACCACAAGGACGAGGCCAAGACCCGCAGCAACCGCATCGGTGACTTCTTCACCGTGGGCGACCTCGGCTACCTGGACGAGGACGGCTACCTCTTCCTCCGCGACCGCAAGATCGACATGATCATCTCCGGCGGGGTCAACATCTACCCGGCCGAGATCGAGTCCGTGCTCCTGGCCCACCCGGGCGTCGCCGACGCCGCCGCCTTCGGCATCCCCCACGACGACTGGGGCGAGGAGGTCAAGGCCGTCGTCGAACCGGCCCCCGGTCACGAGCCGGGCCCGGCCCTGGCCACGGCCCTCCTCGACCACTGCGCCGAGCGGCTCGCCGGCTACAAGCGGCCCAAGAGCGTCGACTTCATCGCCGAGATGCCCCGCGACCCCAACGGCAAGCTGTACAAGCGACGGCTGCGGGACCCGTACTGGGAGGGCCGGACGCGGGCGGTGTGACCGCCCCACGGCACCGGCGGCGCCGGGTTCACGCCTGAAGGAACCCGGCGAGGCCGACGGCGTCGGTGCCGATCTTGCGGTAGACGCTGGACAGCAGATGCCGCACCCCCTGCTCGGTGAGGCGCAGTTCCTTGGCGACGACGGCCGCGGAGTGTCCCTGCACGGTCAGTTCGGCGGTACGGCGCTCCTGCGCGGTGAGCGTGTCCGCCTGCGCGTACCGCAGCGGCAACGGACGCATTCCGGACGCGGAGAGCTGCGCCCTGGCCCGGGCGGCGAGCGCCTCGGCCCCGCAGTGGACGGCTCCCTCCAGCCCTCGGTAGAGCCGGTCGGCGGCCTCCTGCAGCCGCCCGTGGCGGGACAGCGCCGCGCCGTGGCCGACCTGGGCGCGGGCGAGTTCGTAGGCGGCGGGCGACTGCTCCAGGTGGTCGACGGCCTCCGCGTACAGGTCGAGCGCCGCCGGCCCGCCGGTCACCTCCGCGAGCGTGTGCAGGGCCTGGCCGACGGCGGAGGCGGCGCCGAAGTCCCGGGCGCGCTTCACGGCGTCCCGTGCGTGGCCGGCCGCCCTGTCCGGGGCCGTGGGGGCGAGCGCGGAGGCGAGGTGCAGCTGCCACGGGCACCAGGCCGGGTTCCGCCAGCCCCGCTTGTCCAGCCAGTCTCCCACCGAGGACAGCAGCGGTGCCGCCTCGGCGTGGCGTCCCTCCGCCAGCAGCAGCTCCGCGTACACGGTGCGCGGGTCGGGGTAGATGACGGCGTTCGGCGTCATGTCACCGAAGTGGTGCTCGTCGGCGAGGGCGCGCGCCTCGACGACCCGCCCACGGGCCAGCAGGGTCTGGATCAGGACGCTGACCCCGTACCACCGGGCGGCCACCACCCCGTCCACCTTGTCGGCGGTGCGCAGCCCCTCCCGGACCAGGTCCTCGGCCTCCGCCAGGCAGCCCCGGTGGTAGCGGACGTAGCCGGCGATGGTCTGGCCGAAGGCGAGATGGGAGCCGTGCCAGCCCTTGCCCGCGCACTCGGCGATCCCCTTCTCGAACAACTCCTCGGCCCGGCGCGGCCGGTCGCCGTACATGAACACCAGCGCGACCGACAGGGGTACCTCGAAGCCCCGGTTCTCGTCGGTCCAGCTCATGCCGCCGCGCAGGGACTTCTCGGCGTACGCGAGGGCGGTCTGCCGTGGTTCGCCGCGCAGGACGGCGTCCCAGGCCCGCAGCCCCAGGATGTAGCGCTCCTCCAGACTGCGGCCGGGCAGCTGCTCGGCGAGACGCGCCAGCCTCCGGGAGCGGGCGGGTGAGTCGGGATCGTCGGCACGCATCGTGCTCCACACGAACTGATCCGCCTGCATCCGCAGTTTGACCCGCGGATTCGTGGCCTGCTTCGCCTCCTCGGCGGCCACGGTCACTGCCTCGGCCAGCCGGTCGGTGTGGGCCAGCGCCGTCGTCAGCCGGTAGACGACGGAGGCGCGCAGATCGGGGTCGACGTCGGGCTCGGCCAGCGCCTCGCGCAGGTAGCGCACCGTGGCCGTCGGCTCGATCAGGAAGGTGGCGCACGCGAGTTCGTGCAGGACCGCGGCACGGTCCTCGGGCTGGGGCGGCTCCTGCAGCGCGCGGGTCAGCAGCCGCCGGGCCGACTCGGTGGCCCCGGCGCGCAGGTACTCGCGAGCGGCCTCGCGCAGACACGCGACCGTCTCGGGGCTGCCCTCGCAGGGCACCTCCAGCAGATGCCGGGCGGCCGCCGTGGCGCCGTACCCCGCGGTGAGGACGGCCTCCGCCGCCGCGTTGTGCAGACCGGCGCGGAAACCGGTGCGGATGGACCGGTAGATCGTCGTGGCGATCAGTGGGTGGACGAACTCCAGCTCCCCCTCGGGGCCGTGCCCCTCGGAGAGGATCCGGGCCGCGCGCAGCTGCTGGGTGGCCTCGGCGGTGGCCTCGTCGCCGAGCACCGCGATGGTCGCGGCGAGCCGCGGCGAGAAGGGCGAGCCCAGGACGGCCGCGGTGTGCGCGAAGCGAACGGTCGCGGTGCCGAGCCCTTCCAGCCGCTCGATCAGCCCCGGGCCCTTGATCGCCGCGGCGAGCTCACGCATCGCGGGCAGGTCGCTCACGGTGCCGGTCAGTCTCCGCTCGGCGAGCCCGAAGGCGAGCTCCACCGCCTCGAACGGGCTGCCGCCGGTGGCCGACCAGCACTCCTTGCAGAACACGTCCTCCGCCGCCGCGCCGATTTCCTTCCTGATGATCCGGGCCACGCCGTCGGCGGTGAGATGCGCCAGGCCGTGGGGGCGCTCCCCGTGATCCCCGGCGAGCGCGCGCAGTTCGCGCGCCTCGGGCGGCAGCTCGTCGGGCCGGTAGGCGACCACGATCAGCAGGGGAAGGTCGTCGACCCGCGACGCGAACGAGACGAGCCAGCTGAGGGATTCGGCGTCCGCCCAGTGCAGGTCGTCCAGGAAGAGGACGACGGGCGCCTTCTTCATGGTGAGCCGGGTCATGACCCAGTCGAGGCCTTCGCGGACGCCGGTCGGGTCCGGTGCGGGGCCCTGCGCCTCCAGACCGAGCACGGCGGCCATGACGTCGTACCAACTGCCCAGGAAAGCGCGGAGTTCCGGCCCCTCCATCCTGGCCAGAGAGGGCTGCACCACCTGGCGCACCACCCGGAACGCCGACCCCTGTTCCTTCTCGCCGCCCCGGCCCGACAGCACGGTGAATCCGCGGGCCGCGGCCCGGTCGCGGGCTTCCGTGAGGAGCGCCGTCTTGCCCAGTCCGGCGGGCCCGCTGAAGGCGAGCAGACCCCTGCGCCTGGCTCGCGGCACGCCGTCGGTGGTGCGTCGCAGCTCCCGGAACGCGGCGTCGAGGGCCTGGAGTTCCCGTCGGCGCTCGATCAACGTCCGTTGCTTCGTGACCGGGTGCCGCGGCTCCGTCGCCATGTGCCGTACCGCCTTCTGTCGCTCGGCTCGCGGAGCCGAGCGTACGCCCCGTCCCGGTGGGTCAGCCCGGTTTGGGCACCAAAGGGTGAATCACGGACCGCAGGTGGGAGAATGCCCATCCGTGGGGTAGGACCCACTGATGGGCATCTCCCGGTGGCGCTGTCCCGGGAGCACGCCAGGAGTGCCTACGGCACGGCAGGCACCGACGCCGCATCCGCGTAGCGAGGCACCGTGCGCGACCAGTCGTAGCACCCGCGGATCCAGCCGATCATGCCCTGCACGTAGCCGGCGCCCGCGGGGCTCAGCTCCGGTGCCAGCTCCTCGTGGAGCTCCTGGAACTCCTCGATCGTGCGGTTGATCTGCTGGACGGCCAGGAGGACGGCGGTCTGCAGAGAGCATCCGTGTGCGCGCTGGTGGGCCAGGGCCAGATTGATCATTTCGCCGGAGCGCCGTTCCTTCACCGCGGAGAAGAGGTCGGCCGTCCACACCGCGGCGTCGGCCGACAGGCGGCTCAGCCGCCGCACACCGGGATGGTGGAGCTCGGCGGCGGTCAGCTCCCGTGGCTGGGCGGCCTCGTACAGGGGGTAGAACGGCTGGACGCCCGCGGTCAGCGACCGTATCGAGGTGCAGTCCCGGGTCCGCAGGAGGACCCGCGGGGACTGGGCCACCGCTTCGTACAGCAGACCGTGCACGTACTCACGGCTCTGCCAGGCCCACCGCGCGGCCTGCGCGGGTGTGCTCCGCTCCCTGACCCGCCGTTGGAGATCGGCCAGGGCCGCTCCGAGGGGAGTGGTGGGCGGCCGGTCGTCACGCAGGATCTCCACGCTCTCGCACAGCATGGGCAGCAGCGCGTCCGGGGAGCGCCGGCCGACGTCCTCCGCAAGGTCGTCGAAGACGAACTGGTAGGCGATCTGGCGGGCCACGATCCGGAGGAGACCGGAATCCACGGTGGGGCTGGTGCAGCACGCGAGTTCGGCGGGGCGGGTCCGGGCGATCATCTCCGGCACGCCCGGTTCGTCGCTCAGACCCCACGTGCACAGCCATGCGTCGACCCCGGCCGCGGCCTCGGACGCGTGGGGGTTGCGCCGGCGCGGGAACGGCATGCGGAGGTGGGCGTCGATCAGGTCACGGAGGCTGAGGACCGCCGTTTCGTCCGGTGGGCCGAGCGTGACTTCCTCATGCGTTGCCGACATGGTGGTCTCCTGCCGTCCGGGGTTCCGACGGGCGCGGGGCGCCCGTTGCTCGTGCACGGGCCTCGCAGGCCATGACCAGGGCGCGCGGCCCCATCGTGATCCCGGGGCGCGGTGGCCGTTCGACGTACCCCGGCAGATGGCGCAGCCGTCGGCGGCCGGCGAGGGTCGCCAGCGCCAGCACGGCCTCCACCATGGCGAACTCGTCGCCGAGACATTTGCGGCCGCCCGCGGAGAACGGCATCATCGCGCGGCGCTGTCCGACGGTGGGCCGGCCCGGCAGCCAGCGGTCCGGGTCGAAGCGCTCGGGGTCGGGGAACGACGCGGGGTCGTGGTGCAGGAGGTAGGGGCTGTACAGAACGGCGGCTCCCGCGGGCAGCCGGCACCCGGCGAGTTCCGTGTCCCTGGTGGCGACGCGGGTGAAGAGCCAGCCGGGGGACGAGTGGCGCAGCGTCTCGGAGACGACGCACCGGGTGTAGACGAGGTGCGGCAGGTCGTCGGGACCGGGGCGCCGGCCTTCGGCGAGGACGGAGTCGAGCTCGGCGTGCAGGCGGCGCTCCGCCTCCGGATGGCGGGCCAGCAGGCTGAAGGCGGCGGCCAGGCTCAGTGCCTGCGTCTCGGCGCCCGTGAGCAGCAGCGTGATCAGGTGGTCGTGGACCTCCTGGCCGGTGATCGCCTTCGCTTCGCCGTCGCCGCGCGTCGCCGCCAGCAGGGTGCCCAGCACGTCGTCACGGTCGGCGCCCCGGCGGCGCTCCGCGATCACCGTGCCGATGATGGCGTGCAGCCGGGCGAGCGCCCGCCGGTAGCGGCGGTTGGCGGGTGTGGGCAGGCGGAACAGGGCGTCGATCGGTACGACCGTGCGGACGAAGAGACCCCGGACGACATCGGTGAGACAGTCCCGCACCTCGGCGGCCGTGGTGTCGTCCAGTGAGTCGGAGAGCAGCACCCGGCTGATCACGCGGGTCGTGAGGCCCATCATCGCCTCGGTGACGGGAACCGTCCGGCCGGCCTGCCACGTCGCGCACACCGCGTCGGCCTCTTCCGTGATCAGGTCCGTGTAAACGGCGACGTGGGAAGGCCGGAAGGCGGGCTGCAGCAGCCTGCGTTTGTCCCGGTGCGCCGGCTGGCGGCAGGTGACGAGACCGTCCCCCATCAGCTTCCCGAGCCTGTCGTACAGCGGGCCGCCCTTGTCGAAGGTGTGCGGATCCATGAGCACCTCGTGCGCCAGCTCCGGGTGGCACACCATCCAGGCGCGCTGGGGGCCCAGCCGTATCTCGACCAGATCCCCGTGCGCGGGCAAAGAATTCAGAAAAGCCAACGGCCGGCGGTAGAAGGCGATACCGTGGCCTAGGAGTGGGAATATGCCGGGTGCAGTACCTGTCGTCCACGTTCGCTTCTGTTCAGACACAGCACGACTCATGGGTATCTCCTGTCCGACGTGACGCGTAAACCGGTGCATCTGTCACGGAGTTGACTGCATCATGTCCTGCCCAGGTTCAACGCTGCCCGGTGTCCAAAAACGTTTCTCCACAGGGGCGCACGGAAGCACGCGGAAGCAGAAGGCGCCTGCGGCGAAGGACCGTTGCCGCCCCGCGGGTGCTTGACCTCCCTCCGCGACGGACCCAGGATCATGAGCCATGACGCAGGGACACGGCAGCACGGTCGACGGGGTGCTGCGGCGCAGCGCCCGGCGCACCCCGGCGCGGATCGCGCTGGAGTACGACGCGCGGGCATGGACGTACGAGGAACTCGACGACGCCGTCTCCCGCGCGGCCTCCCTGCTGCTCGCGCAGGGCATCGCCCCCGGCGACCGGGTCGCCGCCTACGGGTACAACTCCGACGCCTACCTGATCGCGTTCCTCGCCTGCGCCCGGGCCGGCCTGGTGCACGTGCCGGTCAACCACAACCTCACCGGTGACGACCTGGCCTACCTGGTCGGCCAGTCGGGCAGCACCCTGGTGCTCGCCGACCCCGGCCTGGCCGGCCATGTGCCGGACGGCGTACGGGTGTTGACGCTGCGGGACGCCGAGGACTCGCTGCTCGCGCGGCTGCCGGACGTACCGCCGTACGACGGGCCCGAGCCGCGCACCGAGGACCTGGTGCAGCTGCTGTACACCTCCGGGACCACCGCCCTGCCCAAGGGCGCGATGATGACCCATCGCGCGCTGGTGCACGAGTACCTGAGCGCGATCACCGCCCTCGACCTGAGCGCCGGGGACCGGCCGGTGCACGCGCTTCCGCTGTACCACTCGGCGCAGATGCACGTCTTCCTGCTGCCCTGCCTCGCCGTGGGCGCGACCAACATCGTCCTGGACGCCCCGGACGGCGACCGGCTGTTCGAGCTGATCGAGACGGGCCGCGTGGACAGCCTCTTCGCGCCGCCCACCGTGTGGATCGGCCTGGCGGGCCGGCCCGACTTCGCCACCCGCGACCTCGGCGGCCTGCGCAAGGCCTACTACGGCGCCTCGATCATGCCGGTGCCCGTGCTGCGGCGGCTGCGGGAACGCCTGCCGGGGCTCGCCTTCTTCAACTGCTTCGGGCAGAGCGAGATCGGCCCGCTGGCCACCGTCCTCGGACCCGACGAGCATGAGGGCCGCCTGGGCTCCTGCGGCCGTACCGTGCTGTTCGTGGACGCCCGGGTCGTGGACGACGAGGGCAAGGACGTTCCGGACGGCACCCCGGGCGAGATCGTCTACCGCTCACCGCAGCTGTGCGAGGGCTACTGGGACAAGCCCGAGGAGACCGCCGAGGCCTTCCGGGACGGCTGGTTCCACTCCGGCGACCTCGCGGTGCGCGACGCGGAGGGGTACTTCACCATCGTGGACCGGGTGAAGGACGTCATCAACTCCGGTGGTGTGCTGGTCGCTTCGCGCCAGGTTGAGGACGTCCTCTACAGCCATGAGGCCGTCGCCGAGGCCGCCGTGATCGGACTGCCCGACGAGCGGTGGATCGAGGCCGTCACGGCGGTCGTCGTCGCGCGCGGCGAGGTGACGGAGGAACAGCTCGTCGCGCACGTCAAGGAGAAGCTCCCGCCCTTCAAGGCGCCCAAACGGGTGCTGTTCGTGGCGGAGCTGCCGCGCAACGCCAGCGGCAAGATCCTCAAGCGCGAGCTGCGGGACCGGTTCGGCGGCTAGCCGGGCTCCTCGCCGGCAGCAGCGCGTCGGCCAGCACCCGCCAGTGCGGCAGCGCCGACGCGCCCGGCTCGACGCCGATCACCTGCACGGCCACGTGATCGGCGCCCGCGTCCAGGTGGCCGTGCAGCTTCCGCACGACCGTGTCCGGGTCGCCCCAGAACACGAGGTCGTCCACGAAGCGGTCGCTGCCGCCGTCGCGGAGGTCGTCCTCCGTGTACCCGAGTCGGCGGAACTTGGCGATGTTGTACGGGGTCCCGAGATAGCCGTGCAGGTGCTCGCGCGCCAGGGTGCGGGCCCGGACCGGGTCGCTCTCGAACAGCACCGCGTGCTCGACGGCCAGGAAGGCCTCCGGTCCGAGGATCTCCCGGGCCTGCGCCGTGTGCGCCGTGTTCACGTGGTAGGTCTGGGCGCCGTCGGCGCGGTCGCGGGCCAGCCGCTGCATCTTCGGGCCGTACGCGGCCAGCAGGCGCCGGACCGGTCGGTCCGGGCGGGGGTTGGGCGTCTGAAGGGTGTCCAGCTCGTCGAGGTACGCGGCCATCGCGGCGAGGGGCTTGACCCCCGGGCGCGGGTCCCCGCCGAACCCCAGGCCCAGCACATGCCGGCCCGGGTAGGCGTCGGCGAGCAGCAGGGCGGCGCCGTGCGTCCGGCGTGCCTCCCGGGACCAGATCCGGGCGATGCCGTTGACGACGGTCAGCCGTCGCGTGCAGGAGAGCAGGTACCCGGCGTGGGTGAACGCGTCCCGCCCGAGCAGCTCGGGCACCCAGAGCGTCCCCCAGCCCAGCTCCTCCAGCTCCTGGACGGAGTCGCGGATCCGCGCGGCCGGCCTGTGTTCGAAGTCGAAGGTGTAGATCCCGAACGTGCCGAGGTCCATCGGTGTGCTCCCTCGCTGAGGTGGACAGCGTGAATCGTCGATTCGTAATATCGCAGAATTTCGATATGAATGCCAGGGTGGCACGCCGAGGAGGAGGCGCGGGTGCGGCTCTAGAGGGTCCGTCCGAGCTCGGTGACCAGTTCGGCGATGCGCTGCTCGTCCCGCTTGTAGTGGGTCCACTTGCCCACCCGGGTCGCCCGGACCAACCCGGCCCGCTGGAGTTCGGCCATGTAGGCCGACACGGTCGACTGGGCCAGCCCGGCCTTGGCCTGGATGTGGCTCACGCACACACCCACCTCGGCGGGGTCGGCGATGGCCGCCTCCATGGGGAAGTGGCGCCCGGGCTCGCGCAGCCAGCGCAGCATCTGCAGCCGCATCGGGTTCGACAGCGCCCGCAGCGCGTTGACCAGGTCCGGGTCCGGGGTGGGGGCACTGTCCGTCATGGCTGGGGAGTATAGGCCGCCGACGACGTTTCGGGGTACGTCGATGCGACGGCGGTCGGCCGGTGGCTCCCGCGGTCCCGCCGGGCGTCGGTCCGGCCGCCCACGGGCGGGCTCATCCCGACGGGCGGGCCCATCCCGACGGGCGGGCCCATCCCGACGGGCGGGCTCATCCCGATGGGCCCGCTCATCCCGATGGGCCGGCTCATCGCGACGGGCCGGCTCACCCCCGACGGGCCGGCTCACCGCCGCCGGGCCTGCCTCACCTCGCGGTCGACGGCCCAGGCGTCGGCGACCGGGCCGATGTGGCCGAGCTTGTCGGGGTTGACCACCGTGCGCACGGCCTGGATCCGCCCGTCGAGCACGTCGAGGGCGAGCGTGTGGAGCACCCTGCCGTCCCGGTCGCGGAGGATCGCCCCCGGCTGGCCGTTGACCTCGTGCGGCTCCAGGGACACACCGATCCGGAACAGCCAGGGGAAGACCGTGCCCAGCAGCCGGGCGACCTTCTGTGCGCCCACGACGGCTCCGGCCAGCTGCGGGGCGTTGCCGCCGCCGTCCCCGGTCAACTGGACATCGGCGGCGAGCAGCTGTCGCAGTCCGTCCACGTCGCCGTCCTTCAACGCCTCGAAGAACCGTGTCGCCAGCTCCTGCCGTTCCCGCCGGTCCGCCGCGAACCTCGGCCGCCCGGCCTCCATGTGCCGCCGCGCCCGCACCAGCAGCTGCCGGCACGCCGCCTCGGAACGCCCCACCGCCGCGGCGACCTCGTCGAACCCGAAGGCGAACACCTCCCGCAGCACGAACACCGCCCGCTCCAGCGGGCTGAGCCGCTCCAGCAGGAGCAGTGCCGCCATCGACACCGAGTCAGCCAGCTCCACCGACCGCGCCGGGTCCTCGTACGGATCGCTCAGCAGCGGTTCGGGGAACCAGGGGCCCACGTACCGCTCGCGCCGCACGCGCGCGGAGCGCAGCACGTCGATCGAGATCCGGGTCACCGTGGCCGACAGGTAGGCCCTGGCCGACACCGGCCGGGCCGACGAGCCGTCGAAGCGCAGCCAGGCCTCCTGCACCGCGTCCTCGGCCTCGCCCACACTGCCCAGAATCCGGTAGGCGACCGAGAACAGCAGCGGCCGCAGCTCCTCGAACTCCTCGGCCTTGCTCACACCGCGTCCTCTCCCGTGCACCGTTCCGCCCGGCTGTGTCAGTGGAACTGTCCGGGTTCGTAGGCGCCGGCCGGCTGCCGGGTGATGACGTTCAGCCGGTTCACCGAGTTCATGAAGGAGACCAGGATCACCAGGGCGGTGAGCTGTTCCTCGTCGTAGTGCGCGGCTGCGTGCGCCCACACCGCGTCGCCGACGCCGCCGGCCGCGTCCGCGACCCGGGTCCCTTCCTCCGCCAGTGCCAGCGCGGCCCGCTCGGCCTCGGTGAACACCGTGGCCTCCCGCCACGCCGAGACCAGGTTCAGCCGCACCGGGGTCTCGCCGGCGGCGGCGGCCTCCTTGGTGTGCATGTCGACGCAGACGGCGCAGCCGTTGATCTGGCTCACGCGCAGCGCCACCAGCTCCTGCGTCGTGGCCGGCAGCGGCGAGTCCTTGAGCGCCCTGCCCGCCGACATGAAGTGCTTGAGGGCCTTGCCCGCGGTCGGGCTCGCGAAGTAGTCCAGTCGCGCGTCCATGGTGTGCTCCTCCGTGGTGGTCCGTGGATACACCCCTGAGACGGGACGGCCCGGCCCCCTGTGACACGGACGCGTGTGAGCTGCGTCTCCCGGACCGACAGGCCCCCTCCTTCGGATCGTGCCGGGGTCGCGGGGTCCGGCACGCACATCTGAAGGAAAGGCCCTAGCCGGCGACCCGGGGCCGCAGGTCCACGATCCGCCGGATCTTGCCCACCGAGCGCTCCAGCGACTCCGGCTCGACGATCTCCACGTCGACCGAGACGCCGACGCCGTCCTTGACGGCCGCCACGATGGACCGGGCCGCCGCCTCCCGGGCGTCGGGAGTCGCGCCGGGGCGGGCCTCGGCCCGGACGGTCAGCCGGTCCAGCCGGCCCTCCCGGGTCAGCCGGAGCTGGAAGTGCGGTGCCACACCGGGAGTGCGCAGCACGATCTCCTCGATCTGGGTCGGGAACAGATTGACCCCGCGCAGGATCACCATGTCGTCGCTGCGCCCGGTGATCTTCTCCATCCGCCGGAAGACCCTGGCCGTGCCGGGCAGCAGCCGGGTCAGGTCGCGGGTGCGGTAGCGGACGATCGGCATGGCCTCCTTGGTCAGCGAAGTGAACACCAGCTCGCCCCGCTCGCCCTCCGGCAGCACCTCGCCGGTGATCGGGTCGACCACCTCCGGGTAGAAGTGGTCCTCCCACACGGTCAGGCCGTCCTTGGTCTCCACGCACTCCTGCGCCACACCGGGGCCGATCACCTCGGACAGCCCGTAGATGTCGACGGCGTCGATCCCGAACCGCTCCTCGATCTCGCGCCGCATCTGCTCGGTCCACGGCTCGGCCCCGAACACGCCGACGCGCAGCGAGGTGCCCCGCGGGTCGACGCCCTGCCGCTCGAACTCGTCGAGCAGCGTGAGCATGTAGGAGGGGGTCACCATGATGACGCCGGGCTCCAGGTCCTGGATCAGCTGCACCTGCCGGGCCGTCATGCCGCCGGACGCCGGGACGACCGTACAGCCGAGGCGCTCGGCACCGTAGTGCGCGCCCAGGCCGCCGGTGAACAGGCCGTATCCGTAGGCCACGTGCACGACGTCCCCGGGGCGCCCGCCGGCCGCCCGGATCGACCGGGCCACCATGTCGGCCCACAGGGAGAGGTCGTTGTCCGTGTAGCCGACCACCGTGGGGCGTCCCGTCGTCCCGCTGGAGGCGTGCAGCCTGCGGATCCTCTCCCGGGGTACGGCGAACATGCCGTACGGGTAGTTCGCCCGCAGGTCGGCCTTGGTCGTGAAGGGGAAGTGGGCGAGATCGGCGAGGGAGCGGCAGTCCTCCGGGCGGACGTCGGCCTTGTCGAAGGACTCCCGGTAGAACGGCACGTGGTCGTACGCGTGCCGCAGCGAGGCGCGCAGCCGCTCCAGCTGCAGCGCCCGCAGCTCCTCGGGCCCGAGCCGCTCGCCCGCGTCGAGCAGGTCCGTCGCATCCGCCATCGGGACGTCTCCCTCGTCAGCCTCACATTCCGGACGACCGATCATTCGGTCGATGTGTTCGGGGCCAGTAATTCAGGCCGTGCGGTTCCAGGCAAGAGGGCTGCGGAGATTTTTCGTACGAGACGAAAATGGCTGGTCGAGTCGTCCCGAAGACTGAGACGATCAGGCGCATGCCGCACTTCACCATGGCCGATGGCACCCGGCTCGCCTATCACCTGCGGGGTGACGGGGACCCGCTCGTCGTCCTGCCCGGCGGCCCCATGCGGGCCTCCGCCTATCTCGGGGACCTCGGCGGCCTGACCGCGCACCGCCGGCTGGCCCTGCTCGACCTGCGGGGCACCGGTGACTCCGCGGTGCCGGCGGACCCGGCGACGTACCGGTGCGACCGGATGGTGGAGGACGTGGAGGTGTGGCGGGCACACATGGGGCTGGAGCACATGGATCTGCTCGCGCACTCGGCCGGCGCCGCCCTGGCGATGCTCTACGCGGCCCGTCACCCGCACCGGATACGACGGCTGGTGCTGATCACTCCCAATCCCTCGGCGCTGGGCATGCGGGCCACCCCCGAGGACCGGCTGGCGGCGGCCCGACTGCGCGCGGACGAGCCCTGGTTCGCCGAGGCGTTCCCCGCCTTCCGGGCCTGGCTGGCCGGTGAGGCGGAGTTCGACGACGTGTTCCTGCCCTTCTTCTTCGGCCGTTGGGACGCCGCTGCCCGGACGCACACGGACGCCGAGTTGTCGCAGACCAACGAGGAGGCCGGTGACGCCTACTTCGGCGAGGGCGCCTTCACGCCGGACGCGACCCGCACCGCCCTCGCCGCCCTTTCCGCACCGGTCCTCGTCCTCGCGGGCGAACTCGACGGCGGCCCCCGCCCCGACCTCGCCCGCCGCACCGCCGACGCCTTCCCACGGGGTGAGGTCGCCGTGCAGCCCGGCGCCGGTCACTACCCCTGGCTGGACGATCCGGAGCGCTTCGCCGGCCGCGTGCTCGCCTTCCTCGGCGCCCCCGCGGACACGACCGTGCCGTCGGCGGAGTGAGCGGCCCGGGAGCGCGCGGCCCGGACGGCGCGCACGGCACGGACGTCACGGCGCCGCACACCGTCGAGGCGAACGGCATCACCCTGGCCTACCGCGCCTGGGGCCCGGCCGACGCCCCGCCCGTCCTGCTGCTGCACTGCCGGGGCGCCGACGGCGCGGACTGGACCCGGGTCGCCGAACGGCTCGCGGCACCCCCGCGCCCGCGCCGGGTGTACGCCCCGGACCTGCGCGGCCACGGCCGCAGTGACTGGCCGGGCGAGTACGCGGCCGAGACGATGTGCGAGGACGTCCATGCCCTGCTCGCCGCGCTCGGCCCGGACGGCGCCGACGTCGTGGGCCACTCGCTCGGCGGTCTCGTCGCCTACCTGCTGGCCCAGCGTCACCCCGAGGCCGTACGGCGCCTGGTCCTGGAGGACGTGTGCGCGCCCGTGCCGCTCGACCCGCCCCGGCCGCGCGCCGAACGGCCCGAGGGGGAGCTGCCGTTCGACTGGGCGATGGTGCTGACCGCCGACGAGCAGCGCAACGCGCCCGATCCTGTGTGGTGGGACCACATGGGCCGGATCACCATGCCCACGCTGGTCATCGCGGGTGGCCCCACCAGCCTCGTCCCGCAGGACCAGGTCGCCCGGCTCGCGGAGCTGATTCCGGACGCCCGGTTGGTCACCGTCGACGCCGGGCACCTGGTGCACGAGACCCGCCCCGAGGAGTTCCTCGCGGTGCTGGAGGAGTTCCTCGACCGCCGGTGAGCGACCGCCACCGCCCGCCGGTGATCGGCCCGACCACCTGCCGGTGAACGGCCCCGACCACCTGCCGGTGAACGGCCCCGACCGCCTACCGGTGATCGGCCGCCACCGCCACCTCCCGGGCCCACCGGTAGTCCGCCTTGCCGCTGGGCGAGCGCTGGATGGACTCCGCGATGACCAGCTGGCGGGGGACCTTGTAGCCGGCCAGCCGGGTGCGGCAGTGGCCCTGGATGTCGGCCAGCGAGGGGCGCGGCGCTCCCGCGCGCAGCTGCACCACGGCCGCCACGTGGTTGCCCCAGGTGGCGTCCGGAACCCCGGCGACCAGTGCGTCGTACACGTCCGGATGGGCCTTGAGCGCCTGCTCGACCTCCTCCGGGTACACCTTCTCGCCCCCGGTGTTGATGCACTGCGAGCCCCGGCCGAGGACGGTGACCACACCGTCCTCGTCGACCGTCGCCATGTCGCCGAGCAGCACCCAGCGCCGCCCGCCCTTCTCGAAGAAGGTCTCGGCCGTCTTCGCGGGGTCGTTGTAGTAGCCGAGCGGCACATGGCCGCACTGGGCGACCCGGCCGATCTCGCCGACGGCGACCGGCTCGTGCGTCGCAGGATCCACCACCAGGGTGCGGGAGTTGACCCGGATGCGGAAGCCGCGCTCGGGTCCGGAGTCGTCCGTCGCGGTGCCGTTGAACCCGGACTCCGAGGAGCCGAAGTTGTTCAGCAGCACGGCGTTCGGTACCAGGTCCCGGAACTGCCGGCGCACCGTCTCCGACATGATCGCGCCCGACGAGGAGACGCTGAACAGGGCCGAGCAGTCCGTGCCCTTCATCGGCCCGCTCAGCGCGTCGATCAGCGGCCGGAGCATCGCGTCGCCGACCAGGGACACGCTGGTGACCCGCTCCCGCTCGATCGTGCGCAGCACCTCCTCCGGGACGAACTTGCGGTGCAGCACGACACGCTGGCCGAAGCCGAAGCCGATGAAGGCGGTGAGGGTCGAGGTGCCGTGCATCAGCGGGGGAGTGGGGAAGAAGGTGATCCCCGAGCCGCCCGCGGCCACCCGCTCGGCCAGCTCCTGCGGGGCCTTCACCGGCTCACCCGTCGGCGCCCCGCCGCCCAGCCCGGCGAAGAACAGGTCCTCCTGGCGCCACATCACGCCCTTGGGCATCCCCGTCGTACCGCCCGTGTAGACGATGAACTGGTCGTCGCCGGAGCGCGCCGCGAAGCCCCGCCCGGGTGAGGCGGCCGCCTCCGCGTCGGTGAAGGGCACCGCCCCGGGTACCCGGGCCGCCGGCGCCGTACCCACCCGCAGCGGATGCCGCAGCTTCGGCGCGCGCGGCAGCGCCCCCGCCACCCGCTCCTCGAACTCGGCGTCGTAGACCAGCGCGACCAGGTCGGCGTCCCGGTAGAGGTACACCAACTCCTCTTCGACATACCGGTAGTTGACATTGACCGGGACGACCCGTGCCTTCAGGCAGCCCAGCACCGTCTGCAGGTACTCCACGCCGTTGTACAGGTGCAGCCCCAGGTGCTCCCCGGGGCGGATGCCGCTGTCGATCAGGTGATGCGCGACGCGGTTGGCGGCCGCGTCCAGTTCGGCGTAGGTCAGGCGGCGCTCGGCACCCGTGCCGGGGTGGTCGAGGTACACGAGCGCCTCGCGGTCCGGAACCACGTCGACGACCGACTCGAACAGATCGGCAAGGTTGTACTCCACCGCTCCTCCTGACCCCGGCAGCCGGACGAAGAAAGGCGCATCCGTCGGTTCGTCGGTCATCAGAGCAAAGGGCGTGGCAACTGGGAAGGGCCCGCGTCAATAAATCTGACTGTCTGTCAGAAAACCCTTGAAGTGCCTTCCCGGCTCCTGCAACCTGTTCTCGTTCTTACCGAGGGGAGATGGCCCATGGGTGGGACCGAACACCTCACCGTCCGGCGCGAAGGCGCCACACTGGTGCTCACGCTCAACCGGCCCGACGCCAGGAACGCGCTCTCGCTCCCGATGCTCGTCGGCCTGTACGACGGTTGGGTCGAGGCCGACGAGGACGACGACGTCCGCTCCGTCGTCCTCACCGGGGCCGGCGGCGCCTTCTGCGCCGGCATGGATCTGAAGGCGCTGGCCGGGAACGGCATGGCGGGGGAGCAGTACCGGGACCGGCTCAAGGCCGACCGCGACCTGCACTGGAAGGCCATGCTGCGCCATCACCGCCCCCGCAAACCGGTGATCGCCGCCGTCGAGGGCCACTGCGTCGCCGGCGGCACCGAGATCCTCCAGGGGACCGACATCAGGGTCGCGGGCGAGTCCGCGACGTTCGGCCTGTTCGAGGTCAGGCGCGGCCTGTTCCCGATCGGCGGCTCCACCGTCCGGCTGCAGCGCCAGATCCCGCGCACCCACGCCCTGGAGATGCTGCTCACCGGGCGCCCGTACAGCGCCCCGGAGGCCGCCGCCATCGGCCTGATCGGCCATGTCGTGCCCGACGGCACCGCCCTCGAAAAGGCCCTGGAGATCGCCGCGCGGATCAACGCCTGCGGGCCGCTCGCCGTGGAGGCCGTCAAGGCCTCGGTGTACGAGACCGCAGAGATGACCGAGACCGACGGGCTCGCCGCCGAACTCGCCCGTGGCTGGCCGGTCTTCGACACCGCCGACGCCAAGGAAGGCGCCCGCGCCTTCGCGGAGAAGCGGCCCCCCGTCTACAAGCGCGCCTGAACCGTCGCGCACCTGATCCGTCGCGCGCCTGATCCGTCGCGCGCCTGATCCGTCGAAGGAGTCCGTCAGGATGTCCGAAGTCCTCAGCGCCCCCCTCGTCGTCGAATTCCCCTTCACCCGCTCCCTCGGACCCGTCCAGAGCGCCTTCCTCACCGGCCTGCGCGAACGCGTCGTGCTCGGCGTGCGGACCACCGACGGACGCATCCTCGTGCCCCCCGTCGAGTACGACCCGGTCACCGCCGAGGAGATCCGCGATCTGGTGCAGGTCGCCCCCACGGGCACGGTCACCACCTGGGCGTGGAACCACGAGCCGCGCCGCGGCCAGCCCCTCGGCACCCCCTTCGCCTGGGTCCTGGTCCGGCTCGACGGCGCCGACACGGCCCTGCTGCACGCCCTCGACGCCCCCGGCCCCGACGCCGTCCGCACCGGCATGCGGGTACGCGTCCGCTGGGCCGCGGAACGCACCGGCGCCATCACCGACATCGCCTGCTTCGAGCCGTACGACGGGGCCGTGGAGCGACCGGCGGGCCACAGCGGCGCGTTCGACGCCCCGGTCACCGGGATCGTCGCCCCCGCCCGCCTCGACTACACCTACTCGCCCGGCCGCGCCCAGACCGCCTACATCGACGCCCTCTCGCAACGCCGTACCGTCGGCGAACGCTGCCCCGCCTGCCGCAAGGTGTACGTCCCGCCGCGGGGCGCCTGCCCCACCTGCGGACTCGCCACGACGGAACAGGTCGAGGTGGGCCCCCGGGGCACGGTCACCACCTTCTGCATCGTCAACATCAAGGCTGCTCATACGGCGAATCTCGACATCGAGGTCCCGTACGTCTACGCGCACATCGCCCTCGACGGCGCCGACCTCGCCCTGCACGCCCGGATCGGCGGCATCCCCTACGACCGGGTCCGCATGGGACTGCGCGTGGAGCCGGTGTGGACCGAGGGAGCGCGCTATCCCGACCACTACCGGCCCACCGGCGAGCCCGACGCGGACTACGAGACGTACAAGGAGCTGCTGTGACCAGCGAAGAAGCCCGCGTCCGGGACATCGCCGTCGTCGCCTTCGCCCAGACCGGCCACCGGCGCTCCACCGCGGAGTCCTCCGAGGTCGAGATGCTCATGCCGGTGCTGCACGAGGTCCTCGCGCAGACCGGCCTGAAGACCGCCGACATCGGTTTCACCTGCTCCGGCTCCAGCGACTACCTCGCCGGCCGCGCCTTCTCCTTCACCCTCGCCCTCGACGGCGTGGGCGCCTGGCCGCCGATCTCCGAGTCGCACGTCGAGATGGACGGCGCCTGGGCGCTGTACGAGGCCTGGACCAAGCTGCTCACCGGCGACGCCGACACCGCGCTCGTCTACTCCTACGGCAAGTGCTCGCCGGGCTCGGTGCGGGACGTGCTGACCCGTCAGCTCGACCCGTACTACCTGGCGCCCCTGTGGCCCGACGCCGTGGCCCTCGCCGCCCTCCAGGCCCAGGCACTCCTCGACGCCGGGGACACCGACGAGTCCGCCCTCGCCGCCGTCGGCGCCCGCAGCCGGGCGGACGCGGAGGCCAACCCGCACGCCCAGCTCAAGGGGCGTACCCCGCCCGGCGACTACGCCGTGCGCCCGCTGCGCACCGGAGACTGCCCGCCCGTCTCCGACGGCGCCGCCGCCGTGCTCCTCGCCGCCGGGGACCGGGCCCGGGAACTGTGCGCGCGGCCCGCCTGGATCCGCGGCATCGACCACCGCATCGAGGCGCACGGACTCGGCGTCCGCGACCTCACCGACTCGCCCTCGTCCCGGCTGGCCGCCGAGAAGGCCGGTGCCTTCGAACGGCCCGTGGACACCGCCGAGTTGCACGCGCCGTTCAGTTCGCAGGAGGTGGTGCTGCGCAAGGCGCTCCGCCTCGGCGACGACGTCCGTGTCAACCCTTCCGGCGGGGCGCTCGCCGCCAACCCGGTGATGGCCGCCGGCCTCATCCGCATCGGCGAGGCCGCCGCCCGCATCCACCGCGGCGCGTCCGACCGCGCCCTCGCCCACGCCACCTCCGGCCCCTGCCTGCAGCAGAACCTGGTCGCCGTACTCGAAGGGGATCCCCGATGAGCAAGGAGCCCGTGGCCGTCGTAGGCGTCGGCCAGACCAAGCACGTGGCCGCCCGCCGGGACGTGTCGATCGCCGGACTCGTCCGGGAGGCGGCGCGAAGGGCGCTGGAGGACGCCGAGCTGACCTGGGCCGACATCGACGCCGTCGTCATCGGCAAGGCGCCCGACTTCTTCGAGGGCGTGATGATGCCCGAGCTGTACCTCGCCGACGCGCTCGGCGCCGTCGGCAAGCCCATGCTCCGGGTGCACACGGCGGGCTCCGTCGGCGGGTCGACGGCGCTGGTGGCCGCGAACCTGGTCGCCGCCCGCGTCCACGGCACCGTCCTCACCCTCGCCTTCGAGAAGCAGTCCGAGTCGAACGCCATGTGGGGCCTGTCCCTGCCCATCCCCTTCCAGCAGCCCCTGCTCGCCGGCGCGGGCGGGTTCTTCGCCCCGCACGTGCGCGCGTACATGCGGCGCAGCGGCGCCCCCGACACCGTCGGCTCCCTCGTCGCCTACAAGGACCGGCGCAACGCCCTGAAGAACCCCTGGGCCCACCTCCACGAGCACGACATCACCCTGGAGAAGGTCCAGGCCTCACCCATGCTGTGGGACCCCATCCGCTACTCGGAGACCTGCCCGTCCTCCGACGGCGCCTGCGCCATGGTCCTCACCGACCGTGCCGGAGCCGCCCGCGCCCCCCGGCCGCCCGCGTGGATGCTCGGCGGCGCCATGCGCAGCGAACCGACCCTGTTCGCCGGCAAGGACTTCGTCTCCCCGCAGGCGGGCAAGGACTGCGCCGCCGACGTCTACCGGCAGGCCGGCATCGCCGACCCGCGCCGGGACATCGACGCCGTCGAGATGTACGTGCCCTTCTCCTGGTACGAGCCCATGTGGCTGGAGAACCTCGGCTTCGCCGAGGAGGGCGAGGGCTGGAAGCTCACCGAGTCCGGGGTCACCGAGCTCGACGGCGACCTGCCCGTCAACATGTCGGGCGGCGTGCTGTCCACCAACCCCATCGGAGCCTCCGGGATGATCCGCTTCGCCGAGGCCGCCCTCCAGGTACGCGGCCGGGCCGGGGAGCACCAGGTGGACGGCGCCCGCAGGGTGCTCGGGCACGCCTACGGCGGCGGCTCGCAGTTCTTCTCCATGTGGCTCGTGGGGTCCGAGCCCCCCGACTCCTGACCGTCGTACGAAAGTCCTCCTCACATGGCCTGTCGGCCGTCCCGGGCGGTCGCTAGGCTGAGCCGCGGACGACGAACCGGGAGGAGCACGGACGTGGCCGAGACCACCACCCAGCAGCAGCCGTTCACGGGCTGGCGCAAGCCGGAGCTGGACCTCAGCAGGGCCGAGTGGCAGTCCAGCAGCCGAGGTCTGGGCGATGTCCAGATCGCCTTCGTCGAGGGCTTCATCGCGATGCGCAACAGCGATCGCCCGGAGAGCCCCTCCCTGATCTTCACCCCCGCCGAATGGGGCGCGTTCGTCTCCGGCGCCCGCGAGGGCGAGTTCGACCTCACCTGAGCGAGCGCGCACCGCGAGCCGAACCGGGGGGTGTTCCGACCGGATTTCCGGACACGCGACCAGCAGCGCCCTGCCGGGGCCGACGCCTGAGCGAGGCTGGCCCCAGCAAGGCGAAGGTCGCCGTTTCCGGAGGTGAGGAAGAATGAGCACTGCGCCGGTCATCGCCGCGGTCGACGGCTCCGAGGACAGCCTGCGCGCCCTGGAGTGGGCCCTCGACGCCGCCCGCCGCCGCGCGGCACCCCTCAGCGTGGTGCACGTCCGTCAGTACGCCGCCTGGGGCCAGGCCGATGTGCTGGTCGCCGGGCCGCCCGGGGCCGGGGGCGACCCGGTGCTCGACGAGGTCCGCGCCCGGCTCGGGGACGGCACCGGGGAACCGGCCGTGGAGTACGTCGCCCAGGAGGGCGTCCCGGGTGCCGTGCTGCCTCAACTGGGGGTGGACGCCCAGCTGTTGGTGCTCGGGTCGCGGGGCCGCGGCGGTTTCGCCAGTCTGCTGCTGGGATCCAACGGCCTCGCCGCCGCCCGCGACGCCGAGTGCCCGGTGGTCGTCGTACCCCGGCCGGACCGCGAGGTGCACGGGGAGCCCACCGCCGAGCCCGGGCCCCGGGTGGTCGTCGGCCTGCACGTCGACAGCCCCGACGAGGCCGTCCTCGCCCTCGCCTTCGCCGAGGCGGCCCTCCGCGACGCCCGGGTGCAGGTGATCGCCGCCCACCCGTGGCCGCCGCAGACCTGGACCGCTCCGGGCCAGCCGGTGCCGCCCCTGGTCGACCAGGCCGCCGTCGAGAACGAGACGCGCGCCCTCGCCGAGGGCTTCCTCGCCCCGCACCACACACGGCACCCCGAGGTCCGCGCCGACACCCGGGTGCTGCCCGGCGACGCGGCCGGCCACCTCGTCGCCGCCTCCAGGGGCGCCGACCTGGTCGTCGTCGGCCGGCACCGGCGGCGGCTGCTCTCGCCCGCCCGCATGATGGGCTCGGTCACCCAGGCCGTGCTGCTCCACGCGGCATGCCCGATCGCCGTGGTGCCGCCCGCACCGCCGGAGGACTGAACGGCGCGGCTCCGGCCCCACCTGCCGTACCGCACGGCCGAGTTCGCCTGGGGCCTGTCGTCGAACTCCCGCCTGCCCCGCGACGCCATGCACGCTCCCCCAGAGGGGGGCACGCCCACTCGCCGCACCGGGAGCACGCACCTGACGCCGCAGAGCCCGCCCTCCGGGCGGACGACGGGAGTTCGACGACAGGCCCTAGCAGAGCACGGACGGCCCCGCAATCCCTCCGCCGCCGGTCCGCACGCGGACGGCTGTGGGGCCCGGCGCCATGGTGCCGGCACACGCGTGAACCTACGGTTCCGCCACGCCCGGTGCGCCAGGCGCCGCCCACGCGCCCCAGCGGCCGGGACACACGTGTCCACCCCGAGGAGCCGCCATGCCCTTCGCCCGGTACAGAACAGCGTCCACGGCACCGCCCACCCCTCGATGGCGCCGCCTCCTGGCCGTCCTCGCCGTCGTCCTCGGCACCGCGCTCGCCGGTCCCGCACCCGCGGCGCGCGCCTCCGTCACGCTCACCGAGGTGACCGGCTTCGGGTCCAACCCGGGCGCCCTCACCATGTACGTGTACCGGCCCGCCGGCCTGCCGGCCCACCCGCCGGTGGTCGTGGCCCTGCACGGATGCACCCAGAGCGCCCAGGTCTACGCCGACGACTCCGGCCTGCCGAAGCTCGCGGACCGCGACGGCTTCCTCCTCGTGTTCGCGCAGACCACCACCGCCAACAACCCGAGCCAGTGCTTCAACTGGTTCCAGACCACCGACAACCGGCGCGACCAGGGGGAGGCCCTGTCCATCCGGCAGATGGTGAGCCAGGCCGTGACCGCCTACGGCGCCGACCCCCAGCGCGTCTACGTCACCGGCCTGTCCGCGGGCGGCGCGATGACCGCCGTCATGCTCGCCACCTACCCCGACGTCTTCTCCGCGGGCGCGGTCGTCGCCGGCCTGCCCTACGACTGCACCAAGGACAACAGCCCCTACACGTGCATGAACCCCGGCGTCGACCTCGGCCCGGACGCCTGGGCCCAGCGGGTACGCGACGCCTACCCCTCCTACCGGGGGCCGTGGCCGCGCACCGCCATCTGGTACGGCGACCAGGACACCACCGTCGCCCCGCGCAACGCCACGGAGCTGCGCGACCAGTGGACCGCGCTGCACGGCCTGTCCCAGACCCCCACCCGCACCACGGCCATCGGGCCCGACGCCACACAGCACGACGAGTACCTCGCGGCCGACGGCACGGTCGCCGTCGAGGTCGACCGGGTCCCCGGGATCGGCCACGGCACCCCCGTCGACCCGGGCACCGGCACCGCACAGTGCGGCAGCACCGGAGCCCCCTACTTCCCCGACTCGATCTGCTCCAGCTACTGGATCGCCCGCTTCTTCGGCCTGGACGACACCGACCCGGGTGACGGCGGCGGTGGCGGGGGTGGCGGGGGCGGAGGCACCGCCGCCTGCTGGACGGCGAGCAACTACGCCCAGGTGCAGGCGGGCAGGGCCACCACCGCCGGCGGCCTCACCTACGCCAAGGGCTCCGGACAGAACATGGGCCTGTACAACACGTTCGTCACCCACACCCTGAAGGAGTCACCCGCCGGCTACTACACCGTCGCCGACACCGGTTGCCCCTGACCGGAGGTCAGCCCCGCTCGGTCATGGTGGCCGACGACGCTGTGGCGGCCGCCTTCATGGCGGCCCCACACATGTCGGGAACCCACACTCGGCCCCTAGCCTCCAGCGCGTCCCCAACCCGCCGGAGGAACCGCATGCTCCCACTTCGCAGAGCCCCCTTCACCCGTCCCGGCCGGCGCGCCGTGCTCGGTGCACTCTCGCTGGCCGCCACGTGCTCGCTCCTCGCCACCCCCGCCACGGCGACACCCCTGACCGGGACGGCACCCGGCGGCCACTGCGCCGGCCGTGCCCAGCTACGGGTGCCGGGCGCCGCCCGGCAGCAGGCCGACTGCCTCGACGAGCTGACCACCGCCGGCACCGTGGCCTCCGGCCACACCGACCCGGCCGACTACGCGGGCCTCACCCCGAAGGACCTGCCCACGCCCAGCGGCGTCCCGGGGATCCAGATCGACGGGTACTTCCCTGACACCTCCACCACGAACACGGACCACGGCTGGAACCACGACTCCCAGTTCGTCATCCGCCTGCCCGACCACTGGAACGGCGGCCTGGTGGTGGCCGGGACGCCGGGCAACCGCGAGCAGTACGCCAACGACAAGGCCATCGCCGACTGGGTCCTCGCCCGCGGCTACGCCTACGCCGCCACCGACAAGGGCAACACCGGCACCGCCTTCTACCGCGACGGCCGGCGCCCCGGCGACGCCATCGCCGAATGGAACACCCGCCTCACCCAGCTCACCCGTGCGGCCCGCGCCGTCGTCGCCCAGCGCTACCACCGGCCCCCGGCCCGCACCCTCGCCACCGGCCTGTCCAACGGCGGCTACCTGGTGCGCTGGCAGCTCGAGAACCACCCCGAGCTCTACGACGGCGGAGTGGACTGGGAGGGCACCCTGTGGCGCGCGGACGGCCCCCACCTGTTGACCTTCCTGCCGCAGGCCCTGCGCCACTACCCCGCGTACGCCGCCGGCGGCCCCGGAGCCGCCGAGGCCGGCGCCGCACTGCACCGGGCGGGCTTCCCGGCCGGCTCGGAGTTCCTGTGGCCGTACCACTACCAGGTCTACTGGGACCTCACCCAGCGCATCTACCGCGAGGAACTCGACCCGGGCTACGACGGCGCCACCGAGGCCGGCACCCCCTACTGCGCCCCCGGCACCCCCGGCTGCGACGCCGACTACGACTACGCCTCACGGCCCGCGGCCGTCCACCGCGCGGTCGACCGGATCGCCCTGACCGGACGCATCGGCAAACCGCTGATCACCCTCCAGGGCACCCTCGACACGCTGCTGCCGATCAGCCGGGACTCCGACGTCTACGCCCGGATGGTCCATGCGGCCGGACGTGGTTCACTGCTGCGCTACTACCGCATCCAGGACGGCACCCACACCGACTCCCTGGTCGACGTCTTCCCCGACCGGCTCCGCCCGATGGTGCCCTGCCACCGCTCGGCCTTCGTGGCGCTGGAACGCTGGCTCGCCGGTGACGGCCGCCCGGCGGCCGGCCACACCGTCGCCCGCCCCGCCGGCGCGGACCGGGCGACACTGCTCACCAGCTGCCCCCTGGGATAGACGATCTCCCCGCGTCCGCAGGTCACCCACCGGAGCCCGGGCACGTACCATGGCCGCATGTCGTTCCTCCGCCGCCGCAGCGCCACTCCCGCCGGACCTGACTTCGACGTGCTGGCCATGGACCCGGGCGACTGGCCGGGCAACCTCGGCGCGGGCCTGCTGCCCGCCCCCGACGGCACCTGCCAGGGTGTCTTCCTGCGCTACGACCTCTTCGGTGGCCGCGGCCCTGCCATGATCATCGGCAATCTGCCGGAGGGCTCCCCGGCCCGCGACGTGGCCGAGGGAGAGATCCCCTTCGAGGTGGGACAGCTGCTGCTGGCGCTGGAGAACGACGAGGAGATCACCGTCGTCGGCGTCGAGGACACCCCGGTGCTCCAGGGCGACAACCTCCTCATCGTGCGGCGGCTGAAACTGTCCGAGTCGCGGATCAGCTGTGTGCAGTTCGACCGCAGCGACGGCGTCCTCGTCACCATCGCGGCCTGGGACCGCCCCATCACGGACGACCTGTACGCCCTGCTGAAGCCGCTCCCGGCGGAGCTTTTCCAGCAGGGCTGAGGCCACCGACCCGGATCAGCCGGCCGAGCCCTCCAGGGTCACGTCCGCCGCGCGGACGAAGGCGACCCGGTGGCCGTACTGGATCTCGTAGTACAGGTCCTTGCCCACCACGACCCGGTGCGAGTCGGTGGTGAAGGTGACCGCGTAGTAGTACTCGCCCGGCACCTCGTCACCCACCACGTACCTCTGCCCGGCCGGGATCGTGTACGGCAGCGGCACCACCGACTGCGCCGGGACGTCCGCCGGGTAGGCCTCCTTCTCGGGGTAGGCGCGGCCGTACACCGGCACGCTCGCCAGACCGTCCCGGGCAGTGATCACCGCTCCCCGGGCGGGCACCGCCGTCGGCTGCCGGCGCGGGTTCTCGAACCACGCCTTCTGCCCGAGGTACCAGATGGCCGTCCAGTCGCCCCAGCGGTCGGCGACCGCGTACTGCTGGCCGGTGGACACCCGCGAGGACAGGTCGTTCACATCGGTCGTCGGGGCCGTCTTCAGACCGATGTCCCTGACCAGCGGCGCGTTCACGTCATGGTCCGTGTACAGCCGCACCTCGCTGGAGCCGTGCACCGTGCAGGGCTCGCCCTTGGTGGTGCAGCCCGTGTACCCGGGCTGGTTCGCGGCGTAGTCCGGAAGGATCGTCACCAGCCCGGCCTGCTTGCCCGCCGTCTTCTTGAAGGGGTGGCCGAGCAGCTGGAAGTAGTGCCGCCAGTCCCAGTACGGACCCGGGTCCGTGTGCATGCCGGGGATGGTCGACGTGGTCGGCCCGGGCACGTTGTCGTGGCCCAGGACGTGCTGCCGGTCCAGCGGGATGTCGTACTTCGCGGCCAGGTACCGCACCAGCCGCGCCGACGACCGGTACATCGCCTCCGTGTACCAGGCGTCCGGGGCGGCGAGGAAGCCCTCGTGCTCGATGCCGACGGACCGGGCGTTGATGTCCCAGTTGCCGGCGTGCCAGGCCACGTCCTTCGCCTTGACGTGCTGGGCGATCAGCCCGTCGGTGGAGCGGATGGTGTAGTTCCACGACACATAGGTCGGGTCCTGGATCAGGTTCAGCACCCCGTCCCAGGCGCCCTCCGTGTCATGGATGACGATGTACTTGATGCGCTGCGACACCGGGCGGTCGCCGAGGTCGTGATTGCCGTAGTCGTCGGTGCCGAACTGCGCGTACGGCGCCCAGACCGCCTCGCAGGACACCGACCGCGGGCACTCCACTCCGTCGGTGGGGAGCGTGCGCAGCCCGGCCCGCTTCAGCTGCGCGGTGTCGGGGGCCAGCCGCGGCTGGGCCGCCAGCGCGACGAGCTGGCCGTCGTCCGTGACGCGCTCCTCGCCGCTGCGCAGCACGTCGTACACGTCGTCGGCGTAGGCCGCCGCGGTCGCCGAGTCGTCGGCGCCGGAGAAGCGGGCCACCGCGCCGTACCAGTCCGCCGGGTCGGTGCTCAGCGGCTCGCCCAGCTGCTTCTGCGCGTCGGCGAGCAGGGCGGCACCGCCGGCCACGTTGGCCGCCGGGTCGGTGCGCAGGAGCCCGGCCGGGACACCGGTCAGCTCCGCCGCCTTCGGCAGCGTCCGCAGCCGGGCCGGGAGCGACGACTCCGAGGGCACCTTGATCTCGGGGTGCACGGCGGCACGGGCGCCGTCACCGCGGGCGTCCTCCGTGCCCTCGGCGTGGTGCTCCGTGGTGGCGATCGCCGTACGGGCGTCGGTGAGGTGCATCGGGCCGTAGCCGCCGCTCACGCTGGGCGCGCCGGCGTGCCCGTCCCAGCGGGACTGGAGGTAGGAGACGGCCAGCAGCACGCTCTGCGGCACGTGGTAGTCGGCGGCCGCGGTGGCGAACGCCTGCTGCAGCCGGCCGGCGGAGGAGTCCTCGGCGCCGGGGGCGGGGGCCGCGCCGAGCAGTGGCAGCAGCAGGGCCACGGAGGCCAATGGGACGGCGGTCCGCCGCAGATGTCTGTGGCCGGGCGTGGACGTGGGGTCGGTGGCGGAACCTCGCAATGCGGCCTCCTGTGACGCGCGGGCGTGGCGGGGCGTTCGGCGCCGAGCTGGGTCAGTGGTACCGGCTGGCCGACGATCCGTCAATAATGCCGACACGGAGGCGATTTCCCACGTCACGGAGGGTTTTCGGCGAGTTTCGCGACGGCGGTGCGCGGGCCTGCGGGGCGTCACTGGCATACACCAGTGGCCGGAGCGGGCGCGGACGCACGAAGGTCCGCGGTGCGCCGCCGCTCTGGCGCACCGCGGACCTTCCCTTTCTCAGCGGGTGCCGACCGCCGCGCGGACGGCCTTGCGGGCCATCTGGCAGTCGTCGTGCAGCCGCCGGAGCAGCAGCCGCTGCTCCTCACCGGACGGCGCGGCACCCGGGTGGGCCGCACCCGGGGCCGCCGGAGCCGGATCGTGCATCGAACGCTGCACGGCCGTCTCGTACGTCCGGATCTCCCGGGTGAGCAGCAGCATCAGGTTCACCAGGAAGGCGTCCCGGGAGGCCGGGCCTGCCGACTGGGCGATCTGGCTGATCTGCCGACGGGCCACCGGTGCGTCCCCGAGCACCAGCCACAGCGTCGCCAGGTCGTAGCCCGGCAGATACCAGCCCGCGTGCTCCCAGTCCACCAGCACTGGACCGGCCGGTGAGAGCAGGATGTTCGAGAGCAGGGCGTCGCCGTGGTTGAACTGCAGGAGGCCGTGCCGGCCCACCTCGTGGGCGATGCCGTGCAGCAGCTTCTGCAGGTCGCCGAGGTCCCGGTCGGTGAGCAGGCCCAGCTCGTGGTACCGGGACATCCGGGTGCCGTAGTCCAGCGGCATGTCGAAGGTGCCCGCCGGCGGCCGCCAGGCGTTCACCCGGCAGATCGCGCCGAGCGCCGCCCGGATGTCCGCGCGGGGCGGGACCTCCGCCGGATGCCGTTGGAACGCCAGCACCCGGCCCGGCATCCGTTCGATGACCAGGGTGCAGTTGTCCGGATCCGCCGCGATCAGCCGGGGAACTCGGACCGGAGGCCGGTTCCGGACGAACGAGCGGTATACGGCTATTTCGTGGCGGATCCGCTCGGCCCAGGCGGGCGAGTGGTCCAGGAGACACTTGGCCACGGCCGTGCTGCGCCCGGTCGTCCCGACGAGCAGGACCGACCGTCCGCTGCGCCGCAGTACCTGCACCGGGGCGAACTCCGGGCAGATCCGGTGCACCGAGGCGATGGCGGAACGCAACTGCGCGCCCTGGGGGCCGGACAGGTCCAGTCTCCCGCTGAGCGGCTGGGTGCCGACCTGGCCCGGGATGCGCCGGGGCCGGCCCATGCCCAGCACGGGTCCGCCCGGACGCGCCACCGGGTCGAGGTACGGTCCGCCGCCCGCCGGGCGGGGGCGCAGGGGCCGGGGCGGGGCGGACACGGAGGACGATGCTGCGTACATGGGAGATACAGATCCCTTCGTGTGCCTGCAGTGCCTGCCGAGGTAAGTCCTTGCGCGCAACCCGTCCCGGTCGCCCGGGCACACCCTGGGGAATGTGCCCGTCGGCCCGGTCGACGCCGAGCGGCGACCGGGTCGGGGTGGCGCTTTCCTACCTGACACCCGGCGCCCAGTGGCACACCATCTGGCGGACCCTGGCGAACCGTGGCGAATAGTCGCCCGGCAACCTCCACGGGGCTACTGTCAACTCAGCCGAGAACCTGGGGGCTTGACGTGAGCGGACAACCCAACACCCGCCTTGCGGACCTGTTCGGCCTGGCCGGCTGGTCCAAGGGCGAACTCGCGAGGCTGGTCAACAAGCAGGCGGCGGCCATGGGCCACCTCCAGCTGGCGACCGACACCTCCCGGGTCCGTCGGTGGATCGACATGGGAGAGATCCCGCGCGATCCCGTACCGCGGGTGCTGGCGGCTCTGTTCACCGAGCGTCTCGGCCGTGTCGTGACCATGGAGGACCTCGGTCTGGTACGGCACGGGCGCACGGGGAAACGGCAGAGCGACGGGATCGAGGAACATCCCGACGGAGTGCCGTGGGCGCCCGAGCGGACCGCCGCGGTCCTCACCGAATTCACGGGAATGGACCTCATGCTCAACCGACGCGGCTTGGTGGGCGCGGGTGCCGCGCTCGCCGCGGGATCCACACTCAGCAGCGCCATGTACGACTGGTTGCACACCGACCCCACCCTGAAGGCCGACGCCCCCGTCCTCGACGACCCCCTGCTCGCCGACCCCGCTGGGTTCGACCGCTATGAGGCCGCCCCCATCGGGTCGCAGGAGATCGAGGAACTGGAGCGCTCGGTCGAGGTGTTCCGCGCCTGGGACGCGGCCCGCGGAGGCGGGCTGCAGCGCAAGGCGGTCGTGGGACAGCTCAATGAGGTGGGTGGCATGCTCGCCTACCACCATCCACCCCATCTCCAGCGGCGCCTGTGGGGCGTCGCCGCCAACCTGGCCGTCCTCGCGGGCTGGATGTCGCACGACGTCGGCCTGGAGCCCACGGCGCAGAAGTACTTCGTCATCGCCGCCCACGCCGCCCGGGAGGGCGGAGACCGGCCGCGCGCCGGTGAGGCGCTGTCCCGGGCGGCCCGCCAGATGGTGCACCTCGGCCGGCCCGACGACGCGCTGGACCTGATGAAGCTCGCCCAGTCCGGCGCGGGTGACCGCCTGCAGCCGCGCACGAAGGCGATGTTCCACACCATCGAGGCCTGGGCGCAGGCGTCGATGGGCAAGGGCCAGGCGATGCGCCGCACCCTCGGTCAGGCGGAGGACATGTTCGTCGCCGACCGGGGCGAGGCCGAACCGCTGGACTGGATGCAGACCTTCAAGGACGAGGACCTGTACGGCATGCAGGCGCTCGCCTACCGCACCCTGGCGGAGTCCGACCCGAGCGCGGCCACACACGCCCAGTACTACGCGGAGAAGGCTCTCTCCCTGCGCGTCGACGGGCGGGAGCGGTCGAAGATCTTCGACCATCTGTCCATGGCGTCGGCCTGCTTCATCGCCGACGACCCCGAACAGGCCAACCGCTACGCACGCCTGGCGCTGATGTCGATGGGGTCGAACTCCTCCCGTCGCACCTGGGACCGGCTGCGCGAGATGTACCGGCTGACCGCGGAGTACGCGGGTTACCCGAAGATCCACGAACTGCGGGAGGAGATCAGGCTCGCCTTGCCCAAGCCGAGGAGCAAGAGCGACAGCGCCCAGGCCTGAGGGCCTGTGCGCCGCGTCCGTCCCGGCCGGTCAGCTCACGCGGTGACCCGGGCGACGAGGACGCACGCCTCGTCCGCGCGCTCGGTCGCGCCGAACTCCTCGGCCACCGTCCGCACACAGTCCTGCGCGGTGCGCGCCGCGCCGAACCGTGGGGCGAGGTCGAGCAGCCGGTCCACGGCCGCGCTGCCGGTGTGTCCGGGCACCAGCCCGTCGGTGTGCAGCAGGAGCAGGTCACCCGGTTCCAGCGTCACTTCGGCCTGCCCGTAGACGGCGCCCGAGGTGGCGCCGAGCAGGACGCCGTCCGGCGCGGTCAGCACGCACCCCGTCCCGTCGCGGTACAGCAGCGGGGCGGGGTGTCCGGCCTGCGCCCAGACGAGGGTGCGGGTCTCGGGCCGGTAGCGGCAGCAGACGGCGCTGCCGAGGGCGGGTTGCACGGTGGCGTCGAGTAACCGGTTGAGCATGGCGAGCAGCGGGCCGGGGTGCGCGCCGGCCATCGCCATGCCACGGACGGCACCGAGCAGCGTGGCCATGCCGGAGGCGACGGACACCCCGTGTCCGGTGAGGTCGCCGACGCTGAGCAGGGTCTCGCCGTGGGACAGCTCCAGCGCGTCGTACCAGCCGCCGCCGATCAGCGTGGCCGTGGCGGCCGGCAGTTGGTGGGCGGCGAGGTCGAGGGCGCGGGGTCCCTGGTGCGGGAGCCGCAGGGAGCCACGCCATGGCGGCAGCACGGCTTCCTGCAGCTCGACCGCGATCCGCTGCTCGGTCCGCTCCTCCCGGCGGTGGCGCTGCAGCGAGTCACGGGTCTCGCGCACCGTCCGCCGGTGCCGGCGCAGCTCGCTGACGTCCCGCAGCACGGCCCACATCGAGGCCGTGCCACCGTCGGCGCCGAGCACCGGTTCGCCCATCATGTGCACGGTCCGGACGGTGGCGTCGGGCCGTACGACGCGGAACTCGCCGTCGATCGGCTTGCCGTCGACCAGGCAGTCCGTCACCATCGCGGTCAGCCGCGGCCGGTCCTCGTCCAGGACCAGGGACGGCAGTTCGTCCAGGGTGAGGGCGGGTTCGGCCGGGTCGCGGCCGAGGATCTGGTACAGCTCGCCGGACCAGGTCGCCTCGTCCGTGAGGAGGTGCCACTCCGCGCTGCCGACGCGGCTGAGCAGGGAGCCGCCCGCGGTGCCGGCCGGCGGCTCCCCGGGGGCGATGGGCGGCGCGGCGGGCTCGGGTTCCGGTCCGTCCCGCAACTGCGCCAAGTGGGCGTCCAGGTCGTCGAGTTGATGCAGCGCCAGGTCGTACAGGGCGCGCTGCCAGCGCTCCTCGGGGTCCCCTCCGTCACTGCGCGCGTCCCGCCGCACGGCGTCCACCTCGCCCTTGAGCCGCCGCGTCTGCGTGATCAACGCATCGACCGAGCCGGGTCCTGGTGGGTGGGCGGCTGAGCGGTCCGCGGAGACCGGTGACGGCATGACGCACTCCGAGGGGGGGACGGTACGGCCAAGAGGGACGGGGGACCGTTACGACTGTGGCACAGCCCGCGACGCCCCGTAAGGGATTTGGCACCACACGATACGGTGGTGCTTCCGGCATATGCCAGAGTCTTCCCTGAGTGCTTCTCGGGCCCGGATGACGTACGCGCCGGGGCGTTCAAGTCGTAGGGAGCCTACGCGAGTTGACCCATCCGAACGGCCTCGGTGTCGCGTGCAAGCGCGTGTTCGACGCTCTGGTGTTCGCTCGCGCCGCCGACGGCCTGTACGTATCGAACTCTGACCGGATTTGGCGGCATGCGAAGGGCCTTCACGCACTCCATTAAGGCATGGACACCATCGAACAGCCCGCCCACGCCCGGCTCATCACCGCCGAGGACCGGGAACTGCCGGTCTCGGCCACGCTGCGCTACAGCGCCGCCGACCCGCTCGCCGTCTTCGTGGACTTCCCGGCCGAGGCCGCCCTGGACGGCGAGGAGGTCACCTGGACCTTCGCGCGCACCCTCCTCGACCAGGGGCTGCGGACCCCCGCCGGGCACGGGGACGTCCAGATCTGGCCCTGCGGACGGACCCGCACGGTCCTGGAGTTCCACTCGCCCCACGGCCTCGCCCTGCTGCAGTTCCAGGCCTCGACGCTGCGCCGCTTCCTGGTGCGTACCCACGAGGTGGTCGCGCCCGGGCAGGAGGACGTCGCCGGGGTGGTGGAGCGAGGCCTGAGCGCCCTGTTCGGCGGGGTGTGAGCGGCGGCCCACGGAGCCCGTCCGGCGGCCCGGCCACGTCTTTGACCATTGTTCACCTCCGCCTCACCGCACGGGTATGGCCCCTGACGAGCGCCGCGGGCACTCTGACGCGCGGTGTGCCGCAGGGGCACCGAAGGCGACGAGGACGGGCTCATGACACCGATCAGCCGAAGAGGCTTCGTGGGGCTCGGGGCATCCGTGGCGGCGGGGGTGGCGCTGGGCGCCGGCTCGCGCGCCACTGCGGCTGCCGCGACCACGGCGACCGGCACGATCAAGGACGTACAGCATGTGGTCATCCTCATGCAGGAGAACCGCAGCTTCGACCACTACTTCGGCCGCCTGAAGGGGGTGCGCGGCTTCGACGACCGCAGCGGCATCACCCTCGGCGGCGGCTACCCGGTCTTCAACCAGCCGAACGGGACGGGACGCCAGTACCCGTGGAAGCTCAGCGCGACCCCGGCCGCCGGCGGCAAGGACGGCGAGACCCTGGCCCAGTGCAGCGGCGACCTGCCCCACTCCTGGTCCTCGCAGCACTCCGCCTGGAACAAGGGCCGGATGGACAACTGGGTCGCGGGCGTCGGCAACGTCCGCTCGCTCGGCTACCTGGACCGCTCCGACATCCCCTTCCACTACGCGCTCGCGGACAACTACACGATCTGCGACGCCTACTTCTGCTCCACGCTCAGCGCCACCGGCCCCAACCGCACCTACCTGTGGAGCGGCAAGGTCGACTCCGCCTCCTACGACGGCGGCGAGGAGTCCGGACTGACCTGGCAGAACTACGCGGAGGCGCTGCAGGCCGCCGGCGTGACCTGGAAGGTCTACCAGAACGCGGCCGACAACTACGGGGACAACGGCTGCGCCTACTTCAAGAACTTCACGAATGCCAGGGCGGGCGACCCGCTGTACGACCGCGGCATGGCCTCGGTGCCCAAGGTGACCGGCTCCACCCCCGACGACATCGCCGCCGCCATCAAGGCCGACGTCGTCGCGGGCACCCTCCCGCAGGTCTCCTGGGTCGTCCCCAACCAGGCCTTCTCCGAGCACCCCTACGCCCCGCCCGGCGACGGCGCCCACTTCGTCAGCCTCGTCTACCAGGCCCTCGCGGCCGACCAGGACGTCCTCGACTCGACCGTCCTGTTCCTCACCTACGACGAGAACGACGGCTTCTTCGACCATGTGCCCCCGCCGGCGCCGCCCGCCGGAACCGCCGGGGAGTTCCTGAACGGGGTGCCGTACGGCTTCGGCTTCCGCGTGCCCATGATCGTCGTCTCGCCCTGGACGCGCGGCGGCTGGGTCTCCTCGGAGGTCTTCGAGCACACCTCGGTGCTGCGCTTCCTGGAGACCTGGACGGCGGCGCTCGGCAAGCCCGCCAAGTGCCCCAACATCAGCGACTGGCGCCGCAAGGTGAGCGGCGACCTCACCGGCGTCTTCGACTTCGCCAACCCCGTCCTCGGCTCCGTGACCCTGCCCGCGACCGGCGTCATCGGGCTCGGCACCTGCGGCCCGCTGCCCAACCCGGTGCCGACGGACAACGCCCTGCCCGCCCAGGAGTCCGGCACCCGCCCGGCCCGCGCGCTGCCGTACCAGCCGGGCGGCCACCTGGACCACCTGGAGTTCGGCGCCGCCGGCAAGATCCTCGCCTGGTTCACCATGACCAACCAGGGCGGCCCGGCCTCCCGCGCGGCCCACTTCTCGATCCACCCGGGCGCCTACCGGGACACCACGCCCTGGCAGTACACGGTCGATCCGGGCGGCACCGCCTCCGACTCCTTCAACATCGGCACGGGCTTCGGCGCGGGCCGGTACGACTTCACCATGGTCGGGCCCAACCGCTTCCTGCGCCGCTTCCAGGGTGACGCGACCAAGGCGGGCAAGTCGGCCGAGGTGAGCGCCCGGTACGCGGTCGAGCCGGGCACGGGCAAGCTCGCGGTCTACTTCAAGATGACCAACTCGGGCGCGTCGGCGGTGAAGTTCACCATCACCTCCCACCACTACCGCAGCGACGGCCCCTGGACCTACACCGTCGCCGCGGGCGCCTCGACGGAGGACTTCTTCAACGCCGTCGCGTACCAGAACGGCTGGTACGACTTCACGGTGACCGTCGACTCCGACGCGACCTGGTCGCGCCGGTTCACCGGGCACCTGGAGACGGGCGGCGCGAGCGTCAGCGGCTGACCCCGGCGTACAGGTCCGGGCGCGCGGCGAGGTCGACGGCCACCCGGCCGCCGCCCCGCAGCGCCCGGACCCCCGCCTCGGCGACGACCGACGCCGCGTAGCCGTCCCAGACGTCCGGTCCGGTGACCTCGCCGCGCCGGGTGGCGTCGACCCAGGCCTGCACCTCGCGGTCGTAGGCGTCGGCGAAGCGGACGAGGTAGTCCTGCGCCACCTCCTCGCGGGCGCCGCCCGCCGTGGTGACCACCATGGCGTGCTCGTCGCCGATCCGGGCGCTGCCCCGCTCGCACACCGCCTCGCAGCGCACCTGGTAGCCGAAGCCGCAGTTGACGAAGACCTCGACGTCCACCAGCGCGCCGCGCTCGGTCTCGAACAGCACGAACTGCGGATCGGCCAGGCCCTCGGGGGCGTCCGCGGACGACGTGGGCCGCAGCACGGTCACCGCCGTCAGCTCCTGTCCGAGCAGCCAGCGGGCCGCGTCGATCTCGTGCGAGACCGAGCTGTCGATCAGCATGGCGCTGGTGAAGTGCGCGGGGGAGGAGACGTTGCGGTGGATGCAGTGCAGCATCAGCGGCCGGCCGAGGCCGCCACCGTCCAGCAGGGCCTTCAGCCGCCGGTACTCGGCGTCGTAGCGGCGCATGAAGCCGATCTGCGCCAGCCGGCGGCCCAGCCGCGCCTCCGCCTCGACGACGCGCAGCGCGCCGGTGGAGTCCGGCACCATGGGCTTCTCGCACAGCACCGGCAGCCCCCGGTCGAAGGCGGCGAGCAGCGCTTCCTCGTGCGCGGGCCCGGGGGAGGCGACGAGGACGGCGTCGACGCCGGGCGCGGCGAGCGCCGCCGCCGGATCCGTGTGCACCGTGACGCCGGCGAGGCCGGCCACGGCGTCCCTCGCCCGGTCGGCGTCGGGATCGGCCACGGCCGCGACCCTGGCGCCGCTGACCACCCGGTCGAGCCGCCGTACATGGTCGGCCCCCATGTGGCCCGCGCCCAGCACCGCCACACCCAGCAGGTCACCCATGTGCGCGCTCCCTCTCGCCGGCGATCATCCGCCGTAGCGTACGCCGACGAGAGAGCGCTTCCCCACGGTGCCCCCGCGGGGCCCGGGTTGCCGCAGCGGGCCTCAGTACCGCAGGACCCCCGCGATGCCGTTCGCGTCGTCCAGGGTGCCGTCGGGCACGAAGCGGACGTCGGCGCCGGTCTCCAGGCACTGCTCGACGATCTCGTCCACGATGTCGTCACGGGCGTCGAGTTCGCCGGGCTCGGCCGGCAGCAGATGCTCGCCGAGGTCGCGCACGGTGACCCGGAAGTTCTCCTCGACCGCGAGCAGCCGGACCCGGCCCTCCCGGGCGCTCTGCCACAGCTCGTCGAGACCGGCCGCGTAGGTGCGGTGGCCCCGGGCCGAGGTCAGCTCCCGGACCACGGCCGAGGCGTCCTTGCGGGCCTCCGCCTCCAGCACCGGTCGCAGCGCCTGCCACACCGCGTCGGGGCCCGCGTGCGCGAGGCCGCCGTGCGGGACGTGGACGGCGGCCTTGGCGACGCTGCCGACCTCGTCGAGCAGGGACAGGGCCGCCTGCTCGCCGGTGACGTACAGCGGCCGGGGCTGGTCGCGCAGGACCGTGCTCATGGCGGTGTCCGCCTCGCGCAGGAACTGCCGGGTGCCCTCGTCGCTGAAGGTGCTCGGCATGCCGCCCGTGCGCATCTGGCGTTCGGGGTCGAAGTTCGGGCGGCTGCGGACGAGCGGGAATCCGCCGACGCGGTCCTCGACGACCCGGTCGTGGCCGCCGCTCCACAGCGTGACGCGGTCGGCGGACAGGGTCAGCACCCAGTACGGGCGCTCGGCGGCCTGCGCGGAGACGAGATTCCGGGTGAGGAAGGTGTCCGACAGCACCACCCGTTCGGGGACGGTGCGGGCCAGGGACCACACCTGGTGTTCGCCCGGAGCGGCGAAGATCACCAGGCCGTCCTCGGCGTGCGCCAGGTCCACCTCCGACAGCGCCCGGTCGAGCTGCGCCACGACGTCGTTGCGCCGCTCACGGGTGACGGAAGGATCGGACTCCAGGCGCCTGCGGGCCTCGGTGACCACATTGCGCAGCCGGACGGGGTCCTGGCCGTTCCCCGGTTCGCGGCGGTGCGTCGGGGTCAGCACGGACACCGCCGGATACGGGCGCGGGCGCCGCAGTTCGGCAAGGGTCGCGGGACTCAGTGCGTGCTCCATGACAGCACGATAGGTCCGATTCACATGTACGGCATTCGGGGTAATCCGGACCCCGAGCCGCCCCGGTCCCCGCCGCGCACACCAGTGACGCGGCGCCCCGCGGACGGCTACCGTACCGGCCAGTAACCGGACCGCAGCGCACCCCAGGAGGCCTTCATGCCACAGCTCGATGTCGAGGGAGCGGCCCTGACGTACGACGACGAGGGTCCCCGTGACGCACGGGAGGCACCCCTGGTCCTCGTCCACGGCTGGACCGCCGACCGGCACCGCTGGGACCACCAGCTCGCGCACTTCTCCGTGAGACGCCGGGTGATCCGGCTGGACCTGCGCGGGCACGGCGAGAGCACGGGCGCCGGGGTGCGCACCATCGCGGAGCTGGCGCAGGACGTCCTGGCCCTCCTCGATCGCCTCGAGGTGGAGCGGTGCGTGCTCGTCGGCCACTCCATGGGCGGGATGATCGCGCAGACCATCGCGCTGGCCCACCCCGAGCGCCTGGAGCGGATGGTGCTGGTGGGCTCCATCGGCCGGATGGCCTACAGCCGCGGCCGGGGCCTGCTGATGGCGGCCTCCACCCTGGTGCCGTACAAGCTGTTCGTCGCCGCGAACATCCAGCGGGCCTTCGCGCCGGGGTACCCCCGTGAGGAGATCCGCGCGCACATCCGTGCCTCCGCCGCGACCCCGCGCGAGGTGGTGATGACCCTGTACGGCGCCATGCGGGCCTTCGACGTCCTGGACCGGGCCGGTGAGATCCGCACGCCCACCCTGATGGTGCACGGCTATCACGACGTGCAGCTGCCGGTGGGGCAGGTGCTCCGGATGGCCAAGGCCTACCCGGACGCGGTCGTACGCATCCTCGACGCGGGCCATGAGCTGCCGCTGGAGAAGCCGGCCGAGCTGACCGCCGCCCTGGAGGGCTTCGTGACCGAAAAGGCCTGACCCGTTCGGCGTTTTGTGAAGTTTTTGCCCGTGGCCGGTTCCCGGCGGCACCGGCCCGACGGCATGGGCTTCGCGCCATTTCGCGCGAGCAAAACACGGCCGAAATCGTGGGGGGAGAGGTGTCGGCCGTGTTGCCGTCGCGTTGACTGCCTCGGGCAACTGACGGACGCTGGCCGCATAGGTGCTAGATACAACTGGTTTGCCCGCCGGGCCCGCTGTTCACTTGGGAAACGCCAGGTGGCCGCGGGGGCCGGCGGCGAGCCGGAGGCAGGAGGCAGCGCATGTGCGGCATCACCGGATGGATCTCCTTCGACCGCGATCTGACCACCGAGGCCGGCACGTTGCATGCGATGACCGAGACGATGGCCTGCCGCGGCCCGGACGACCGCGGCACCTGGACCGAGGGCCCCGCCGCCCTGGGCCACCGCCGGCTCGCGATCATCGATCTCCCCGGCGGGCGCCAGCCGATGTCCCTGGACACCCCCGGGGGAACCGTCGCCATGGTGTACTCCGGGGAGGCGTACAACTTCACCGAGCTGCGCCGCGAACTCGAGGGCCGCGGCCACCGCTTCACCACCGACTCCGACACCGAGGTCGTCCTGCACGGCTACCTCGAATGGGGGGACGCCGTCGCCGAACGGCTCAACGGGATGTACGCGTTCGCCGTGTGGGACGGCCGTCACGACAAGCTCGTGATGATCCGCGACCGCATGGGCATCAAGCCGTTCTACTACTACCCGACCCCCGACGGCGTGCTGTTCGGCTCCGAGCCCAAGGCCGTCCTCGCCAATCCGCTGGCCCGCCGCCGCGTCACACTGGACGGCCTGCGCGAACTGTTCGTGATGATCAAGACGCCCGGCCACGCCGTCTGGGACGGCATGCGCGAGGTCGAGCCCGGCACGGTCGTCACCGTCGACCGCTCGGGCCTGTCCACCCGCGTCTACTGGCAGCTCCGCACCCGCGCGCACACCGACGACCGCGACACCACCATCACGACCGTGCGCTCGCTGCTCGACGACATCGTCCGCCGCCAGCTGGTCGCCGACGTCCCGCGCTGCACCCTGCTCTCCGGCGGCCTCGACTCCTCCGCGATGACCGCCCTCGCCGCCCGGCAGCTCGGTGAACGGGGCGAGCGGGTGCGCAGCTTCGCCGTCGACTTCGTCGGCCAGGCCGACAACTTCGTCGCCGACGAACTGCGCGGCACCCCCGACACGCCCTTCGTGCACGACGTGGCCCGGCTCGCGGGCACCGACCACCAGGACATCGTGCTCGACCCGGACTCCCTCGCCGACCCCGCCGTGCGCGAGCTGGTGATCCGCGCCCGCGACCTGCCGGCGGGCTTCGGCGACATGGACGCCTCGCTGCTGCTGCTCTTCCGCGCCATCCGCGAGAAGTCCACGGTGGCCCTGTCCGGTGAGTCCGCCGACGAGGTCTTCGGCGGCTACCTGCAGTTCTTCGACGAGGAGGCCCGCCGCGCCGACACCTTCCCGTGGCTCGTCAGCATGAGCCGGCACATGGGCGACGACGCGGAGGTGGTGCGCGCCGACCTGGGCAAGTCCCTCGACCTGGAGGGGTACGTCGCCGACGGCTACCGCACCGCCGTCGCCGCCGTCGACCGGCTGGACGGGGAGAGCGACTTCGAGTACCGGATGCGGCAGATCAGCCACATGCACCTGACCCGTTTCGTCCGCGCCCTGCTCGACCGCAAGGACCGGATGAGCATGGCCGTCGGCCTGGAGGTCCGGGTGCCGTTCTGCGACCACCGGCTCGTCGAGTACGTCTACAACGCCCCCTGGGCGCTGAAGTCCTTCGACGGCCGGGAGAAGAGCCTGCTGCGGGAGGCGACGGCGGACGTCCTGCCGCGCTCGGTGTACGACCGCGTGAAGAGCCCCTACCCGTCCACCCAGGACCCGCAGTACGCCCGCGCCCTGCAGAAGCAGGTCAAGGAGCTGCTCGCCCAGCCCTCCCACCAGGTCTTCGATCTCGTCGACCGCGACCGGCTGCGCCGGGCCGCCGAGCGCGAGGCGCCGATCAGCGGTCAGGCGGCCCGGCGCGGCCTGGAGCGCACCCTCGACCTCGCGCGGTGGCTGGAGGTCTACGCGCCGGAGGTGGCGCTCAGCTGAGGCCGATGGCCCGGTCGGCGGCCGCCGCCGAGGGCTGCCACCACGTCGTCACCGGCTCCCACACCAGGACCTTGGCGCCGGTGCCCAGCTGCGCGGCGGTGAAGGAGCGGCCCCAGTGCGCCGCCGACGCGGCCACGGCGACGCCGGGCACCCGGCGGGCCTGCGGGTCCGCCGGGTCGCCGATGGTGCGGATGTCGGCGTGGGCGGTGCCGCCCGCGGCGAGCCGGTACGAACCGGCGCCGCCCTGCGGCGTCGGCAGTGCGATCCCGTCCAGGTTCCCGAAGGTCACCGTGGGCACGCGGTCGACCAGGCAGGCGCGGCCGCTCCGGTTGGTGACGCGGGTCCGCAGCACGGTCGGACGGCCCGGCACGGCCCGCGCCCGCACCGTCAGCGCCTGCTCGGTGCAGCGTGCGGTCCGGGTTGCGGGGCCGGCGGCGGCCTGGCTCGGCGCCGCCGCCGACAGCAGTGTGAACGCGGCGGCGGCCGAAGCGGCGGACACGGCGATGGCGGAGCGGATGCGCATGATGGTCCCCAGACGTGGTCAGGTACGGGGTTACGGCGGCGGAGGCACGCCTGCCCAGTGTGACGGCGGGGATGCGCGGAAGGTTGTGCCGGTTTGCGGTCTGTTACCCGGTTGCGCCCTTCCGGTCATCGGCCGGCGGTGCCGGTGACGGCGCTCCACTCCTTCCCGTTCGCGGGGCAGGAGCTGCCGCTCGGCGGCAGGGAGCCGTACAGGAGGAAGTCGTCGATCCTGCTGTGCACACAGGCGGAGGAGCTGTACCCGGTGTGGCCGTCGCCCTTGTTGTCGAGCACCACGGCCGACGACCCGAGCCGCTTCGCCGTCTCCTCGGTCCACCGGTACGGCGTCGCCGGGTCGCCGCGGGTGCCCACGAGCAGCATCTTCGCCGAGGGGACGTTCTTCACCCGGTCCCGTATGAAGTCGGTGCCCTTGGGGCGGCCGTAGCACATGAGCAGTTGGTTCAGCCGGTAGCGGCCGAAGATCGGGGAGGCCTGGTCGTAGGCGGCCCGCAGGTCCGCGAGGTCCTTGGTGAGCCGGGCCGCGCTCGGCCGGTCGGGGTCGTCCGCGCAGTTGATCGCCATCAGCGCGGCGGGCAGGTTGTCCGTCGGCACGTTCTGCGGATCGACCAGGCCGGCGTTCGCGGGGTGCCGGTCGTGGTCCCCGCCGCTGCGCACGGGGAGACCGATGCCGCTCGTGGTGAAGTTGAGTACACCCCGGGTGTCGCCGTCCTGGACGAGCGAGGCCAGGGCGCGCTCCAGCGACGGCCACAGGTCCCTGCTGTACAGGGCCTGCCCGATGGCGCCCACCAGGTCCTGTCCGGACAGGAAGCCGCCGAAGTCGGAGGGCGCCGGATGGTCGTCGAGCGAGCGCACCAGCCGCACGATCTGCTCCCCGGCCGCACGCCGGTCCTGGCCGAACGGACACGCGACGTCCGTCGTACACCAGTCCAGGAAGTCGTCCAGCGCCGTCTGCTGGCCCTCGGCGCCCGCGACCCCCTGCTCGGACAGCGGCTCGGTCAGCGTGTCCACGCCGTCGAGGACGAGCCGGCCGACCTGGTGCGGGAACTGCGCCGCGTACACCGCGCCGAGCCGCGTCCCGTAGGAGAAGCCGAGGTAGTTGAGCTTCTTGTCGCCGAGCGCCTGGCGGATGACGTCCAGGTCGCGGGAGGCGTCCACGGTGCCGATGTGGGGCAGCACCGGGCCGGAGTTCCGGGCGCACTCGTCGGCGGCCCGCCGCAGCTCCTCGAGCATGGCCCGGGGGTGGCCGATGTCGGCGCTCTGGGCCTTCGCCTGGGCGTCGTCACCGCCCTCGCCGCAGCTGACGGGGGAGGAGCGGCCGACGCCGCGCGGGTCGAAGCTGACCACGTCGTAGCCGTTGGTCAGGTCCATGAACTGTCTGCCGTCGGTGGCCAGTTCGCTGATGCCCGAGCCGCCCGGGCCGCCGAAGTTCAGCAGTACCGAGCCCTGGGACTTCCCGGTGGCGCGGTAGCGGGCCAGCGCCAGGTCGAGCGTGCCCTCGCGCGGCCGGGCGTAGTCGAGCGGGACGGTGACCTTCCCGCACTGCAGGTCCTTCGGCATGTCCGGGCCCGCGCAGGCACCCCAGGTCAGCTTCTGCCGGTAGAACCGGGTCAGGTCGGGCGGTGACCCGTCGGCCGCGGCCGCGGGCAGTCCGGCCCCGATCAGCGCCAGGGCGAGGACTCCGGCGCCCGCGCAACGCCGCACCGCGGGCCGTGTGGACAGGTTGGCCAGCATCGACAGCCTCCTGGGGCGCTCGCCGCGGACCGGGGACAGCGTCCTTACGATCACCATAAGCGGGCCCCGGACGGCCCGCCTCCGGGCGAGCGGGACCGCTCCCGGTGCCGTACTCTTCGCTCCCCTTGATGATCATTGAGCCGCTTTGCAGGCAGTTCGATAACACTGTCGCTCGATGGGGTGAAAGACCGATTAGCCATAACTCGGATGGTTCCTCTGCGTTTCAAGAGGTGCGGGCGACTGCCCGCGACGAAGTCTGGAAGGCAGGGAACCTATGAGACGGGCTACTCGTAACGGTGTGCTGGCCGTCGCCGCCGCGTCCGGCGCGATGGCCGTGGCGCTGCCGGTGTCCGCCGCCTTCGCGGCCGACGGCGCCGGCGCCGAGGGTTCGGCGGCCGGCTCGCCGGGGCTGATCTCCGGCAACGGTGTCCAGCTCCCGGTGCATGTCCCGGTCAACGTGTGCGGCAACACCGTGAACGTCGTGGGGCTGCTCAATCCGGCCGCGGGCAACGCCTGCGCGAACACCGGCGGGGGAGCCGGCACGGGTGGCACGGCCGCTTCCGGCGGAGCCTCGGCCCACGGTGGTACGAAGGACTCGCCCGGCGTGCTCTCCGGCAACGGCATCCAGCTCCCCGTCGACCTCCCGGTGAACGTCACCGGAAACAGCGTCGACGTGGTCGGGATCGGCAACCCGGCGACGGGCAACCAGTCGGTCAACGGCCCCGGCGACCAGTCCGCCACCCCCAGCCCGGCCCCCAAGCCCCCGGCCCCCGTGCGGCACCGCCCCGTTCCGCGGACGCCCGCCCCGGCGGCCCCGCAGGCGACGTCCACGCTGGCGCACACCGGCACGGACCTCACCGCTCCGGCCGTCGCCGGCAGCGCCGCGCTGCTGCTCACCGGCGTGGCGCTCTACCGCCGCTTCCGTCCCGGACGCGCCGGCTGACCCACCCCCTCCAAGGCCCCACCGGACGCCGGCCCGGTGGGGTCTCGTGCGGTCCGCAACGGCTGATCTCCCCATGGCGGGGGCCCCTGTTGATCGGGAAGGATGCGGCACGTCACTCCGACCCCGACCGAAACGGAGCGCACCGATGACCGCTGCGGCCCCCCAGGACCTCGTCGTCACCCAGGCCACCCTCGCCGACTGGCCGGTGATCAGCGGGTGGGCGGCCGCGGAGGGCTGGAACCCCGGGCTGTCCGACGGGCCCGCGTTCTTCGCCCAGGACCCCGACGGGTTCTTCCTCGGCCGGATCGACGGGGAGCCGGTGTCGGCCGTCTCCGTCGTCAACTACGGCGCCGGCTACGCGTTCCTCGGCTGCTACCTGGTCCGCCCGGACCTGCGCGGCCAGGGCCACGGCCTCACCACCTGGAAGACCGCGCTGGCCCACGCGGGGGAACGCACCGTCGGTCTGGACGGAGTCGTCGCCCAGCAGGACAACTACCGCGAGTCCGGCTTCGAACTCGCCTACCGCACGGTCCGCTTCTCCGGCACCGCCCCCGGGGCCGAGGCGCCCGCCGGCATCCGTCCGGCCGGACCCGCCGACCTGGCCGCGATCACCGCCTACGACGGAGCCTGCTCGCCGGCCGACCGTCCGCGCTTCCTCGCCGAGTGGCTCACCGGCCCCGGCCACCGGGCCCTCGTCCGGCACGACGGCGGACGCCTCACCGGCTACGGCGTGATCCGCCCCGGCCACGACAGCCTGCGCATCGGCCCCCTCTTCGCCGACACCGCCGACGACGCCCGGGCCCTGTTCGCCGCCCTCACCGCCGACGTCGCCGGCCGCGAGGTCGCCATCGACGTGCCCGAGCCCAACGCGGCCGGGGTCGCGCTCGCCGAAGAGGCCGGATTCCGCGCCTCGTTCGAGACCGCCCGCATGTACACCGGACCGGTCCGCGAGCACGCCCGCGAGCGGGTGTTCGGCGTCACCACGCTCGAACTGGGGTGAGTCTCCGGCGCGGTCCACGTGTTGGCGCACAGGCGCGGTCCGCGGGGAAACGGTGGTGGACGTACCGTGGGCGCCCAACTCATGGGGTCAGGGCGTGAGTCGAACGGGTGAGCCGATGTGCACCGGGCCGGTCCGCGCGCACGCCCGGGTGCGGGTGCCCCGCGTCGCCGCTCTCGAACTCGGCCGGCACTCAGGCGTGTCGCGTGCGGAAGCGGTGGTGGAGGGCCCGTACCTCCGCCACCAGCTGAGGCACCGGACCCTCGACGGCCACGCCGGGCGCGACCTCCCGCACGGCCAGCGCCCGCACCGGCGCCTGCGGGGCGCCCAGCTCGTCCAGCCAGGCGGTGAGCTGAGCGGACGAGGCGATGTACACGATGCGGCCGAGCCCCACCCAGGCATGTGCCGCCGCGCACATGGGGCAGTGCTCACCGGACGTGTACACGGTCGCCGCCGCCCGCTCCCCGGGAGTCAGGTGCGCGGCCGACCAGCGGGCCAGCTCGAACTCCGGGTGCCGGGTGTGGTCTCCGCCGGCCACCCGGTTGCGGTCCTCCGCGAGCACCGTGCCGTCCGCCCCGACCAGCACCGACCCGAAGGGCTCGTCCCCGGCCTGGAGCGCCTCGGCCGCCAGCTCCACACAGCGGCGCAGGTGCCGCAGCTCATCGTCCTTCACCATCGGCCACCGACCTCCTCGCGTCATGATCTCCGGCCACGCGGGCCACGGCCACCGGTACCGGCCCGGCCGAGGTCCCTGCCTCGCGGGCAACGGCGCGCCGGGCGGAGGGGAAGGCGTGCCGGCGGCCCACCGCGACCGTCGTGAGCGCCAGCAGCACCGGGGGCAGCGCCGTCCAGGGCAGCGCCCCGGCGCCCAGAGTGTCGAGCGCCACGCCGCCGGTGAGCGAACCGGCGGCGATCCCCGCGTTGTACACCGTGGTCTGCAGCGAGGTCGCCACATCGGCGTCGGCCGGACCCGAGGCGTCGACCAGCGCCGTCTGGATCAGCGTCGGCGCGCCGCCGAAGGCGACCCCCCACAGGGCGACGGCGCCGAGCAGCAGCGGATGCACCACGGCGGCCGGCCCCAGCGCCGCCAGCACACCGGCGAGAAGGGCGAGCGCCGCGAGCAGCGTGCCGCGCAGCCGCCGGTCGGCCAGCACCCCCGCGACCCAGATCCCGGCCACCGTGGCGCCCCCGAACACCGCGAGCAGCAGGCCCGTGCGCCCGAACCCGGCATGCTCGGCGAACGGGGCGGCGTACGTGTACATCACCTGGTGCCCCAGCAGCAGGAACAGGGTCACGGACAGCACCGGGCGGATCCCGGGCCGACGGGCCACCCGGGCGAGGGGCACGCGCGCGTGCGCCGGTTCGCCGGGGAAGTCCGGCACCCGCAGCCGTACCCATCCCGCGAGCAGGACGGCGAACCCGGCCAGCGCCCCGAACGCCGCCCGCCAGCCCACCGCGCCGGCGAGCGCGGTGCCGGCGGGCACCCCGAGCGCCAGGGCCAGGGTGATTCCGGCGAGCACGATCGCGATGGCCCGGCCGCGGCGCTCGGCCGGCACCATCCGGGCCGCGTGGCCGACCAGCATCGCCCACAGCGTGCCGCCCGTCGCCCCGGCGAGCAGCCGGGCCGCACACGTCAGCGGGTACGACGACGACAGCGCCACCAGCGCGTCGCTGACCGCGAAGCCCAGCAGCGCGCCGTACAGCACCGGGCGCCGAGGCAGCCCGCGCAGGGCGGCGGTGACGGGGAAGGCGGCCAGGAAGGAGGCCGCCGCGTAGGCGGTGACCAGGAATCCGATCCGGGACTCGGCGACCCCGAGCGGCCGCGCCATCGCGGGCAGCAGGCCGGCCGGAAGCAGTTCCGTCATGACGGCGGTGAACGCGGCGCAGGACAGGGCCAGGAGCCCGGGCCACGGCAATGCACCGTCCCTGACCTGGAAGGAAGTGGAAGTCACGGTCATGCGACCATGGTCGGAGCCTGACATCAGTGTGAAGGTCAAGCGCGGACCTGGAGGCGGCCATGCGGATCGGTGAACTCTCGCGCCGCACGGGCGTCCCGGCCCGGCTGCTGCGCTACTACGAGGAACAGGACCTCCTGCACCCCGAGCGGGGCGCCAACGGCTACCGCGGCTACGCCGAGTCCGCGGTCGCCGACGTCCGGCAGATCCGCGGCCTGCTGGACTCCGGTCTGACCACCGAGATGATCCGCGCGATCCTGCCGTACCTCTCCGGGCCGGGCGAGCTGCATCCGCCCGCCGCCTGCGTCACCCCCGAGACGGCCGCCCTGCTGCAGGGGCACATCGACCGCATCCAGTCCCGCATCGACTGTCTGGCCCGCAACCGTGACCGGCTCAGCGCCTACCTGGCCGCCGTACGGCCCGCGGACGACAACCCCGTTGCCCGCCGGGAACGTTCCTGCTGAGCTGGGTCCATGGATCACACGGCGGTACTCGCGCACTACGACCGCGAGATGCGCGAGCACGCGGCTCCCGACGGCCCCGGTGCCCGGATCGAGCGGTCCGGCGCGGTGGTGCGGCAGGTCGCGGACGCCCGGGGCTGGAACGGCGTGCTCTGGTCCGATCTGGACCCGGCGCGCGCGGACCGGGCGATCGCCGCGCAGATCGCCCGCTTCACCTCCCTCGGGCGCGACTTCGAGTGGAAGCTCTACGGCCACGACCGGCCGGCCGATCTCGGGGCCCGGCTCGCCGCCGCCGGATTCCGGGCCGGGCCCGAGGAGACGCTGATGATCGGCGAGGCCGGGCGGATCGCCCCGGACGCCGGACCGCCCCCGGGCATCCGTCTCGTGCGGGCCACCGACCCGGCCGGCGTCGACCTCGTGGTGGGAGTGCACGCGAAGGTCTTCGGCACGGACGGCTCCCGGCTGCGGCACCGGATGCTCGCACGCCTCGCCGCCGACCCCGGCACGGTCGTCGCGGTGGTCGCGCTCGCCGGGGACGAACCCGTCGCGGCCGCCCGGATGGAGCTGGTGCCCGGCGCCCGGTTCGCCGGGCTGTGGGGCGGCGGCACCGTCGAGGCCTGGCGGGGCCGGGGCGTCTACCGCGCGCTGGTCACTCACCGCGCCCGCGTCGCCGCCGCCCACGGCCACCGCTACCTCCAGGTCGACGCCTCACCCCTGAGCTGCCCGATCCTCGAGCGCCTCGGCTTCCATCCGCTGACCACCACGACCCCTTATCTGTACGGGAGTTGAGCCCTGCATCAGCGGCGTAGCCGGGCCCGGTCCAGCGCCGCGACGCCCAGCGCGGCCAGGGCGATCTGGATGAACCACTCGATCCAGTCGGGCCCCTTGGTGTTCGCGACCCCGAACCCGGCGGCGATGGCCGAGCCGAGCAGGGCGGCCACGATGCCGACCACGATGGTCCACAGGATGCCGATGTGCTGCCGGCCGGGGACGACCAGCCGGCCGAGCACACCGATGATGAGCCCGATGACTATGGCACTGATGATGCCCGAGATCTCCATGTCCACCCCTTTTCGACAGGATCCCCACCCAGCATCTGCCCGCTGTGGGCGCAGGCACTCCGATCCGCTTATTACCGGGAGTTTCTGTTCACCCGGCCTTCATGCCATGTACCTTTCAACCAATCGACGCGTGTAGAACTCTCAACCAGGCTCTACGCGCGCAGACTTGGCGCCCGCACCGCCTCTCCCCACCCCTCATGGAGGTTCGCCGGATGCTTGGATCCAGGAGATCCCGCCGCAGACTCACCACCGCCCTGGCCGGATTCGGGCTGCTCCTCACCGGAGCCGCCGTCCAGCTCGGCGGCGGCACCGCCGCCCACGCGGCGACCACGCACCGCATCCTGTTCGACAACGCCCACGCCGAGACGGCCGGCAACGCCGACTGGATCATCTCCACCAGCCAGCCCGATCCCCTCGGCCAGGACTCCTCCCCGTCCGCCGAGACCGACTGGACCGGCGCCCTGTCCTCCTGGGGCGTGGCGCTGCAGAAGACCGGCGAATACAGCCTGAAGACGCTGCCGTCCGGTTCCAGCCTCAGCTACGGCGGCTCGTCCTCGACCGACCTGTCGAACTTCGACACGCTGGTCCTGCCGGAGCCCAACACGCTGTTCACGAGCGCCGAGAAGACGGCGATCATGAACTTCGTGAAGAACGGCGGCGGCCTGTTCATGGTCTCCGACCACACCGGCTCCGACCGCAACAACGACGGTGCCGACGCGGTCAAGATCCTCAACGACCTGATGACGAACAACAGCGTCGACTCCACCGACCCGTTCGGCTTCTCGATCGACTCGCTGAACATCGCCTCCGGCTACCCGGCCGCGATCAGCGACAGCACCGACCCCGTGCTGCACGGGTCCTTCGGCACGGTGACCAAGAGCCTGTTCGCCAACGGCACGACCGCCACCCTCAAGCCCGCCGACAACTCCTCCGTCAAGGGCCTTGTCTACCGCAGCGGTTACTCGGGCAACACCGGCGCCTTCTTCCTCACCAGCACCTTCGGCAGCGGCCGCATCGCCTTCTGGGGCGACAGCTCGCCGATCGACGACGGCACCGGCCAGTCCGGCAACACCCTGTACGACGGCTGGAACGACTCCGGCGCCACCAACGCGGCCCTCGCCCTCAACGCCACCGCCTGGCTGGCCGGCGCGGGCACCGGCAGCGGCGGCGGCGGAGGCGGCGGCGGCACCGGCACCTGCACGGCCGCCCAGCTCCTCGGCAACAGCGGCTTCGAGTCGGGCAACTCCACCTGGAGCGCCACCAGCGGTGTCATCACCAGCTCCAGCGGCGAGTCGCCCCGCTCCGGCTCGTACTACGCCTGGCTCGACGGCATGGGCACCGCCACCACCGACACCCTCTCCCAGTCGGTGACCGTCCCGTCCGGCTGCTCGGCGAGGCTCAGCTTCTACCTGCACGTCGACACGGACGAGACCACGACCGGCACGGCCTACGACACGCTCAAGGTCCAGGTCCTGAACGGCTCGGGCACGGTCCTCGGCACCCTGGCGACGTACTCGAACCTCAACGCCGCCTCGGGGTACACCCAGCGCAGCTTCGACCTCAGCGGCTACGCCGGGCAGACCGTCACCCTGAAGTTCACCGGCACCGAGGGCTCCAAGTACCAGACCTCGTTCGTCGTGGACGACACCGCGCTCGACGTGAGCTGAACCGGCCGGGGGCGGGCCGCCCGGCCCGCCCCCGTTCCGTCACGCCGCCGGCACCGTCCGCTCCGGCGTGTTCCAGCCGGACACGCGCACCCGGGGCGCCGATCCGCGCAGGCCGGCCGTCCGGTAGGTGGCGGTCAGCGTCACCGACTCACCCGGCCACAGGCTCACCTCGTTGTCCGACCAGCGCACCGGCAGCACCGGCGCCCCCCGGTCGTCGACGAGATGCGCGTCCGTCAGCAGCGCCGGGGTCGTACCGCTCCCGCTGTTGCGCAGGGTCACCGTCGTGGTCGAGGTGCCGTCCGCCGTCGTGGTCGCCGCCGTCACGGACACGGGGACCTGTGCCATCGAGGCGAGCCCCGTGAGGTCGGCGTAGCTCGTCGTCGGCGTGTAGTACCAGGTGCTGCCGTTCCAGTCGAGGGTGTCGGGCCGGGTGGACAGCCAGTAGACGTTCCGGCTGACCTCGTTGCCGGCCGGGTCCGTCAGCACCAGGCGCAGCAGACGGGTGCGCGCCGGCCCGCTCACCGAGGACGGCAGGGTGAGGGGGGTGGCGTGCGCCCCGTCGCCGTCCACCGTGACGGCGGGAATGCTCTTGTCGTACCTCTGCGTGCCGTCCGGGTCGAACAGGGTGGCCCGTGCGGTGAGCCCCCGCGCCGGCGTGTGCCGGCGGTTCACCACGACGACCGAGCGGTCGTCGTAGGAGTACTGGATGTGCAGCGGCTCGTTCGCCTTCTTCGCACCGAAGTAGGAGCCGTTCTGATCGAGGTAGCGGTCCGTGAGCTGCCAGTGCAGTGACGTCCAGCCGCTGTTGAACATCCAGTGGATCACCCCGGTGGCGGGCCGGCTGGTGTCCGTCGCATTGCGCCCGTACGCCTCGAACTGGGCCCGGACGTTCTCGTACTGGGCCAGCTGGGCCTTGCGGACGTAGTCGGTGAGCCCGGTGGGGGCGCCGTACCGGCCGGTGAGGGCCTTGTCGTAGATCTTGAGCGTGCCGAAGACGGAGGACGGCGAGCGGTGGTACTGCCGTGCCTGAGGGTCCTTCCAGAGCGAGTCGAGCTCGGCCGGCGTCATCATCCGCCGCAGGGTGTCCAGGGTGGGGATGCTCGGGCCCGCGCTGGTCTCGGAGTTGAAGCCGGTGGCTCCGCCCTCGCGCTTGGCGTACCAGTAGCCGGGCGGCACCCACTCGTAGGGGCCGGTCATCTTCATGCCCGAGGCGCCGAGCCGTGGTGAGGACTTCTCGGAGGCGGCGGGGACCACGGGGGTGGGCCAGTCGGCGGCCTCCAGGGCGTCCAGGTAGTCCTTCTCGATCGTCGCGTCCGGGGCGGCGTCGCTGCCGATCAGGAAGGAGAGCACGCTCGGGTGGTCGCGCAGCCGGGCGGCCTCGGCGGCCATGGACGCCTTCGCGACCGCGTGGTCGGCGTCGCTCCACTTCTCCCCGGAGCCGTCGGGGTTGACGTCGCCCTCCCACTTGTCGCAGCACTCCCAGCCCGGCAGCGTGAGGACGCCGTGACGGTCGGCCAGGTCGAAGAACTCGTCGGGCTCCAGGTGGCCTTCCAGGCGGATGGTGTTCAGGCCCAGGTCGACGGCGTACTTCAGCCGGTCCTCGGCGTAGGAGCGGTCCCAGCGCAGGAACTCGTCCGGGGACCAGCCGCCGCCCCTGACCAGCAGCGGGCGGCCGTTGATCCGGTACTGGCGGGCGCCGTCGGAGTTCAACGGTGCCCGCACGTCGCGGATCCCGAAGGCCGTGTGCGCGGTGTCCGACGTGGTGCCGGCGACGGTGGCGGTGAGGTCGAGGTCGTACATCGGCTGGTCGCCCATGCCGGCCGGCCACCACACCTTCGGCGAGGTCAGGTGCAGGCCGGGCACGTCGGCGGGGGAGAGGGTGACGGTCTTCGTCTCGTGGGCGGCGAGCGCGACGGCCTTGGTGAAACGCGTGCCGGCGACCCGGCCGGAGATCTCGGCCGTGACCGCGCCGCCGGAGTCGTTGCGGGCCCGGGCCCGCACCGTCAGGTCGGCCGTGGCCAGCGACGGCACGGCCAGATCGGTGACCACGTGCGCGTCGCGCAGCGCGACCGGGCCGCCCCTGCGGACCACGACGTCGCGGACGATGCCCATGTTCCGGTCGGGCGGCGGCTGCAGCCAGTCGAGCCAGCCCATGGTGAGGTCCTTGTCCGGATCGTTCGGCCTGATCCGGAGGGCGACCGTGTTGGTGCCGGCCCTGACCAGCGAGGTGACGTCCAGCTCGTGCCGGGTGTAGGCGCCGGTGACGTCCGCCGCCCGGGCCACCTGGTGCCCGTTGACGTAGACGTCCGCGGCCGAGATCACACCGCTGACGTCGAGGGAGGTGCGCCGGGCGGTGTCCTCGAGGGTGAAGTCGGACCGGTACCACCAGGGCACCTGGAAGTCGGCGCGCGGGATCTTCTGCAGGTTCGTGGAGTGGAACGGGTCGGCGTACACGCCGTCGGCGAGCAGCGCGGCCAGCACCGTGGACCGGGGACCCGCCGGGTACCAGTCCGTCGCCGGATAGGCGGGAGAGGAGACGGCCTCAGGGGAGTCGTCGACCTTCGCCGATGACTGGATGGCGTAGCCGGCGAGCGGGGTTGCGGTGCCGGCGGCGGAGGGGACGGGGGTGATCCGGGCCGGACGCTGCCGCGGTGCCGCGTCCCAGGCGCCGGCGGTGAGCGGGGCCAGCAGGCCGAACGCCAGGGCGGCCGTGACGAGCCTGCGGCGGGGGGCGGGGCGACGGAACACGGCGGTCTCCAGCCTTGTAAAGTTAGGAAACTTTACTAACCGGAGGCACGCTAGGGCGCCGTACCGAGAGTGTCAACGACCGTGGCCGTCAGGGGCGGTGACCCGCCGGCGTTTCGGCCGTTCGGCGTGCGAAGACCAGCTCCCTGGCCGTGTCCAGCGCCGTGGCGACCGCCCCGAGCAGCACCGCGTCCTCGCCGAGCCGGCTCGGGGCGATCCGCGGGCGCAGCGGGGTGAGGGCGCGCAGCCGGTCCCGGACCGGGCCGAGCAGCAGGTCGACGCTGTGGCCGACGCCGCCGCCGAGCACCACGAGGTCCGGGTCGAGCACGGCGGTGGCAGCCGCCACGGTGTGCGCGATCCGCTCGCCCTCCAGCTCGACCGCCCGCACCGCGGCCGGATCGCCCCGCCGGGCCGCGTCGAAGACGGCCTTCGCCGTGAGCTGCCCGCTCATCCCGAAGTGCCGGGCGGCCTCCACCACCGCCACGCCGGACACCGCGTCCTCCAGACGCTCCGGCTTCTGCCGCCCCGGCCAGGGCAGGAAGCCGATCTCCCCGGCCAGCCCGTGCGCCCCCGTGAACAGCCGGCCCTCGCTGACGACCCCCATGCCGAGACCGGTGCCGATCAGCAGGTACGCGAACAGCCGGCTGCCCGCGCCGACGCCGAAGGTGTACTCGCCGAGAGCCGCCAGATTGGCGTCGTTGTGCACCTCCAGGGGCACCCCCAGCTCCTCGCGCATCCGGTCGACGAGCCCGGCGCGCCCCCAGCCCGGCAGATGCATCGCGTACCGCACCCGCCGCCGCTGCTCGTCGTACACCCCCGGGGTGCCGACCACCCCGTGCACCACCTCCGCCGGGTCCACGCCCGAGTTCGCGATCACCTGGCGGGCGGTGTCCACGACCAGTCCGGCCAGGGCGGCCGAGGCCCGGGCCCGGTTGCGCACGTCGGACCGGGCGACGACAGAGCCGTCCAGGTCGGCCACCGCCACCCGCAGCCAGCCCCGGCCTATGTCCACGCCGAGCGCGTACCCGGCGGCCGGGTCGGGGGCGTAGAGCACGGCCGTGCGTCCGCGCTCCGGGGCGTGGGTGCCCGCCTCGTGGACCAGACCGGCCTTCTCCAGCGAGGCCAGAGCGCTGGAGACCGTCGGCTTCGACAGGCCGGTCTCCCGGGCCAGTTGGGCACGTGACGCGGCGCCGAGGGCGCGCAGCCGGTCCAGCAGGAGCCGCTCGTTGGTGCTGCGCAGACGCCTGCGGCTCCAGGGCTGTTCGTGCTGATCCATGACGTCACCGGCGGCCATCGCACCATTCTCGTGCATTCCCCGCGCATACTTGACGCGTCTAGTAAGGCTCCTTAACTTTATCGGCCAGTCGGCCCCGCCGGGTGCCGTCGAGCGCGCGTCGCGTCAGGAGTCCCCATGTCCGGTAGCCCGCCACCCACGGGTGGATTCGTCCGTCGCGTCGGCCAGTTCCAGGCGACGGCCATCAACATGAGCCAGATGTGCGGCATCGGCCCGTTCGTGACCATCCCGCTGATGGTCGCCGCGTTCGGCGGTCCGCAGGCGGTCATCGGGTTCGTCGCGGGGGCGGTCCTCGCGCTGTGCGACGGACTGGTCTGGGCCGAGCTGGGCGCCTCGATGCCCGGCTCCGGCGGCAGTTACGTCTATCTGCGCCAGGCCTTCCAGTACCGCACCGGCCGCCTCATGCCGTTCCTCTTCGTGTGGACGGCGATGCTCTTCATCCCGCTGATCATGTCCACGGGCGTGGTCGGCTTCGTCCAGTACCTGGGCTATCTCGCCCCGGGGCTGGGCCGCACGGAGGGCGATCTGATCGGGCTCGGTGTCATCGTCCTGGTCGTGGTGCTGCTCTGGCGCGGCATCGAGCACATCGCCCGGATCACCGCCGTGATGTGGACGGTGATGATCGCATCCGTGCTCCTGGTGATCGTCGCGGCGGCCACCGACTTCAGCCCGCACCTGGCCTTCACCTACCCGGCCCACGCCTTCGACCTGACGAGCGACCACTTCTGGCTCGGCTTCGCCGGGGGCCTGACCATCGGCATCTACGACTACCTCGGCTACAACACCACCGCCTACATGGGTGCCGAGATCAAGAACCCGGGCCGTACGCTGCCCCGCTCGATCCTCTTCTCCATCCTCGGCATCATGGCGATCTACCTGCTGCTGCAGATCGGCACCCTCGGCGTCGTCGACTGGCACCGGATGACCGACCCGCACGACATCGCCTCCACCTCGGTGGCCTCCGCGGTGCTGGAGGAGACCTGGGGCAAGGGGGCCGCCGACACGGTCACCGTGCTCATCCTCGTCACCGCCTTCGCCTCGGTGTTCACCGGCCTGCTGGGCGGCTCCCGGGTGCCCTACGACGCGGCCCGCGACCGGGTCTTCTTCCGGCCGTACGAGCGGCTGCACCCGAAGCACCGCTTCCCGATGCTGGGACTGGCCACGATGGGCGTGATCACCGCCGTCGGGTTCCTCATCGGCCGCCACACCGACCTCGCCACCCTGATCCAGCTGCTCACCACGGTGATGGTGATCGTCCAGGCGCTCGCCCAGATCGTCGCCCTGTCCGTCCTGCGCCGACGGCAGCCGGAACTGCCCCGCCCCTACCGGATGTGGCTGTACCCCCTCCCGAGCGTCGTCGCCTTCGCCGGCTGGTGCGTCATCTACGGGTACGCCGACGAGAACTCGCCGGGCCGCCATCCCATCGAGTGGTCCCTGGCCTGGCTCGCCCTCGGCTGTGTGGCCTTCCTGGTCTGGGCGCGGACGGAGAAGGTGTGGCCGTTCGGTGCGAAAGAGGTCAGCGAGGAGTACGACGTCGTCGCGGTGAGCTAGATTTACCCGTGCACGTGCGATCCTCCCCGGCCCGGACCCCGTCCGCCGGGGAGGATCCGTTTCATGACCGACATACACACGACCGACGTCTCCGTCCGTCTCGCGACCGCCGAGGACCGGCCCACCGTGGAACGGCTGTGGCTGATGTTCCGGCACGATCTGTCCGAGTTCCACGGCGTGCTGCCGGGCGCCGACGGTGGCTTCCGCAGCGACCGCCTCGAACACGCCTTCACCGCGCCCGGCTGGGTGCCGTACCTGCTGGCCTGCGGCGAGCGCCCCGCCGGACTCGCCTTCGTGCGCGGGCTGGACGGCCCGGTGCGGGTGCTGAACAGCTTCTTCGTGGTGCGCGGGGCACGGCGCCGGGGCATCGGGCTGCGCGCGGTGCGCGAGGTGCTCGGGCGGCACCCCGGGCCCTGGGAGATCGCCTTCCAGGAGGACAACCGGGCCGCCGTGTGCTTCTGGGAGCGCGTCGCCGAGGACGTCGCCGGGGGCGCCTGGACGCGCGAGCTGCGGCCGGTGCCGGGCCGGCCGGAGCTGCCGCCGGACGCCTGGATCTCCTTCGCCGTGACGGGCTGACCCGGTCACATCCCCGAACCGTGGGTGCCGTGCCGGCCGGCCTGACGTCGCTGCCGGCGACCGGCCGGACCCTGCCGCAGGAGCCGTGGACGGTGCCGGGCGGCTGAGGCGGGCGCGGGGAAGGGCCGGTCCGCCCGAGCGGACCGGCCCTTCCCTTCGTTACGGTGTCCGGTGCTCCCTGTGCTTCCTTCCCCGCGTCTCCTCCTAGGGCCTGGGTGTGCTCCTCGCCGCCGTGCCGGCGCATACGAGCCCGAGGACGATCGCCAGTGCGCCGATGACGACGTTGTTGACGATGACGCCCGTGTCGGGGCTGCTGCCCACGATCCAGGGGGCGATGATCATCCAGATGCCCAGGGCGCACATGGCCCAGCTGAGGCCGTACATCCGCTCGGGTGCCCTGGTGAATCCCAGCGCCAGCAGGCCGATCGCGATTCCCATGATCAGGTTGTGGGTCGTGAGGGCCGGCTGGCTCGCCGCGTAGTGAACGATCCACGGCGATGCCGCGCAGTACAGGCCGAGCAGGAACACCGGCCCGTCCACGAGCGCCACGTCGCGCCCGCCGAGCATGCGGGCGTAACGGTCGCGCATTTCGGAGACATCTGGGTGGCTGGAGATGTCACCCCTGTGGAGGTTGGCCATGACTCGTCTCCTTTGACTGTGCAGGCCGGACCGCGTCTGGTGCGGAGTGCGGTAAGCGCCGCTTATCCCATTTTGCTCTTATTTCTTCTTTATGTGTAGAGGTGTGAATGCGTGCGGCGACGGGCGTTCGGTGGCCGGTGGACAGCATGCGCATCGTTCGTGCAGCGTCCTGGTGTCCCGGGTGTCCTGGTGTCCCGGGTGTCCTGGGTGTTCCGGGCGTCCCGGGCGTCCCGGGCGTTCCGGGCGTTTCGGCGGGACTCTCAGAAGGCCCCGTCGTCGGCGCACAGGTTGCGCCGCAGCCGGTGCAGGCCCCGGCGGGCATGGCTCTTGACGGTGCCCAGCGGCCACCCGGTGCGCTCGGCGATCTGGGTCTGGGTGAGGTCCTCGAAGTAGGCGAGGCGCAGTACGCGCTGCTGGTCCGCGGGGAGCCGGGCCAGCTCGGCGCGCACGAGCACCCGGTCCAGCACGGCCTCGGGCCGGTCCTCGTCCGGCTCGGTCCGCGCCAGCACCCCGGCGGCAGCGGCGGCCAACTCGCCGCGGCGGGTCCGCGCGGAGAGGGCGTCGGCGATCCGGTGCCGGGCGATGCCGACGATCCACCCGGCCGGCGCGCCGCGCTCGGGCCGGTAACCGGCATGCCCGCGCCAGGCGCCGAGGAACACCTGCTGGGTGACGTCCTCGGCTTCCCCGGCGTCGCCGAGCGAGCGCCGGGCCAGCGTGTGCACCAGGCCCGACCAGCGCAGGTAGGCCGCGGTGAGACAGGCGTCGTCACCGGCCGCCAGGCCCCGGGCCAGCTCCTCGTCGGCGAGCGGGCCCTCGGCGAACGACTCCTCTGCGGACGGTCCCCCGGTGGACGGGCGGGGCGGCCGGCGGGTGGACCGCTCGGCCGATGCCACGGCGCCGCCCGGCGGGACGGCGGTCGGAAGCGGGCTCATGACGACGGCTCCTTCCCGTGCGGCGTGGCTACGGACCCGGAGGGCGGTGACGGGGCTACCGGTGACGGTGACGGTGACGGTGACGGTGACGGTGACGGTGACGGTGCCGGGGCTCATGCCTTGTCCCTTCCTCCTGGCCCCCCATCGTGGGAGCCGGTCCGCCGGCCCCTCAACCCGCATCGGTTGTGCGTCGTATAGTCGCCGCATGGGTACTCCGGAGAGGGCCGGGGCCGGGGAGCCGGGGCTGACCACGGGCGCGCTCGCCCGCCGGCTCGGCGTCTCGCCCACCACGCTGCGGTCCTGGGACCGTCGGTACGGCATCGGCCCCGCCGCCCGCACCGACGGCCGGCACCGGCGCTGGGCGCCGGGCGACGTGGCGGTGCTGGAGGCGATGTGCCGGCTGACCGCGTCCGGCGTGCCCCCCGCGGAAGCCGCGCGCGCCGCGCGCGAGCGCACGGACCGGGGCGCCGCCCGCGACACCGCCGCACCCCCATCGGCCGCACCCCCGCCGGCCGTACCCCCGCCGGCCGCGCGACCACGGACGTCCGGCACCCCGTCCCCGGCCTCCGTGGGCCGGCACGGCCGGGGCCTGGCCCGTGCGGCCGTGCGGCTGGACGCAGCGGCCCTGGAGGAGCGGCTGGAAGCCGTCGTGACCGCGTACGGGGTGGTGGCCGCCTGGCAGGACGTGATGGTGCCGGCCCTGCACGCCGTGGGCCGCCAGTGGGCTTCGTCGGGCGACCGGTACGTCGAGGTGGAGCACCTGCTGTCCTGGCACGTCTCCACCACCCTGCGCCGGCACACCCGGCAGGCCGGGCCGGCCGACGACCTCGCCGGCGCGGCGCCGGTCGTCCTGGCCTGTGTCCCCGGCGAGCAGCACACCCTCCCGCTGGAGGCGCTCAACGCCGCGCTGAGCCATGTCCCGGTCCCGACGCGCATGTTCGGCGCCGCCGTCCCGGCGGAGGCGCTCGCGGCGGCGGTGCGGCGCGTGGGTCCGGCCGCCGTGCTGCTGTGGGCGCAGGCACGTTCCACGGCGAGCCTGCCGCTGGCCGAGCACATCGCGGCCATGGAGTGGGGCGTCAAGGGCGCCCGCGCCGGGCCACTGGTGCTGCTCGCGGGCCCGGGCTGGGCGGGGCGTCCCGCCCGAGGCATGGCACGTCCCACCGGCCTGCGCGAGGCGCTCGACCTCCTGACGACGACACACCGCCCCCGGACCGCGCGGCGCCTCGGACCGCCGCATCCCTGAAGCGGGGCGACGGCCCCGCCCACGCTGAGCCCCTCCGGGGGGGGCGGGCGCATCCCTGCCGGTGCGTGACGGCCGTGCGGCGAGCCCGCGGCCTGGTCCGCGCTGAGCCCCTCCAGGGGCCGGCGGATCGCTGTCGGTTGCGTGACGGCCACGGGAGGCGCGGGCGGCCTGGTCCGTGCTGAGCCCGGCCGGCGCCCCGTGGCCCGCGCTCAGCCCCTCCAGGGGGCGACGGCGTCCCTGCTGCTGCGTGACGGCCGCGGGAGGCGCGGGCGGCTTGGTCCGCGCTCAGCCCCTCCGGGGGCCGGCGGATCGCTGCCGGTGCGTGACGGCCATCGGGCCGCGCGTCCTGTGAGGCGGGACGCCCACGAGCCGACGCGGCGTCCCGCCGCCTGCTACCGGGAGACCGCCTCCCGCTACAGCCGCCCGCCGCCTGCCGTCCGCCACCCGCAGGCCTCCGCCCGCCCCGGTCGGTAGGCGCCCGCTACAGCCGCGGCGGTCCGCCGCCTGCCGCCCGCCACCCGCAGGCCTCCGCCCACCCCTGTCGGTAGGCGCCCGCTACAGCCGCCTGCCGCCCCTGCCGCCTGCCCCAGACGGTGGGCGCCCGCCCCTGACGGTAGGCGCCCGCCCCAGACGGCAGGCGCCCGCCCCGGTCGGCAGACATCTGTCCCCGGCCGATCGGGGCCCGTTCCAGGCGGATGGCAGGCCGACGCGCGCTGCCCCGCCGGCCGGTGGCCGATCCCACGTCCACCGGCTCTCGTCCGTCCGTCGGTTCCGCCCCGCCCCGCCGGCCGAGCGCCGGTCACGCCCGCCGTCTCACCGTTCGGTCAGTCGCGGCCACGGGCGTGTTTGAAGCGGGCCAGGGACTCGGTGAGGTCGACGATCGGGTCCGGGTAGCCGGTGATGCGCTCCCGGTCCGGCGGCGAGAGCTTCCACGGTTCGTGCACCGCGCCGCCCGGCACCCCCGCCAGCTCGGGCACCCAGCGCCGTACGTACGTGCCGTCGGGGTCGTACCGCCTGGCCTGGGCGAGGGGATTGAGGACCCGGTGCGGGCGGGTGTCCGTGCCGGTGCCCGCCACCCACTGCCAGTTCAGCTGGTTGTTGGCCACGTCCCCGTCGACCAGGAACTCCAGGAAGTGGCGGGCGCCGACGCGCCAGTCGACGTACAGCGTCTTGGCCAGGAAGCTCGCGGTCAGCAGGCGCCCGCGGTTGTGCATCCAGCCCTCGTGCCGCAGCTGGCGCATCGCCGCGTCGACCACCGGATAGCCGGTACGGCCCTCCCGCCACGCCTCGATGTCCGCACGGGCGGTCCGCTCGGACCGCCAGCTGTCGTGCCGGGTGCGATAGTCGTCACGGGCCGCGGCGGGCCGCGCCGCGAGGACCTGCCGGTGGAAGTCGCGCCAGGCGAGCTGCCGTACGAACGCCTCCGCGCCCGGGCCGCCCGCCTGGCGCGCCCGGTGGACGAGTTCGACGGGCGACAGGGTGCCGAAGTGCAGGTGCGGCGAGAGCCGGGAGGTCGCGTCCCCGGCGAGGTCGTCGTACCCGTCCTCGTAGCCGGCCACGCCCGAGTGGAGCCAGGCGGCGAGCCGCTTCCTGCCCTCCCGCTCGCCGCCCGTGGCCAGCCCGGGTGAGACCCCCGGCAGCGCGGCACGGGACGGCAGGCCCTCCGAGCCGATGCCGTCCGGCACGCGCACCGAGCGGGGGGCCGCGAGCGGGTCCCGCAGCCGTTGCGCCGACCACCTGCGGAAGTACGGCGTGAACACGGCGAAGTGATCGGAGGCGGACGGGGTCACCGAGCCGGGCACCACCGCCGTGGTCACCGTGTCGTGGACGTGCAGTCGCCGCCCGTCCGCCTCCAGCGCGCGCCGCAGCCGCCGTTCCCGCGCCGCGGCGTAGGCGCTGACGTCGGCCGCCAGGTGCACCTCGTCGGCATCGGCCTCCGCGGCCACCGCGCAGACCTCCTTCACCACGTCGCCGGAGCGCACCACGAGCCGTCCGCCGCGCTCGCGCAGCCCCCCGTCCAGGTCGCGCAGACAGTCGGCGAGGAAGGCCAGCCGGTTGGGCGCGGCGAACCCCGCCTCCGCCACGGCGCGGTCGCGCACGAAGAGGGGGACCACCTCGCGGGCCCCGGCCAGCGCGGCCCGCAGGGGCGGATGGTCGTGCAGACGGAGGTCGCCGGTGAACAGGACGAGCGAGACGTACATGGTGCGGCTCCGGGCAGCGGGAGGTGGACGATGGGCGGTTCCGGCTCGGTGGGCCCGGCGGATGCGGGTGCCGGCAGCGGGTGTCGACGGCTCAGCAGCGGGTGCCAACGGCTCAGCCCGGTCGGCCCGGCGGACGCCGACGCCACCTGGCGGACGCCGCATCACCTGGCGGGCGCGCCCTCCGGGGTGCGTCGCGCCGCCGCCCGCGCGATGTTGCGGGCCATGCCGCCGAACACGACGGCGTGGAAGGGGGAGACGCCCCACCAGTAGGCCTGTCCGAGCAGGCCGTGCGGATGGAACAGGGCGCGCTGGCGATAGCGGCTGCACCCGTCGCCGTCCGGCTCGGCGTACATCTCCAGCCAGGCCAGGCCGGGCAGCCGCATCTCGGCCCGCAGCCGCAGCAGACGGCCCCGCTCGATCTCCTCGACCCGCCAGAAGTCCAGCGAGTCGCCCACCCGCAGCCGCTGCCCGTCCCGGCGGCCCCGGCGCAGGCCGACCCCCCCGGCCAGCCGGTCCAGCCACCCGCGCAGGCTCCAGGCGAGGGGGAAGGAGTACCAGCCGTTCTCGCCGCCGACGCCCTCGATCACCCGCCACAGCTCGTCCACCGGGGCGTCCACGGCCGCTCCCCGGTGGTCGGTGTAGAGGCTGCCGCCGGCCCAGTCGGGGTCGGTGGGCAGCGGATCGCTCGGCGCTCCGGGCAGCGCGGCCGACGACCAGCGCGTGATCACCTGCGCCTCGCGGACCCGCCGCAGGGCCAGCCGTACCGCCTCGTCGAAGCCGAGCGGATGCCCCGGCGGGTCCGGTACGTACCGCGTGATGTCCCGCTCGTGGCAGACCACCTCGTGCCGCAGCGACTCGGTCAACGGCCGGGCGAGGGACGCCGGGACCGGGGTGACGAGGCCCACCCACAGGCTGGACAGGCCCGGGGTGAGGACCGGGACGGGCAGGATCACCCGGGGCGGCAGGCCCGCCACGCGCGCGTAGCGGAGCATCATGTCCCGGTACGTCAGGACCTCCGGGCCGCCGATGTCGAAGGTCCGGTTGACGTCACCGGGCAGCCGCGCGCAGCCCGCGAGGAGGCGCAGCACGTCGCGTACGGCGATGGGCTGGATGCGGGTGTGCACCCAGCTCGGCGTGACCATCACCGGCAGCCGTTCGGTGAGGTGGCGCAGCATCTCGAAGGAGGCCGAGCCGGAGCCGATGACGACCGCGGCACGCAGCACGGCGGTCGGTACGCCCGACGCCAGGAGGACCCGGCCGACCTCCGCGCGGGAACGCAGGTGCGGGGAGAGGTCCTCCTCGGGAACACCGGCCGGGGTGAGACCGCCCAGGTAGACGATGCGGCGCACGCCGGCCGCCCGCGCCCGCTCGCCGAAGATGCGGGCCGCGCGGCGGTCGGCCGCCTCGAAGTCCTTGCCGGAGCCGAGCGCGTGCACCAGGTAGTAGGCGACGTCGACGTCGCGCATCGCCTCGGCGACCGAGCCCGCGTCGGTCACGTCGCCCCGGACGATCTCCACCTCGTCCGCCCACGGGTGGTCGCGGAGCTTGCCCGGGGAGCGAGCCAGGCAGCGCACCCGGTGCCCGGCGGTCAGCAGCTCGGGCACGAGCCGTCCGCCGATGTAGCCGGTCGCGCCCGTGACCAGACAGCGCAGTCGTTCCGTCGGCTCGTGGTCGTTCATCGCTCAGGTCCTCCGCGTCGGTGGTTCCCGGGGCTCTTCCCGCCGGGTACCCCGGTCGGATGCACGGCCGCCGTGTCTCCCTCCCCGGGCGCCCCGCAACGCCCGGCCGGGTGACATGTCCGCGGCTGTCCGGGGCAGGCGAGAGGTACAGGACGTACATTCCGTCCGACGAGATCGCTGGAGGTGACCGGCAGTCATGGCTGCGAAGGTGTTGGAGCGATTCCCCGCCGGGGCGCCGCGTGGGTCCTGGCCGGCCGAGGAGTACGCGGCGGCCCGCCGTGCCGAGGGACAGCCCGCGACCGTGGTGATGGACCTGAGGTCCGACGCCTTCCTCGTCGTGGTCGACCGGCCGGACGACGACGGCCGTGCCTGACCCGGCGGGCCTCAGCGGTCCGCCTGCCCCGTGCCCGCCACCTCCACCGGGGCGACCGGACGGCGGTCGACGAACTGCGTGCGTCACAGCCCGCGTTGAGCGAGACCGCGCCCGGTCGGCATAGGTGCAAGCCGCTCGCCGTGACCGTGCCCGCCGAGCGCGGCGGTGTCGACGTACGCGCCGGGACGCCGGCGGAGATCGTCCGGCTGTTCGGCTCCGCCGACGCCGGCGCGGTTCCTCGCGGCGGCCGGGGGGCCTGGAGATCCACCCCGGCCTGTGGGCCGGCTTCGGCCTGGTGCGCGGCGGCGGTACGGGCCTCACCCGCGGCCACGACGAGGTCGCCGCTCGGATCGAGGAGTACCACGCCCTCGGCATCGACGAGCTCGTGCTCTCCGGCTACCCGCGTCTGGAGGCGTACCGGTTCGGCGAGGGTGTCCTGCCCCGGTGCGCGGCACAGGGGCTCTCGCGGCACAGGTGCTCTCGCGGCTCAGGGGCTCTGGACGCACCCCGGCGGCGAGGCCGACGCCCCCTCGGCGCGGGTGCCGTCCGCGGGATGATCAACCCGCCCTGGCAGACTTCGGGTTCATGACAGACAGGTCGAACGAGGTTCCCGGGGCGGTCACTTGGGGGCTGCTCGCCGCACGGGCCGTCCACGACACCGAGGAACTGCTCATGCTGCCGCGCTGGCTGCGTACCCATGTGCCGGAGCTGCGCAAGCGGTTCCCCCGGGTGCCCGAGACGGTGTGGCGGCAGATGGAGGCCGTGGACGGCCGCGAGTTCGGCACCGCGGTCCCGCGATGGGCGTCGTGGTGGCCGCGGCGGCCGCCGACGGCCGGCGCACCGGGGGCCGCTCCGCCGCATACCGGACGGCACTCAACGGCTTCGGCCTGCACGGCCTGGTCCACCTGGCCCAGGCCGCGACCGTGCGCGGGTACACGCCGGGGTCCGTGACCACACCGCTGGTGGTGCTCCCCTTCACCGTGTGGGCCCGCGCCCGCCTGCGCCGGGCCGGCGCCCTGCCTCCCGCCCGCCCCCGCGACCTCGCGGAGGGCCTCGCCTTCGCCGCGGCGGCAGCGGTGGGCACGCACACCGTGGCCCGCGCTCTACTGCGGCGGCGCTGAGCGCGACACCTCCCCGTGGACCAGCGCCCGCAGATGCGCCTCACGCGATTCGGCCGTCTGTCCCTGCACCAGCAGGAACAGCCCCTCCCGCGCGAGCCGCTGCGCCCGGCTGGTCAGGGCCATCGAGCGGCCGCCACCGGCCACCACCGCCGCGGTGGTGGCCGTCCGCAGCGCCTCGTACGCCTCCGCGCGCACCGCGAGGCGCTCGCCGGCCCGCTCCTGCGGCACCGGATGGTCGGCCAGGGCGTAGGCCCGGCGGCGCACGTCCGCGAGCCGGGACCGCAGGGGCTCCGCGGTCCTCTCGTCCAGCAGTGACAGGGCGGCCTCGGCGAGCCCGAAGACGGCCGGAGGGGCGTTCAGCGTCCGGGCCCGGTCCCCGGGCGCCCAGGTCTCGTACGGTGCCCGCAGCGCCACGGCCTCCTCGGGCAGCCAGAGCCCGTCCAGCTCCAGCGACACCGTGCACGCGGCGGTGAGGGCCGCCAGCCGCATCGGCGCCGACGCCCGCAGCCCCGGCTGCTCGCGCGCCTCGGTGAAGGCGAACAGGACCTCACCGGCGGCGGTCATCCCGGCCAGCAGCATCACGTCGTTCAGGCCCCACCCGGTGTACCAGGGCACCGTCCCGTCGAACCGCCAGCCGTCCCCCTGCCGGTGCACCCGCACCGGGACGCGCGGATACGCCCGCAGGTGCGCGTAGGCCACCCCGGACAGCAGCTCCCCGCGGGACATGGGACCCAACAGCCTTTCCCGCACCGGCAGTTCGCTCTGCGCCAGAGTCTGCACCGGCGTGTGGTGCTGGGTCTGCACGAACCACGTCGCACAGCACGCCCCGGCCAGGATCTCCGCCGTCTCGCGCAGCACGGCCGGCGGCGCCCCGGAACCGCCGTAAGCGACCGGCGCGACCACCCCGAGCAGACCCGACCGCTTCACCGCCGCGATGTGGCTCCCGGGCACGCCCTCCTGGTCGACCCACTCGGCCTGGGGGGCGAGCAGGTCCGTGGCGAGCCGGCGGGCGCGGACGACGAGCGGATGCGCGGTGGTGGTCATGCCGAAGATTCTTCCGAAGAATTCCCGGGGCGCGGTGTCGATCCGCGGGCGTGCCGTTCGTGTAGGAGGTGTCAGGCACCCCGAGAGACCCTGTAGACGCCAAGGAGGACGTCATGAAGCACTACCTGCTCAGTGTGGTCCAGCCGGCCGACGGCACGCCGCCCGCCGCGGACGCGCTCGCCGGGATCATGCGCAACGTCGAGGCCTTCAACGACGAGCTGCGCGCCGCCGGCGCCTGGGTCTTCGCGGGCGGTCTGCACGGCCCGGAGACCGCGACCGTGCTGCGCCCCGAGGGCGGCGACGTCCTCATCACCGACGGCCCCTACGCCGAGGGCAAGGAATACCTGGGCGGGCTGTGCCTGATCCGCGCCGCCGACCTGGACGAGGCCCTGGAGTGGGGCCGCAAAGCCGCCCTGGCGACCACGCTGCCCATCGAGGTACGGCCCTTCGTGGACCAGCACTGAGGGTCGGCACCGTGCGGGACAGCGCCGGCGTCGAGGCCGTCTTCCGTGCCGAGTACGGGCGCGCGGTCTCCGTCCTCGTCCGCTTCCTCGGCGACATCGACCTCGCCGAGGAGGCGGTGCAGGATGCCTTCACCGCCGCCGTCCGCAGCTGGCCGGAGACCGGCGTGCCGCCGAGCCCGGCCGGCTGGATCATCACCACCGCACGCAACCGGGCCGTCGACCGGCTGCGCCGCGAGTCCACCCGGGACGCCCGGCACGCCGAGGCCGCCCGGCTGCGCACGCCCGCCGCACCGCCCGAGGAGGGCCCCGTGCGCGACGACCGGCTCCGCCTGATCTTCACCTGCTGCCACCCCGCGCTCGCCCCCCGCTCCCGGGTCGCCCTCACCCTGCGGCTGCTCGGCGGCCTGAGCACCGCCCAGATCGCCCGCGCCTTCCTGGTGCCCGAAGCCACCCTCGCCCAGCGGCTGGTGCGGGCCAAGGCGAAGATACGGGACGCGGGCATCCCGTACCGCGTGCCCCGCGACGCCGATCTGCCCGACCGGCTCGGCGGGGTCCTCGCCGTCGTCTACCTGATCTTCAACGAGGGCTTCACCGGCGACCCCGCCCTGGGTGCGGAGGCCCTGCGCCTCGGCCGGCTGCTCGCCGACCTGATGCCGGACGAACCCGAGGTCACCGGCCTGCTCGCGCTCATGCTGCTGACCGAGTCCCGCCGGCCCGCGCGGCAGGGGCAGGACGGCGTCCTGGTCCCGTTGCCCGCGCAGGACCGCGCGCTGTGGGACCGGGAGCTGATCGCCGAGGGCCAGGACCTGGTCCGCCGCTGTCTGCGCCGGGACCGGCCGGGGCCGTACCAGATCCAGGCCGCGATCCACGCGGTGCACAGCGACGCGCCCACGGCCGAGGCCACCGACTGGCGGCAGATCGTGACCCTGTACGACCAGCTCATGGCCGTGGCCCCGTCCCCGGTCGTCGCCCTGAACCGGGCGGTCGCCGTGGCGGAGCTCGAAGGACCGGCCGCGGCCCTCGGTCTGGTCGACGCCCTCGCCCTCGCGGACTACCACGTGCTCCACGCCGTACGCGCCGACCTGCTGCGCCGCCTGGGCCGGACCGCCGAGGCGGCGGCGGAGTACGGCAGGGCCGCCGAGCTGGCCGGAAGCGAGGCCGAACGGGCCTTCCTGCAGCGGCGCCGGCGAGAGCTCGCCCCGGAAGCGCCGTGACCCTCGTCACGCAACGCGACCGGAATTAACTTGAGTACCTGAAAGGTTGGTCTTTACATCCGATTGCCGAGACCCAGGCACGGGCCCAACCGCCCGTGCACCACCAGCGAGGCCCCCGTGACACACCCCGCCCCCGAGCAGCCCGCCGACATCGTGGCCCGGCTGCGCGCCACCTTCCGCACCGGCCGCACCAAGCCCGTCGCCTGGCGCACCGACCAGCTGCTCCGCCTGCGCACGCTGCTCACGGAACGCGGCGCCGACCTCGCCGCCGCCCTGCACACCGACCTCGGCAAGAGCCGCACCGAGGCCTACCGCACCGAGATCGACTTCACGATCCGCGAGATCGACCACACGCTGGAGCACCTGCCGGACTGGCTGCGGCCCGAGCCCGCGCCCGTCCCGGCCCACCTCGGCGCCGACGCGACGGCCTGGACGCAGTACGACCCCCTCGGCGTCGTCCTCGTCATCGCCCCGTGGAACTACCCCGCGCAGCTCCTGCTCGCCCCCATGGTCGGCGCACTGGCCTCCGGCAACGCGGTCGTCGCCAAGCCCAGCGAGCTGGCCCCGGCGACCTCGGCCGCGCTGGCCGAGCTGATCCCTGCCTACCTCGACACCGACGCGGTCGCCGTGGTCGAGGGCGGCGTCCCCCGGACAACGGCCCTGCTGGCCGAGCGCTTCGACCACATCTTCTACACCGGCAACGGCACCGTCGGCCGCATCGTGATGCGCGCCGCCGCCGAGCACCTCACCCCGGTCACGCTCGAACTGGGCGGCAAGTCCCCGGTGTTCGTGGACCGGGACACCGACCTGGACGTGGTCGCGGACCGGCTGGCCCGCGGCAAGTTCCTCAACGCCGGCCAGACCTGCGTCGCCCCCGACTACGTCCTGACCGACCCGGAGACCGCCCCCGCGCTGGAGGCCGCGCTGGTCCGCGCGGTCGAGTCGCTGTTCGGCACCGACCCCGAGGCCTCGCCCGAGTACGGCCGGATCATCAACGAGCGGCACTTCGACCGGCTCCGCGGACTGCTCGGCTCCGGCCGGATCGCGGCCGGCGGCGCGAGCGACCGCACGACCAGGTACATCGCCCCCACCGTCCTCGCCGACGTCGACCCCGGGTCGCCCGTCATGCAGGAGGAGATCTTCGGCCCGATCCTGCCGATCGTCACCGTGGCCGGCCGGGACGAGGCGATCGACTTCATCAACGACCGCGACAAGCCCCTCGCGCTGTACGTGTTCTCCGAGTCCGAGGAGACCCGGGCGCGGATCGCCGCCGAAACCTCCTCCGGCGGTCTCGGCCACGGCCTTCCCCTCGCCCACCTCACCGTCTCCGACCTGCCGTTCGGCGGCGTCGGGGAGAGCGGCACGGGCAGCTACCACGGCCGGTACTCCCTCGACGCGTTCAGCCACCGCAAGGCCGTGCTGCACAAGCCGCTGAGCTGAATCCCCCCGTCCTGGGGGCCGGATGTGCGACACTCCGCCGGATGACCGCTGAAACGATCACCGCGGACGCCTCCGGCACCTGGAGACTCGGCGACCTGCCCGTCCACCGCATCGGGTTCGGCGCGATGCGGCTGACGGGCAGCGCCGCCTTCCACCACGGCACCCCGAGCGACCGTGCCCGCTCGATCGCCGTGCTGCGCAGGGCCGTCGAACTCGGTGTGAACCACATCGACACCGCCGCCTTCTACTTCTCATCCCTGCGCTCCGCCAACGAACTGATCAACACCGCCCTCGGCCCGTACCCGGACGGCCTCGTCATCGCCACCAAAGTGGGCCCCGTCCGCGACCACGACGGCGAGTGGGGCACACCGGCCCGGCCCGACCAGCTGCGCGGCCACGTCGAGGAGAACCTGCGCCAGCTCGGCCGCGACCACCTCGACGTCGTCCATCTGCGCCGGATGGACCAGGAGTCGATCGCCGAGCACTTCGGCGCCCTCGCCGAACTGCGCGAGGCCGGTCTGATCCGGCACCTGGGCATCTCCGGCGTCGGCCCCCGCCACCTCGCCGAGGCGCTGCGGATCGCCCCGGTGGTGTCCGTGCAGAACCGGTACGCCCTCGACCGCCCCGCTCCCGTCGACGACGAGATGGTGCGCATCTGCGGCGAACACGGCATCGCGTTCGTGCCGTTCTTCGCCGTCGCCGGTCAGGGCGCGGAACGGGCGGCGACCGCGACCCACGACGACGAGGTGCTCGCCGTCGCCCGCGCGCACGGCGCGAGCCCCGCGCAGATCCGCCTCGCCTGGACCCTGCACCAGGGTCCGCACGTCCTCGCCATCCCCGGCACCGGCGACCCGGACCACCTGACGGAGAACGTCGCGGCGGGCGCCCTGCGCCTCACCGGCGAGGAGCTGAGACGACTGGACGTCCTGCACGGCGGCCGGAGCCGACCGAGCGGCACCGGCGACCGTCGGCCCTGACCGGGCCCCTCGTCCCCTGCGGCCGCACAGCCGTACGAAGGCCCGGTTGACTACTATTCTGTAGACGGTTGCCCTGACCGCATACCACTCCGGGGGTGAGGAACGTTCCCATGACCGACGACGTGAAGGACGAACGCCGGCCGGCCGGTGAACTCGAAGCGAGCGTCCTGGCCGCCCTCTGGGCCGCGGGCGCGCCCCGGACGGCCGGACAGGTCCAGCAGAACCTCGGCACGGACCTCGCCCGTACGACGGTGACCACGATCCTCACCCGGCTGCACGACAAGGGAGTCGTCGAGCGCCGGCGCCAGGGCCGCGGCTACGCCTACTTCCCGGTCCGGGACGTCCAGGACGCCCAGGGTCTCACCGCCCGCCGGATGCACAGCGAACTGGACCGCGACAGCGACCGCGAGACCGTCCTCGCCCGGTTCGTCGCCCAGCTCAACCCGGACGACGAACGCGTCCTGCGTGACCTGCTCGAGTCCGACGACCGATGACCGCCCTGCTCCTGCTGCCCCTGCTGCTGCCGTTCGCCCTGCCGGCCCTGGCCCGCCGGACGCTGGCCCGGCTGACCCCGGTCGCCGCGCTGTGGGCCGTCACCGTCTGTGCGATCGTGCTGGCCGGGTGCTCGCTGGCCGCGCTCGGCGCGTTCGTCCTCATCGGGCTGCTGGAGGTCCCGCTCTTCGCCGCGTTCGGCGAGCTGGTCCATCCGCTGCACACCGCCTCCGACCTGGTCGTCCTGCCCGCCGCCGCGACCTCCGTCGGCGCCCTGGCGGTCTGCGGCTGGACCCTGGTCCGCTCGGTGCTGCACCAGACCCGCGCCTTCCGCGCGGCCCGCACGGAGGCCGGGCGCGGACCCGCCGCCGGTGACCTGTGCGTGGTGGACTCGTCCCGCCCCGACGCCTACGCCCTGCCCGGCCGCCCCCACCGCATCGTCGTCACCACAGCGATGCTCCGCAGCCTGGACGCCCCCGAGCGGGAGGCCCTGTTCGCGCACGAGCGGGCGCACAACGAGGGCGGCCACCACTACTTCCTCGCCGCCGCCGAACTCGCCGCCCACTGCCACCCCGCGCTGCGCCCGGTCCGCGACACCATCCGCCTCGCCGCCGAGCGCGCCGCCGACGAGGCCGCCGCGCGTTCGGTCGGCGACCGCCGGCTCACCGCCCGGGCCATCGCCCGTGCGGCCCTCGCCGGCCGGCCCGCCGCCTCCGGGCGCCCCGACTTCGCCGCCGCGGCGACCACGGGTCCCGTCCCGCAGCGTGTCCAGGCACTGCTGGCCGCCCCCCGCGCCCGGCGCACCGGCCGGCCGGTCGCCGCGCTGCTCATCGCCTGCACCGCCGTCTCCTGCGTGGCCTCGGTCAGCGGCATGGCCGACTTCCACCACCGGGTCGAGGTCGCCCAGGGCGACGAGCGGCCCTGACCGCGGGATGCTCGCGGCCACCCCGGGACAACGCGCGTAGAACGGGACTGGCGCCGGCAGGGTTTTACGTATAACCTCACCCGCTAACCACCCCCACCGGAAGGTCCCGATGCGACGCGTCGCCCTGGTCGCCCTCGTCGTCGACGACTACGACGAGGCCATCCGCTTCTACACCGAGGCCCTCGGATTCCACCTGGCCGAGGATGCCCCGCGCCCCGACGGCTCCCGCTGGGTCGTCGTGGAACCCGGTGGCGACGCCACCGGCACCGGCCTGCTGCTGGCCCGCGCCAAGGACGAGCAACAGCGGGCCCGCGTCGGCGACCAGACCGGCGGACGCGTCGGCTTCTTCCTGCACACCGACGACTTCGCCCGCGACCATGCCCGCATGGCCGCCGCCGGCGTGACCTTCCTGGAGGAGCCGCGCCACGAGCCGTACGGCACCGTCGCGGTCTTCCAGGACCTGTACGGCAACCGCTGGGACCTGCTGCAGCCCGCCGGCTGAGCTTCCTCCCCCCCGCGTGCGCTCCTCCCGCCGCACGCCCCCCGCAGTTTCGAACCGCCTGCACAAGGAAAGACACGCCATGACTGCTACGCGCGTAGACGCCGAAGTGATCCGCCGCCTCCCCAAGGCGGTGCTGCACGACCACCTCGACGGCGGCCTGCGCCCCGCCACCGTCGTCGAGCTCGCGGCGGCGGTCGGCCACACCCTGCCCACCACCGACCCCGACGAGCTGGCCGCCTGGTACTTCGAGGCCGCCAACTCCGGCGACCTGGTCCGCTACATAGCCACCTTCGAGCACACCCTCGCCGTGATGCAGACCCGCGAGGGCCTGCTGCGGGTCGCCGAGGAGTACGTCCTCGACCTCGCCGCCGACGGTGTCGTCTACGCCGAGGTGCGCTACGCCCCCGAGCTGAACACCCAGGGCGGGCTGTCCCTGAGCGAGGTCGTGGAGACCGTCCAGGAGGGCCTCGCCGCCGGCATGGCCAAGGCGGCCGCCGCCGGCACCCCCGTCCGCGTCGGCACCCTGCTGTGCGGCATGCGGATGTTCGACCGGGTCCGCGAGGCCGCCGACGTGGCCGTCGCCTACCGGGACGCCGGCGTCGTCGGCTTCGACATCGCCGGCGCCGAGGACGGCTTCCCGCCCGCCGACCACCTGGACGCCTTCGAGCACCTGCGCCGCGAGAGCGTGCCCTTCACCATCCACGCCGGTGAGGCGCACGGGCTGCCCAGCATCCACCAGGCCCTGCAGGTGTGCGGCGCCCAGCGCATCGGCCACGGTGTGCGCATCACCGAGGACATCGTGGACGGCAAGCTCGGCCGCCTCGCCTCCTGGGTGCGCGACCGCCGCATCGCCCTGGAGATGTGCCCGACCTCCAACCTGCAGACCGGCTGCGCCACCTCGATCGCGGAGCACCCGATCACCGCGCTGAAGGACCTGGGCTTCCGGGTCACCCTCAACACCGACAACCGGCTGGTCTCGGGGACGACGATGACCCGGGAGATGTCCCTGCTGGTCGAGGAGGCGGGCTGGACGGTCGAGGACCTGCGCACGGTCACGGTGAACGCCCTCAAGAGCGCGTTCATCCCGTTCGACGAGCGCAAGGCCCTCATCGAGGACGTGGTCCTGCCGGGTTACGCGGCGGCGCTCTGAACCAGCCCCCTGAGATAGGCGGCCTGTCCGATGTGCTGAAGGTCGTCGGACAGGACGCTCACCAGGCGGACGCCCAGGGTGACCGGGGGATCCCAGCGCTCGTCCACGATCCGTTCGAGATCCTTGGCGGCGAGACCGCGCAGGGCGCCGAGCGTCTGCTCGTGGACGGCGTCGTGGTACCCGGTCAGCAGGGCGGCCGACTCGACCCGCACCTTCGCGACCTTGGCGGGGCTGTGCCCGTAGCCGGTGTCGTGCCGGGGCAGGTCGAGTCCGAAGCGCTTCTCCCAGTCCTGGGAGAGCCACACCTGGTCGAGGTCGAAGGCGTCGGCGATGTGGTCGTCCTGCACCCGGGTGAGGTGCCAGACGAGCCAGGCGACGGAGTTGGCGTCGGGGGCCGGACGGTGGTGCAGTCCGTCCGGTCCGAGGCCGTCGAGGGCGGCATGGACTTCTTCCTGGATGCGGCCGAAGCCGTCGATGAGGATGTCCTTTGCATGCATACCGTCCACGATCCCAAAGACTCCGCGCTCACGCGTCCGGAATCCAGCTCCCGTGGAAACCGAGCGGCACCCGCCCCGGCAGGTGCACCCGGGCGACCGGCTCGCCGGTGAAGTCCTGCGCGGCGAGGATCAGCAGGTCCGCCGCTCCCCGGTCGGGATCGTGGACGTACGCGATCGCGTATCCGTCGTCCTCGGCGGCCTGCGCGTCCTGCGGATCCCGCGGCACGAAGACCGCCTCGCCCGCCGCCGCCTGCCTCGGCAGCCGGTGCACCTGGGTGCCGCCGCGCAGCAGATCGTGCTTGACGATCGCGTTGGAGAAGGCGCGGTCGGGCGGGGCGCCGCCGTCCGGCGTCAGGTACGCGGCCGTCATATCGGCGGCCGCCGCCGTGTAGCCGAAGCGGTGCCGCCGGGAGACCAGCCCCTCGTGCACGCGGGGGAATTCCTGCGGCCGGTCGTCCAGCACCCGCTGCCGTACGCGCCCGTGCCGCAGGTCGATCGTCCAGCGTTCCAGCCTGGCCGTGCCGGCCGCGTACGGCCCGTCCGAGCCGCGCCCGGCGACGTCGAACGGCGCCGGATAGGACGTCAGGTCCACCACGACGGAGCCGCCCTCGTCGTAGGCGTTGAGGGTGTGCGAGAAGAACACGGGATCGATCGCGAACCAGCGCACCGGCCCTCCGGTCCGCCGCATGACGCCCACGCGGGCCGGGTGGTGCCGGTTCCAGACGTAGGGCACCGGCGCACCGCGCCCGGCGGCCTCCGGGTCGAAGGTGACCGGGATGTCGAAGACGACGACGTGCCGCTCGGTGAGCGCGAAGTCGTGCATCATCGGGGCGTCGGCGACCGGGATCCGGGTCGTGCGCGCGACGCGTCCCGCCGGGTCGACGACCAGGTGCCGGACATGGTCCCAGGCGGGGTAGTAGGCGATCGCGTGCAGCTCACCGGCGTGCGCGTCGAACTTGGTGTGCGCGGTGAACGCCCCCTCCAGCGTGCCCCGGAAGTCGTAGGTGCCCCGGGTGTTCAGCTCGCCGTCGAGTTCGTAGGGCGGCGGGCCGCTCTCCTGCAGGGCGAGGATCCGCCCCCGGTACGGGATCACGTGCGTGTTGCACGCGAAGTCGTCCGGCGGGACGGGACCCGGGTGGGGCTCGCCCAGCTTCTTCGCCACCTGCGAGGAACGCACCCAGCGGTTGCGGTACCACTCGGCCCTGCCGTCGCGCAGCCGGACGCCGTGCACCATGCCCTCCCCGAGCATCCAGTGGTGGGCCCGGGGATCCTCCAGCCCGAGCACGTTGGGCCCGTTGCGCAGGAAGCGGCCGTTCAGCTCGCGCGGCACGCGGCCGGTGACCGGCAGGTCGAAGGCCGTCAGCTCCTCGGTGACGGGCTCGAACGCCCCTTCCAGGAACGGGAAGTGTCGAGGTGCCGGCATCCCGGCCCGGGCCGCGGTGGCCCGGGGTGAGGTGGTGCCCGCCAGTGCGCCCGCCGCCGCGCACCCGGCCGCGCCGCGCAGCACGGTGCGCCGTGTGTGTTCCGCCATGTCGTCTGCTCCTGACCGTCGTCATCGTGGCCGACGGTCATGAGTCTGCGGCGGCGGACGGCCGGAATCAGGAGGGCTGGGCCCCCTCCGGGGGTGGTGCCAGGTCCCCGGTCTCCAGGAGGGTGACGAGCGCGCGGGCGGCGGGACTGGTGGCCCGGTCCGGCGGCAGCAGGGCCACGGTCTCGTACTCCGTCGCGCCCGCGCCCTTCAGCGGCAGCGCCGTGAGCGAGGGCCGCTTGTGCCGGAAGTGCCGGGGTACGACCGCGATCCCCAGGTTCTCGTCGACCAGGTCCAGCAGACTGTGCACGTCGTTGACCTCCAGCGCGACCGTGCGCCGGACTCCGGCCGCGGTGAAGGCGGCGTCGGTGGTGCGGCGCGGGCCCCAGTCCGGGTGGAAGTCGACGAAGACCTCCCCGGCGAGGTCGTCCGGGGCCAGGACGGCCGCGGCCGAGGCGAGGCGGTGGCTCGGATGGCACAGCACGGTCATCGGCTCGCTGGTCAGCGCCACCGAGCGCAGCTGGTCGCTGTCGTCCTGGGTGCGGTAGGCGAAGGCCAGGTCGAGCCGGCCGGCCGCGACCTCCTCGGCCAGCGCGAGGGAGCCGGCCTGCCGCAGCCGGATCTCCACGTCCGGGTGCCGGCCCCGGAACGCGGCCAGCAGCCGGGCCACGTGCACCCCGGCGATGCACTGCTCGGTGCCGAGCGCCAGCGTGCCGCGCAGCACGCCCTGGACCGCCGCCACCGCCTCGTGGGCCGAACGCACCTGAGCCAGGATCCGCTCGGCCTCCGCCAGCAGCGCCCGGCCCGCCTCGGTGAGCGTCACCCGCCGGGTGGTGCGGACGAACAGCGGTGCCCGCAGCTCCCGCTCCAGCGCCCGGATGGACGCCGACAGGCCCGACTGGGACACCATCAGGCGTTCCGCGGCCCGGGTGAAGTGCTGGTCCTCGGCGACCGCGACGAAGTGCTGGAGATGGCGCAGTTCCATGATTGAGAAGCCTAACCGCACAATTCCATCGGATTCTTCTGTTGGACCACTGCCCGGGCTCCGGGGAAGAGTGGAAGCGGTAGATCGTCTGCCCACCCCTCTGGAGTCGCGTTGTACACCGCACACCCCGACCGCTACGCCGACATGCCCTACCGGCGCACCGGCCGCAGCGGCCTGAAGCTCCCCGCGCTGTCGCTCGGCCTGTGGCACAACTTCGGACCGGACCGGCCCGTCGAGACCCAGCGGGCCATCCTGCGCCGCGCCTTCGACCTCGGCATCACCCACTTCGACCTGGCGAACAACTACGGCCCGCCGCCCGGCGCCGCCGAGTCGGCCCTCGGCGAGGCCCTGAAGGCGGACCTCGCGCCGTACCGCGACGAGCTGGTCGTCTCCACCAAGGCCGGCTACCTGATGTGGCCCGGCCCCTACGGCGAGTGGGGCTCGCGCAAGTACCTGCTGTCCTCGCTGGACCAGAGCCTCGCCCGCATGGGCCTCGACCACGTCGACATCTTCTACTCGCACCGCCCCGACCCGGACACTCCGCTGGAGGAGACGATGGGCGCGCTGCACTCGGCGGTGCAGCAGGGCAAGGCGCTGTACGTCGGCGTCTCCAACTACTCGCCGGAGCAGACCCGCGACGCCGCCCGCATCCTCGCCGAGCTCGGCACCCCGCTCCTCATCCACCAGCCGCGCTACTCGATGCTCGACCGCCGGCCCGAGGAGCAGGGCCTCCTCACCACGCTGGACGAGCTGGAGATCGGCTCCATCGTCTACTCCCCGCTGGAGCAGGGCCTGCTCACCGGCCGCTACCTCGACGGCATCCCGGAGGGTTCCCGGGCGGCGAGCGACAGCCCCTTCCTGAACTCGGACGCGGTCACCGAGGACCTGGTCGCCCGCCTGCGGGCCCTCGACGAGATCGCCAAGTCCCGCGGCCAGACGCTGGCCCAGCTGGCGCTGGCCTGGGTGCTGCGCGGCGGCCGGGTCACCTCCGCGCTGATCGGCGCGAGCAGCCCGCAGCAGGTCGAGGACAGCGTCGGCGCCGTCCGCAACCTCGACTTCGACGCCGAGGAACTGGCCCGGATCGACGCCATCGTGCGGCCGTAGGACGGGCCCGCCCCGGGCACGGCGGAGGAGGGCTACGAACGGAGCCGCTGCCGCAGGTGCACGGTCACCGTGTCGCCCTCCTCCTTGCCGATCGCCCAGCGGATCTCGGTCCGCACCGGCAGTTTGTGGGTGCCGTCGCCCAGGGCCATGAAGGAGCTGCGGAACGGATGGCCGTCGATCGTCCCGCGGACCTTGACCACTCCCCGGGTGCCGAAGAAGTCGGCGGACCGCGGCCAGACGACGTAGGTCCAGCCGCCGTGCTGGTGGCTCTTGCGCAGGACGGCGGTGAACTCCACGTCCACCCGCTCGCTCGTCCGTGGGGTGTCGGTCATCTCGTTCCTCCGCGCGCGGTGCTCTGTGCGGGTGCGTTGCGCACCCACCGGAAGAGACCGCCGCGCGCGGCGAAACTCATCGCGGGCGCCGGGCCTCAGACGCCCGTCGGCACCCGGTCGAGGAACCCCAGCACCTGACGGATCCGGCCCTCCTCGTCCAGCGTGACGACGTCGAACCCGGCCACCGGCGCCGTTCCGTCGGCCTCGTTGACCAGCTCCCAGCCGAAGCGGGCGGTGTCGTGGTGTCCGTCCACCGTGCCGAGGGGGCGGAAGACGAACCCCGGGAACTGCTCGTGGGCCGCGGCGATCACGGCCGCGACGCCCTCGTGCCCGCGGACGTCGGCGAGCGGGTCGGTGTAGCCGCCGTCCGCGGTCCACGCGGCGGCGACCGCCTTCTTCAGCGCCTCCGGCTCGGTGGCGTTCCAGGCCTCGAAGTAACGGGCGGCGGCGGTCTCGTGACGGTCGGTGGTCGCGGACATGGTGAATCAGCCTCCATCGAGGTTGTCTCAGCTGGTCGGACCCGGATCCCGGCGTTCGCCGATCCGGTGTGACCACCATGCCGGAAGGCCGTGGAGCGGGTCGATTACCTCCCTGGTCATGCGCGGGCGGGCCCGCGCCCCAGCACATTCCGGCCAGAACGGGCGGTGAATATGCCAACAGACTGGCCGGAAAGTCATGGTGACAGTGTTTCGGGAGTGGCGATACTCGAACATCAGGGGCACTTCACCGCACAGGAGCCGCACGGAGAGCGAGGTACCGCCCGGCACACCGGCGAGGCGACGGGGGAGTGAGACGTGCACGACGAATTCCTGTGCCATGTCACGGCGTACGGCATGTGCGACGGCCGGCGCATCGGCGTACCGCTCGGCACCTATCGCGCGCCGACGCTGGCCCTGGCCCTGTGGTGGCTGCGGGACCGGGCGTCCTGGATCGCCGAGCGGCTCGACCCGGACCCGGGGGATCCCGCCTTCCCCTCGGGTGCGCTGGCGCCGGTGGCGGAGACGGTGGCCGACGTGCCCGCCCTGCTGCGCGCCTGGTGCGCCGACGACGCCCGGCAGGAGCTGGTCGCCGAGAAGCTGGCGGACGGACGGCTGGTGCGGATCGCGGCCAGCGACGACACCACCGAGTACGAGCTGCTCGCCGAGTCCGTCGACGCCCTCCGCATGCAGCGCACGCTGCCGGCGCTCGTCGTGCCCGTCGCCTGACACGTGTCGGCGCGTGCCGGCCCCCGGTCCGCGCGCCAGGAGCGAGCGGGCGCACAGACCCACGCGCGCACGGGCGTACAGGCCGAACGAGCGCACAGGCCGAGCGGGCACACATGTGAACGAATCGGTACAATTTTGACCATGGCGGAGCGGCCGGTCGCCCCGACGGCACCCGAACTCGTCCTGGAGACCGACTCGGGCTCCACGGTGATGAGCCCGGGGCACGACTACCACGTCGGACGCGATCCGTTGAGCGACATCGTCCTCGACGATGCCCGGGTCTCGTGGCACCACGCGGTGCTGCGCTGCGACGACGACCGGTGGACCCTGACGGACCGGGACAGCACCAACGGCACCTACGCCGACGGCCGCCGGATCGCGGAATGGGGCGTGCGCCCCGGGAGCGTGATCCGGTTCGGCAGCCCCGCCGACGGCCCCCGGGCCGTGCTGGTCGACGCCCCGCCACCGGCTCCCGACCGCCCCGCGGCGGTGCTGGTGCCCGAGCTGACCGGCGCCTTCCGCCGGCCCAGCAGCGTCCGCCCGCTGCCCGCACGCACCGTCCGCATCGGCCGGGCCGCCGACAACGACCTCGTCGTCGACGACCTGTCCGTCTCCCGCCGGCACGCCGAACTGCGCGCCCGCGCGGACGGCACGTACGAGATCTGCGACCTCGGCAGCCACAACGGCACGTACCTCAACGGCCGGCCCGTCACCCGTGCCCCCGTCGGCCCCGGCGACATCGTCGGCATCGGCCACTCCGCGTTCTGCCTGGCCGGAGACGAACTCCAGGAGTACGTCGACACCGGCGAGGTCTCCCTCGACGTCCAGGACCTCACCGTCGCCGTCGACCGTGGCCGCACGGTGCTCCTCGACCACGTCTCCTTCCCGGTGGGGGAGAAGTGCCTGCTCGCCGTGGTCGGGCCGAGCGGCGCCGGCAAGTCCACGCTGCTGAACGCCCTGACCGGACAACGGCCCGCCGACCGCGGCACCGTGCTGTACGACGGCCGCGACCTCTACCACGACTACGCCGAGCTGCGCCGGCGCATCGGCCTCGTCCCGCAGGAGGACATCCTGCACCCGCAGCTCACCGTCCGCGCCGCCCTCATCTACGCCGCGGAACTGCGCTTCCCGGAGGACACCGCCCCGGTCGAACGACGCGCCCGGGTGGACGAGGTGATCCAGGAACTGGGACTGCAGCAGCGCGCCGGCCAGCCCGTGCACAGCCTCTCCGGCGGGCAGCGCAAGCGGGTCAGCGTGGCCCTGGAACTGCTCACCAAACCCTCGCTGCTCTTCCTGGACGAGCCGACCTCCGGACTGGACCCCGGCATGGACCGGTCCGTGATGCACATGCTGCGCGGCCTCGCCGACGACGGCCGCACGGTGATCGTGGTGACGCACAGCGTCCTCAGCCTCGGCGTCTGCGACCGCCTCCTGGTCCTGGCCCCCGGCGGCAAGGTCGCCTACTACGGCCCGCCCGGCGACGCCCTGGCCTTCTTCGGCCACGAGCACTGGCCGGAGGCCTTCGAGGCCTTCGACCGCGACCAGGAGCGTGACTGGGCCCGGGAGTACCGCGAGTCGCCGTTCCACCGGCACTACATAGCCCAGGCCACCAGCCGGCCCCACCACCCCGGCCCGGCCCCCGTCGACCCGGTGCCCCCGCCACGCCCGCGCAGGGCGCGCGCCCAGCTCACCACGCTGGTCCGCCGCTACACCGCCGTGCTGAGCTCCGACCGCACCTTCCTCTTCGTCATGGTCGCCCTGCCGTTCGTGATGGGCGCCATGGCCCGGGCCCTGGCGGGCAGCCGGCTGACCCGCGACACCGCGCTGGACGCGCTGCTCATCCTGTGCGTCGGCGCCGTGCTCACCGGCGCCGCCAACGCGGTCCGCGAACTGGTCAAGGAACGCACCGTCTACCGGCGCGAGCGCGCCGTCGGCCTGCCGAGATCCGCCTATCTGATGTCCAAGGTGGTGGTGCTCGGCACGGTCACGGTCGCCCAGGCCGTCGTCCTCACCCTGGTCGCCCTGCTCGGCGTCGACCTGAACGTCCCCGGCGGCAGCGGCGTCCTGATGCCACCGCTCGCCGAGCTCACCCTCGCCGTGGCGCTGCTGGCGTTCACGGCGATGATGCTCGGGCTGCTCGTCTCCGCCCTGGTGCGCAAGGAGGAGGTGACGATGCCGCTGCTGGTGCTGCTCGCCATCGTCCAGGTCGTCTTCTGCGGAGCCCTGCTCACGCTGGACGGGGTGCCCGGCCTCGAACAGCTGTCCTGGCTCGTGCCCTCCCGCTGGGCCTTCGCCGCCATGGCCGGCACCGTCGGCCTGTCCCGCACCGTGCCCGGCCCGCGGACGGCCGACCCCCTGTTCCGGCACACGACGGGGATCTGGCTGCTGGACCTGGCCATGCTGCTGGTGCTCTCCGCAGGCTACGGCTTCGCGGTCGCCCGGCTGCTGCGCCGGCAGGAGCCGGCCGTGATGCGGACCTAGGCGGCGCCATGAAGAGACCCGCGTTCCGCCCCACCCACGTGGTCCCGCCGCGGGGCATGCCCGCCTGGGAGGCCCCGGACCCGGCCCGGCCCACCGTGCCCCTCGACCCGTTGCTGCCGGTGCAGCTCGTGGAACGGCGCGGCGACTGGGGGCAGATCCGCTGTGCCAACGGCTGGGCCGCCTGGGTCGACGGCCGCCGGCTGGTCGCCGTACCCGAGGACCCGCCCGCCGCCGACGGCCCCGACGGCACCGCCGATCCCCGTCCGCTGCTGGCCCGCGCCGAAAAGGCCCTGGCCGCCTACCGGTCCGCGGTGGAGGAGCTGGCCGCCGGCGCGCTGGACGGCGAGGACTTCGCGGACCGCACCCGGGACCTGCGGATCGGGCTCGTCGTCGACGGCGAGTCGATGTGGCTGTACGACCCCGAGGAAGGCCGGTGGGTGTACGGCGACGGACGGCGGCTGACCACCTACGCCACCGACCGGACCGTCACCGGCGCCCAGGACACCGGGCACGCCCCGACCCGGCTGGTCGCACCCGAGGGCGAACGCTGATGGCGGGCGGGACCGGCCTCCTCTCCGGCCGCACCCCGGATCCGATCGGCCGCCGGGTGGCGAACTACCTGATCGAGAGCGAGGTGGGGCGCGGCGGCATGGCCGTCGTCTACCGCGCCCGCGACCTGCGGCTGGACCGCACGGTCGCGCTCAAGCTGCTGGCGCCGGAACTGGCCCGCGACGACACCTTCCGCCGGCGCTTCGTCCAGGAGTCCCAGACGGCCGCGGCGATCGACCATCCGCACATCGTGCCGGTCTTCGACGCCGGCGAGACGGACGGAGTGCTCTACATCGCCATGCGCTACGTCTCCGGGAGCGACCTGCGCCACCTCCTCGACCTGCGCGGAGCGCTGCCGCTGCCCGACGCGGTCCGGATCGCCGCACAGGTGGCCTCCGCCCTGGACGCCGCCCACGAGCACGGGCTGGTCCACCGGGACGTCAAGCCCGGCAACATCCTGGTCGCCGAGGGAATCGACAGCGACCACCCCGAGCACGTGTACCTCACCGACTTCGGGCTCACCAAGAAGTCGCTGTCGCTGACCGGGTTCACCAGCGTCGGCCAGTTCGTCGGCACCCTCGACTACGTGGCCCCCGAGCAGATCACCGGCCGCCCGGTCGACGGCCGCTGCGACGTGTACGGCCTCGCCTGCGTCGTCTACGAGACCCTCACCGGCCGTCCGCCGTTCCGGCGCGAGGACGACCTGGCCCTGCTGTGGGCCCACCAGCACGACGAACCGCCCCCGCCGAGCGTGGCGCGCCCCGGCCTCCCCGCGGCCGTGGACGCCGTCTTCGCCAAGGCCCTCGCCAAGAGCCCCGACGCCCGCCACGACACCTGCCTCGCCTTCGTCACCGCCTTGCGCGCCCCCGCACCGACCGTCCCCGGCGCGCTCTGCGGGGTCAGCCCTCCGACGGCGGCCCCGGGCCCTCCGCGCTGGGCCGAGCCGGTGTTCCACGGCGGGAGGTGAGGGGCGAGGAGTTCCCGGCACCGCTCATGTCACCCCGGCGCAGGACCGGGCGGGCCAGCAGGCCGCCCAGGAAGCCGGCGACCAGGCCCCACAGCGCGCCGAGGCCCACCGCCTGCCACAGCCGGGGCATGAGGTACACCTCGCCGGACAGCCCGCCGCCGAGGTCGCCGATCCCGAGCAGGGACAGACCGTAGTGCGCCGACACGCGCGCCAGCAGACCGATCATCAGCACCGTCAGGGCCAGCGCGACGGCCAGCTGCACGGCGTGCTGCCAGGGCCGGACCCGGGCCGGTGAACGGGCCGCCATCCGGACGGCCACGGCGAGCAGCAGTACGGCGTCCACGACCACCAGCCACCACCAGCGGCCGTCGTACGCCGTGAGCGAGCGCAGGTTCAGCTCCGAGACGTCCGGGGTGCGCAGGATCGCGTCCAGGACGTGCGGCATCGGCAGCCCGAACGGGCCGTCGACGCGGCCGTTCCAGGTCGCCCCCAGGCCGACGGTGAGGGCCGGCCAGGCCAGATTGGGCAGCCCCAGCAGGATCAGCGCGAGGACCGCTGGCGCGTTCCCGCGGACGGCCGCCGTGATCAGCGCGGTGACCAGGCCGATGACGACATAGGCGAGCAGCAGGACCACCATCGCGTGCGCCGCCGGCCGCACCGTCTCCTGGCAGCGCAGCAGCCGCCCCGGCAGCGGCGCCCCGCGCGCGACCAGCAGGGCGAGGATCAGCACTCCGGCCAGCCACATCAGCCCGAACAGCACGGTCAGCGGCACGTCCGTGGTGAACCCGACCCGCGGCGAGACGTCGAACAACCCGGCGAGGCCGCTGAGGATGCCGTTGCCCACGTCGACGGCGAAGGTCTGCCGGGCGACGAGGGCCAGACCGATCAGGACGAGCAGCCACAGCACCGCGATCCGGGCGGCCCACCCCGCCAGTTCCCGGGCCGAGGCCACCGCCCGGTGCCGCAGCGGACGCAGGAAGCCCGCGCCGATCGGCAGGGCGCCGGCGAGCGTCACCGACAGCGGGATGACGGTGAGGCCGGCCCGGCTCTCCGCCAGGGCGCCCGCGTTCCCGGACAGCTCCAGGCTGCCGCCGACGGCCGCGACCACGGTCGCCGCCACCACCCGCGGGAACGCGCCGTCCGGCAGATCCGCGGCTCCGGCCGCCCACAGCCCCAGCGCCGCCGCCAGCACCATGACCGCCACCCCGCTCAGCACGGCGGCCACGGCCTGCGCCCAGCCGTGGCGGGCGGCGGGCCGCGCGGAGACGGGTGGAGGGCTCACGCCTGCCACGCTAAGCAGCGCGGGGGCGCCCCGCCCGCCGGGAGGGCCGTCCGCGTCGGCTTGCGGGCCCGTCGGCCCTGCGGCACACAATGGGATCGACGTGCATTCGTGTACAGCGAACGGGACTTGACCGAGCCAAGCCGCGCATCGCGACGATCGCGACGGGAAGAAGTGCTCGTGAGCGTCGAACCTCCGTCCTCCGGCCGCCCCACCGGGCCGCCCCCCGGGCCGCTGTCGGGGTCGTCCCGCCCGCCCTCCGGACCACCGCCCCCGCTGCCGCCGCCGGGCGGCGGTCCCGGTGCGCAGGGTCCGCACGGGCCGTGGTGGAAGTCGGTTCCGCGCATGGCGGCGCTCACCGTCGCCGTGGTCGCCGCCGTCGTCCTCGCGATCGTCTTCACCCGTCCGGGCGGCGGCTCCGCCAAGGGCGAAGTCTTCCTGCAGTCGGCGGGCAGCGCCGGCCGGGATCCCTTCACGCGGTCGACCGCGAGACAGAGCTCCGTCCCGCCGCCCACCGCCTCGGCCGTCCCCTCGGGGGCGGCCCACGAGCTGCAGGGGGTGCAGGGCGGCGCCCCCGGGCTGTACAGCGGCACCCGGGACACCCCCGCCTGTGACGTGGAGAAGCAGGTCAGGGCCCTGCAGGGCGATGCGGCGAAGACCCGGGCGTTCGCCTCCGCGGCCGGTGTCCGGCCGTCCGGGGTGCCCGCGTTCCTGCGCTCACTGACGCCGGTCCAGCTGCGGGTCGACACCCGCGTCACCAATCACGGCTACCGCGCCGGAACCGTCACCGCCTACCAGTCCGTCCTGCAGGCGGGCACCGCCGTCCTCGTGGACGGGCACGGCATGCCCCGGGTGCGCTGCGCGTCCGGCAGCCCACTGACCCCGCCCGTGGCCCAGCGGACCGCGCCGAAGCAGATCGGTCCCCGCTGGTCGTCGTTCCGGCCCTCGAACGTGATCGTGGTGACGCCCGCGCCGACGGTCGTCGACGTCTTCGTGCTGTACGACCCCCACCACGGCGACTGGTTCCACCGCCACCGCGGCGACGTCACCGGCCACCGCGACCAGCATGCCCGGCCGCCGGCCGACCCGCACCCCTGGACCCGCCCGGCACCGTCGCCGGCGCCCTCTCCCCACGGGACGAGTCCCTCCGCACCCTCCGGCAGGACCAGCCCGCCCTCGTCGCCCTCGCCGCCCGTTTCGCCCCCTTCCCCCTTCTCGCCCTCCTCTCCCTCCTCTCCCTCCTCTCCCTCCTCTCCTTCTGCGCCCACGCCGTCCTCCCCGTCCTCGGAGGAACCGGGGACGCCGTCAGGGGAGACGTCCGGCCCGCCTCCCGGGGCCTCGCCCGAGTCCGTGCCCGCTCCCGCCACCTCCGGAACGGCCCAGCAGTCCCCGCAGACCTCGTGACTCTCACCACTGTGCGCGGTGGGCGAACGCTTCGGGGGACTGCTGGGCCCAGCTCTGGGTACGAGGACAGGTGCAACTGACGACCGGCCGCACCGGGCTTTCCGAGAGAGACAGCATGACCGAGTACCTGGGCGGGGCAGTGATACCGACTGGTTTCGACGTACCCGTGGAGCCGCTGCGACGCGCGGCGCACTACACCGGCGAGCCCGGCTGCATCGCGGAGGCACGCACCTTCGCGGCGCGGTTTCTGGAGCAGCTGCGCACCGAGTGGTGCGCGCCCGCCGACAGCCGCGCCGGCGGCGAGCTTCTGCTGCTCGTGAGCGAGCTGGTCACCAACGCCGACCAGCACAGCGACGGCCCGTACATCCTGGAGCTGGAGGGCACCGACAGCGCCGTCACGGTGTCCGTGTACGACAGCAGCCCCGCCCTGCCCCGGCGCTATCCGAAGAACCCCGAGCGCGTGGGCCGGCACGGCCTGGAGATCGTGCACGCGCTGGCCTTGGAGGTCGCGGTGGAACGCGTCCCCGTGGGCAAGCGCGTGCGGGCCCGCTTCGCGCTCAAGCGCTGACCGGCGGGCCCGCCGCCGGCGCCGTCAGGCGCAGCCCAGCTCGCCGAGCATGCCCCGGCGCAGCCGGGTGATGATCCGCTTGATCAGCCGGGAGACGTGCATCTGGGAGCAGCCGAGCCGTTCCCCGATCTCCGCCTGGGTGGCCTCCTCGACGAACCTCATATGGATGATCTGCCGGTCGCGGTCGCTCAGCTCGGCCATGAGCGGGGCCAGCGCGTGGAAGTCCTCGACGAGCCGCAGCCCCTCCTCCTCCACGCCGATGAAGTCGGCGAGCACCGCCTCGCCGTCCTCGGGCCCGTCGCCGGTGAGCGCGGCGTCCAGGGACGAGGAGTTGTAGCCGTTGGAGGCGAGCTGGCCCTCGACGACCTCGGCCTCGGAGATGTTCATCAGGGTGGCCAGCTCGGTGACCGTCGGGTTCCGGTCCAGCCGGCTGGACAGTTCCTCGCGTGCCTTGGCCAGCTCCACCCGGAGCTCCTGCAGCCGCCGCGGCACGTGCACGGCCCAGGTGGTGTCCCGGAAGAACCGCTTGATCTCGCCCACGATGTACGGCAGCGCGAAGGAGGTGAACTCGACCTCCCGCGCCAGCTCGAACCGGTCGATGGCCTTGATCAGGCCGATCATGCCGGTCTGGACGATGTCCTCCATGTCGTCGCCGCGGCCGCGGAACCGTCCGGCCGCGAACCGCACCAGCGACATGTTCATCTCGATGAGGGTGTTGCGCGCGTACTGGTACTCGTGCGTGCCCTCCTCCAGCTCGGTGAGCCGGCGGAAGAACTGGCGGGACAGCGCGCGTGCGTCACGCGGCGCGACGGACGTGGGGTCCGCGATGCCGGGCAGGGTTCCCTCGCCCGACCTGTCCTGCTCGGACCTCTCGACGGCCTCTGCTTCCGACCGGATCCCGGCGGTGTTCATTACCTCTCCCACGAAAGTCACGGTTCGACGTCCGCCGCCTCTCCCTCTGCGGCGGGTCCAGGTCCGTTCCCAGCTGTCATGCGCGCTCCTGCGGGTACCCGTCATCCGGTGTTTCATGCGCCCGCACGAAGCCGCTCACCGGGCGGGTACCCCTCGTCACGGACCGCATGCACGCGCGCACGCGGTCTGGCGGGAAACCGCCGCTCCCTCCTCCGCACCCCGCTGAACTGCCCCGCCTCCGGTTTCCCTCAGGGCGCAACGCCGGCCCCTTGTCCCACCGCACCCGTCTCCTAGGCTGACCGGAATGAGCGATCAGGTGAGCAACGAAGCCCGAGTCATCCCCCTGCGGCCCGCGCCCGCCCGCCCGGACGTGCGGCGGGCCGAGCCCGCGGAACCCCTGTGGCGCGATCTGGTCGGCGACGTGCTGCGCCGCGAGCGGCGGGCGCAGGAACGCACGCTCAAGGACGTCGCCGACACGGCCCGGATCTCGCTGCCCTATCTGTCCGAGATCGAGCGCGGCCGCAAGGAGGCCTCCTCGGAGGTCCTCGCGGCCGCCGCCCGCGCCCTCGGCCTGGGCCTCGGCGATCTGCTGTCGCAGGCGCACGGCGAGCTGACCCGGCGGACGACGGCGGCGACCCCCGTACGCCGGACGGCCGCCCGGCCGCACAACGGCCTCTGCCTGGCCGCCTGACCCCCGGCGGTCAGCCCGCGCCCGGCTCCCGAAGCCGCCGGAAGAACGCCCGGACGTCGCCGACCAGCAGATCCGGTTCCTCCATGGCCGCGAAGTGCCCGCCCCGGTCGAACTCGGTCCAGCGCACGAGGTTCTCGGTCCGCTCCGCCTTGTGCCGCAGCGGGATCTGGGGCTCGGCCGGGAACAGGGCGAGGGCGGTCGGCGCCGACGACGGCTCGGCGGGCCGGGCGGTACGGCCGGCGGCGTGCGCCCGCTCGTAGTAGATACGGCCGGACGAACCGGCCGTCCCGGTCAGCCAGTACAGCATCACGTTGGTCAGCAGCCGGTCCCGGTCCACCGCCTCCTCGGGCAGCTCCTCGGAGTCGGTCCACTCCCGGAACTTCTCGACGATCCAGGCGAGCTGGCCGACGGGCGAGTCCGTCAGGGCGTAGGCCAGGGTGTGCGGACGGGTGGACTGCAGGACGGCGTACCCGGTGCCCTCGCGCGACCAGTCCGCCCAGCCGCGCCAGGACCGCAGCGTCCGCTCCCGCTCCTCGGGGTCCAGCGCGGCCAGCTCCTGTGCGGTCGGCTCGGTGGCCGCGTGCGCGCCGGGCAGCAGATTGAGATGGACGCCGATCACCCGGTCCGGGTGGGCCCGGCCCAGCTCGCGGGAGATCGCCGCACCCCAGTCGCCGCCCTGCGCACCGAACCGCTCGTAACCGAGCCGCCGCATCAGCTCGGCCCAGGCGTCGGCGACCCGGCCCGCCTCCCAGCCCGGCTCCGTGGTGGGCCCGGACAGCCCGAAGCCGGGGATGCCCGGCACGACGACGTGGAAGGCGTCCGCCGCGTCCCCGCCGTGCGCCACCGGGTCGGTGAGCGGTCCGACCACGTCCAGGAACTCCACGATCGAGCCCGGCCAGCCGTGGGTCAGGACCAGCGGGGTGGCGTCCGGCTCGGGGGAGCGCACATGCGCGAAGTGGACGCTCGCTCCGTCGACGGTGGTGGTGAACTGCGGCCACGCGTTCAGTCGCGCCTCGGCGGCTCGCCAGTCGTACGTGTGCCGCCAGTAGCGCGCCAGTTCCCGCAGGTAGCCGGCCGGGACGCCGTACTCCCAGCCGGCCCCGGGCAGTTCGGCGGGCCAGCGGGTGCGGTCGAGGCGGTCGTGGAGGTCGTCCAGGTCGCTCTGCGGGACCGACAGCCGGAAGGGCTCGATGCGTTCGGCAGATGTGGAAGCCATGATCGGGATGCTAGGCGGGGCCGCCGTTCACCCGTGGGGATTATTCGGCGGCCCGGCCGATGAGTTCCGCGGCGAGGACCGGTCGACAGTGGTGACCGCGTTTCCCCCGCCCCAGGAGGTACCCATGACCACCGACGGATTCACCACGTGCCTGTGGTTCGACGGCCGGGCCGAGGAGGCCGCGGAGTTCTACGTGTCGGTCTTCAAGAACTCCAGCCTCGGCCGCGTCAGCCGCTACACCGACGCAGGGCCCGGCCGGACCGGTTCCGTGCTGACCGTCGAGTTCACGGCCAACGGCCAGAAGTTCGTCGCGCTCAACGGCGGCCCCCAGTTCACGTTCAACGAGGCCGTCTCCTTCCAGATCCTGTGCGCCGACCAGGCGGAGATCGACCACTACTGGGCCAAGCTCACCGAGAACGGCGGCGAGCACGGGCCGTGCGGCTGGCTCAAGGACCGGTTCGGCGTCTCCTGGCAGGTCGTCTACGACCGGCTGCCCGAGATGATCCACGACGACGACCCGGCGAGGATGGACCGGGTCATGAAGGCCATGATGGCGATGGGCAAGCTGGAGGTCGCCGCGCTGGAGAGGGCGTACGCGGGAGACTGAGCAGGTTCCGGGCCGGCCGGCGGTGGACGGGCGAGGGCCACGGACAGCCCTCGCCCGGCTCCCTTCAGACCCGGTCGGCCGCGATCAGCAGGTACTGGAAGCTGCCGTTGCGGTAGGCGGTCAGGAACGTGTCCTCGATGCCCGTGACCAGGTGGTCGGCCTCCCTGCGCAGGTCCCAGTACGGGATCGTGGCCTCGGTCAGGTCCTCGACGTGCACCGGCACCAGACGGTTGCGCGCCATCGCCTTGAAGTACTCCGAGCGCGGGTGGATGTCGCAGATGTAGTGCGCGTTGATCAGGGACACCTCGCGCGAGGCCTGCCCGTAGGTGTCGTTGTAGCAGCCGGTGATCACCACGTAGCGGCCGCCGCGGCGCAGCAGCCGGGCGTGCTCGGCGAAGAGCAGATCCAGCTCGACGTACATGGTCGACTCGTTGTTCCAGGACGCCGCGTACGCGCCGGTCTCGAAGCCGGTGTCGAGCATGTTGCGGTGGTGGTAGCGCACCTTGTCGTCGATGCCCCGCGCGCGGGCCTGCTCATTGGCGAAGTCGGCCTGCTTGGTGGAGAGGGTGACGCCGTCGGCGTGGCAGCCGTGGCGCAGGTGTGCCACGACGCTGCCGCCGCCCCGGCCGCAGCCGGCGTCGAAGACGCGGTCGGTGGGGGAGAGCGGACCGAGGTGCGAGGCGAGCAGCTCGGCCTGGGCGTGCTCCAGTCGGTGCAGTTCGGCGGTGACGCGCTCCCGGCGCAGTTCCGGATCGGGCTCGTCGAGCACCGAACGGTCGGCCGCTCCGATGCCGTAGTGGTGGTGGTACAGGTTGTCGATCCTGCCGAGTTCGAGGTTGACCGGGTTCTCCTCGGCGTTCCAGTAGTCCGCGATCCGGCTCTGGTAGGTCGACTGGGCCGGGACCGGCACAGGCGTGGTCCGGGCGACGGGGGCGGTGGTCAACGGTTGCTCCTCGTGGTGCATGTGACGGCGTTCCGAAAGGGGGCGGTTACCAGTAGTCGGGCAGGTGGTAGCGGTGGGTGTTGGTGGAGTGCCACTCGTGGTTGCCGGACACCCAGGCGGCGAGCCCCCGGGCGTAGCGCTCCACGAGCGGCGAGGTGGCGGACAGCAGGGCCGACTCCTCCTCGAAGGCCTGCATGACCCGGTTGTGGATCTCGACGGACTTCAGATAGGCGGCCTTCAGCCCGCACCGCTCATTGGCGGCGACGACCTGCGGCAGGTTGAGGTGGTCGGGGTCGCTGGCCAGCTCCTTGGTGAAGGAGTACAGGTCGTTGACGATCGTCGTGGCGTTGCAGGCGAGGGCGGTGATCCGCTGGATCTCGGGGCGGGCGTAGATCTGCTCGGGCAGTTCGTAGCCGTCCACGGCGTCGACGAGCGCCAGGCAGGGACGGAAGTTGTTGAACTGCCGCATCACCAGGTACTCCCACACCCGCGGCACGTATCTGGTCTCCATCCAGGCGGCCTCGCCGAGGTAGCCCAGGTGCAGCCGGGCGACGTCGTGGACGAACCGGGTGGTCTGGCTGGGCGTGGCGAAGGTCGCGTAGTCCGCGAGGGCGAAGTGGTACGAGCGCAGGGGGCCGTCGGCCTGGATGCCCTGCCGCCACTCCGCCTCCAGCTCCGGGACGCCGTGGTAGGGGTCGAGCGCCGACTGGGCGATGATCAGCGGACCGCCCAGACCGCGCCGCGACCCGCCCCTGCCCTCGTCCTCCTCGCAGTAGCAGGAGTCGACGATGTTCTCGGCGAGCAGCAGCTTGCCGGCGGCGGTGAGCCGGTCCAGGTCGAGGCCGCCGGGGTGCTGGAGCACGACGGCCCGGCCGAACTGGAAGCCGGAGAAGTCGCCTTTCCAGGCCGCGGGGAACAGGTCCAGCTCACGGGCCCACTCCTCCAGCCTGCGGTCGATCTCGGCCGCCTTCTCCGGGTCGGCGGGCACGGCGGGCCGGTAGTGCAGTCCGGGGATCGCCCCGGTGCGCCGGGGCCTGCGCAGGCTCCCCGCGATGTCGGGTGGTCCGGGCAGCGTGTACGAGGGGGTCGATGTGCTCATGGCGCGCTCCCGGCCGTCAGTCGGCGGTCCGGCCGAGCTGGACGTTCTCCAGGACCCCCGCCGCGTCGGGGACCAGGATGGCCAGCGAGTAGTAGGCGGTGACCAGGTAGTTGATGATCGCGGCCGTGTCGATGCCCATGAACCGGACGTTCAGGCCCGGCTGGTACTCCTCGGGGATCCCGGTCTGGTAGAGGCCGATGACGCCCTGGTCTGCCTCACCGGTGCGCAGCGCGATGATGCTGGTGGTGTGGTCGTCGCTGATCGGGATCTTGCTGCACGGGAAGATCGGCACGTTCCGCCACGCCGGCACCTCGTGGCCGTCGACGCTCGCGGTGCCGGGCACCAGTCCCCGCCGGTTGCACTGCCGGAAGAACGCGGCGATCGCCTTCGGATGGGCCAGGAACACCTTCGTCCTGCGCCGCATCGACAGCAGCTCGTCCATGTCGTCCGGGGTCGGGGGCCCGGTGAAGGTGCTGATGCGCTGGCCGTAGTCGATGTTGTGCAGGAGCCCGAACTCCCGGTTGTTGACCAGCTCCCACTCCTGGCGCTCGCGGATCTCCTCGACCGTGAGCCTGAGCTGCTGCTGGGTCTGGTCCATCGGGTCGTTGTAGAGATCGGCGACCCGGGTGTGCACACGCAGCACGGTCTGGGTGAGGGACAGCTCGTACTCGCGCGGGGCGAGTTCGTAGTCCACGAAGCCGCCGGCCAGCGTCGGCTCGCCCACGTGACCGGCCTGCACCGGCACCTCGGCCTCGCCCTTGCGGTTCATCGGCCGGCGCTGCCGCTCGACGTACGCCCGGAGATGCGCGGCGAGGGACGGCACCCGCCCGGTGAGCTCCTCCACCACGCCCCAGGGCAGCGCGAGCACCACCCCGGCGGTCTCGGCGCGCACCGAGGTCAGCCACAGCGGGTCGGACTGGCCGACCGCCTCGTCGCCCATCTGGTCACCCGCGGTGACGACCCCGATGATCTCCTCCTCGCCGTACTTGCCGGCCGCGTAGCGGGTGAACCGGCCGTGGACGACCAGGTACGCCTCCGTCACGGGCTGGCCGGCCTCGTACAGCACCTGCCCGGCGCGCACCTCCCGCGGCTGGAACCGGCCGGCGATCTCCCGCAGCACGTCGGTGTCGGGGTAGCCGCGCAGGATCGGCAGCTCCGTCAGCGTCTCGGGGACGACCCGGATGTCGTCGGCGCCGTTGTGCTCGAAGTGCACCCGGCCGCGTCCGGTGCGCAGCGTCAGGCGCCGGTTCACCCGGTAGGCGCCGCCCTTGACGTCCACCCACGGCAGGGTCTTCAGCAGCCATCGCGAGGTGATGGCCTGCATCTGCGGTTCGGACTTGGTGGTGGTGGCGAGCTGGCGTGCCGCCCGGGTGCTCAGGCTGGTGAGCTGCCCGTCGGCCGAGGGGTCGGGGACGGGTTCGTCGACGACGGAACCAGTGGCGCTGTCCGGTGTGGACACCTTGCCTCCAGCAGAGAGGAACAGGGGTGACGGGAACGATCGGTGGTGTGCCAGGTGGTGGTGCGCACAACAGCCAAACAGGCCGCATGATCACCGGGAAAGGCGTGAAGCGGGGCGCTTTCATCCCAGGTGGTGCAAACCCGTCGATGGCGGCAGCGAGGCGGCGTGCGGATCATGAATGCGCCGGTCGCGTGCCTCTGTGGCACGCTTTCGGGGGGATTCGTCCGCTCGGCGCGCGGCCCGGGGGCGGGATCGCTAGCGTGAGGTCCGGGACAGAACGCCTGTGCGGCACAGCGCGCCCGGCAGAGACCGCAGAGACCAGGAGGGCTGTGATCATGGCCGTGCAACCCGAGGGGACGCCCTGTTGGGCCGATGCGATGTTCGGCGACGTCGAGGGGGCCAAGCGCTTCTACGGCGACGTGCTCGGCTGGACCTTCGGCGAGTCGTCGTCGGAGTACGGCAACTACACGCAGGCCTACGCGGACGGCAGGTCGGTGGCCGCCGTCGTCCCGCCCATGCCCGGCCAGGAGGGCCAGTCGCAGTGGTGCCTGTACTTCGCCTCGCCGGACGCCGCCGCCACCGCCGAGCGGATCCGGGAGAACGGCGGCGAGGTGCTGATGGAGCCGATGCAGGTCGGTGAATTCGGCACCATGTGCCTGGCCCGCGAACCCAGCGGGGCCGTGTTCGGGATCTGGCAGGCGGGCGTCCACGAGGGCTTCGAGGCGACGGCGACCCCCGGCGCCTACTGCTGGGCCGAGGTCTTCACACGTGAGCCGGAGAAGGCCGACACCTTCCTCTCCGCCGTCTTCCCGTACCGCATGAAGGAGATCGAGGACGACGCCGTCGACTTCCGGATGTTCGACATCGGCGAGGACACCGTCCTCGGCCGGATGCGGATGACCGACGACTTCCCGCCCGAGGTGCCGTCGTACATCAACGTCTACTTCACCGTGGACGACTGCGACGAGGCCGTGTCCCGGGCCGTCAAGCTCGGCGGCGTCCTCCGGTTCGGGCCGATGAGCAGCCCCTTCGGCCGGTTCGCGGCACTGAGCGACCCGCAGGGCGCCAACTTCTCGGTGATCGACATCACGACCACCGAGGGTGAGATGCCCAAGGTCAGGGACGTCTGACCGGCCCCGGACCGGAGGCCGCCGCACCCATGGCATGATCGAGCGCATGCGTGAACGTGTGGTGGCCGCGTGCGACGGGGCTTCGAAGGGAAACCCCGGACCGGCCGGATGGGCGTGGGTGGTCTCGGACGGCGACGAGCGGACCCCGGCCCGCTGGGAGGCGGGCCCGCTCGGCCGGGCCACCAACAACGTCGCGGAGCTGACCGCGCTGGAGCGGCTGCTGGCCGCCGTCGACGCGGACGTGCCGCTGGAGATCCGGATGGACTCCCAGTACGCGATGAAGGCCGTCACCACCTGGCTGCCCGGCTGGAAGCGCAACGGCTGGCGGACCGCCGCCGGCAAGCCGGTCGCCAATCAGGAGCTGGTCGTCCGCATCGACGCCCTCCTCGACGGCCGCACCGTCGACTTCCGCTACGTCCCGGCCCACCAGGTCGACGGCGACCCGCTCAACGACTTCGCCGACCGCGCGGCCAGCCAGGCCGCCTCCGTCCAGGAGGCGGCGGGCAGCGCGCTCGGCTCCCCGGCGCCGCCGCCCTCGCCGGACACCCCGAAGGCGGCCGCCCCGCGCCGCAAGGCGACGCCCCGCCGCACCGGCGGCGCGGCCTCCGCCCGCACCATCAAGGCCAAGTTCCCCGGCCGCTGCCCGTGCGGCCGTTCCTACGCGGCCGGCGAGTCCATCGCCAAGAACGCGCAGGGCTGGGGCCACCCGGAGTGCCGCACCGCCGAGGCCTGACCGGCGCCCGGCGCGCTCAGCTGTCGAAGGTGTAGAACTTCGTGTGGTCCAGCAGGTCCGCCGGGCGCACGTCGTTCCACGGCTTCATCGTCTCGTCGAGGTCCACGACGTCCGGCGTGCCGCCGGCCGGCACATAGCCCGCCTCCGGGTGCCGGCGCTGCCACTCCGCCCAGAGCTTGTCGATGAAGGCGTGGTGCAGCCAGAACACCGGGTCGTTGGGGGAGACCCCGGTGGCCATCTGTCCGCCGACCCAGACGTGGACCCGGTTGTGCAGGTTGACCCCGCGCCACCCCTCCAGGTTGTTGCGGAAGCCGTCCGAGGCGCTGTTGTACGGCGCCGCGTCGTACGTCGGGATGGACAGCACCGACTCGACCTCCGCGCGCGTGGGCAGCTCACGCACGGCCGTGCCGAGCGAGCGGCGCAGGAAGGTGCGGCCGTCGACGCGTATGTTCATCGGCCAGTTGCCGGCGGTGGCGGCGAACGGGCCGTCCATCACCCGGCCGTCGCTGCTGCGCCCGGTGCCGCCGAGGAAGTCCGGTGCCCACAGCGCGGCACGCACCGTGCGGTCGGTGCTCCAGTCCCAGTACGGCAGTGCGACCGAGGAGTCCACCGACTGCAGCGCCTGCTCGAAGTCGAGCAGGAATCTGCGGTGCCAGGGCAGGAAGGACGGGGAGCGGTGGCCGGTGCGCTCGCCGCTGTCGGTGTCCGACATGATGAAGCCGTTGTGCGTGCGGACGAACTCGTCGTAGCGCCCGTTGCGCTTGAGTTCGAGGACGGCGGCGACGAAGCGGCGCTTCTCGTCGGCGGTCAGGGCGGCCTGGTTCTTGCGTACGGTCATGGTGCGGTGCTCCGGAAGTCCTTGCGGGGGCGGTCAGTTGGCGGGGAACGGCAGCAGCGGGGCGCCCTGCAGCTCGTCCACCGCGGCGCGGGCGGCGGCGCGCGGGGTGGGCACCGGGTCGTAGTGGCTGACGACGCTGATCCAGCTGCCGTCGGCGTTGCGCATCAGGTGCAGCTGCACCCCGTCGACGAACACCTCGTAGCCGCCGCCGTGTTCGTGATGGTGGCCGCCGCCGCTCATCGCCGCACGGCCCTGTATCCGGCGGCCCTTGTAGACCTCGTCGAAGGACTCCGGCATGGAGTGGTCATGGCCGCCGGCGGCGCGGGCGCCGGTCGCGGCGAGGGTGACGGCCGAGGCGGTCGCGGCGAGGGCTGCCGTCGCGGTGAGCGCGCGGCGACGGGTGATGCCGGACATGCGTGTCCTCCTTGAGGGGGAATCGGGGGTGACGAGGCATGCCTATCGGGAGGTCCGGGAGCGCGGGAAATCGACCGGAGCCGGTTGGCTGCGATCCGGACAATTGGCCACATGCCGTACAGGGTTGAACAAAGATGATCTTGCTTCGACGGGCGGCCGATCCGCTCCGGAACGGGGAATTCCTTGCCGTGCGGCCCCGGTTTCCGGTGGACCTTCTCGCCCGCCGCCCGTCCGGGTGGCGCCGCTCACCGCGCGAGACTGACGCGATCGGACGCTCCCTGCGACTGCTACCCTGCGGTGCCGACCGACCACTACGGGTGACTGTCAGGGGTGTGCGTGTGAAGGTCGTCTGCGTCGGGGGCGGGCCCGCGGGCCTGTACCTCGCCATCCTGCTCAAGCGGCAGAACCCGTCCCATGACATCACCGTCCACGAGCGCAACCCCGAAGGGTCGACCTACGGTTGGGGCGTCACGTACTGGCGCGGCCTCCTCGACGGGCTCCGGGCGTACGACCTCGCCTCGGCGCGCGCGATCGAGGCGCACTCCGTCCGCTGGACCGACGGGGTGGCCCACGTAGGGGATCTGACGACCCGGCACCACGGCGACGAGGGCTTCGGCATCGGCCGCCACCGGCTGCTCGACCTGCTCACCGACCGGGCCCGCACCCTCGGCGTACGCCTGGAGCACGAGAGCGAGCTGACCGAGCCGCCCGCCGGTGCCGACCTCGTCGTCGCCGCCGACGGTGTGCACAGCGCCCTGCGCACCCGCCACGCCGGACACTTCGGCACCCGGATCACCGCGGGCCGCAACCACTACATCTGGCTCGGCACCACCAAGGTGTTCGACGCCTTCACCTTCGCCTTCGCCGAGACCGGCCACGGCTGGATCTGGGCCTACGGCTACGGCTACAGCGGCGAGCACAGCACCTGCGTCGTGGAGTGCTCCCCCGAGACCTTCAGCGGCCTCGGCCTGGACCGGGCGGACGAGGGCGAGGGGCTCGCCCTCCTGGAGAAGCTCCTCGCCCCCGCCCTCGACGGCCACCGCCTGATCGGCCGCCCCGGTGCCGGCTGGCAGAACTTCCGCACCCTGACCAACCGCAGCTGGCACCACGGCTCCCTCGTCCTGCTCGGCGACGCCGCCCACACCACCCACTACTCCATCGGCGCCGGCACCACCCTCGCCCTTCAGGACGCCATGTGCCTGGCCGACGCCCTGCACGAGCACACCACCCTGCCCCCGGCGCTGGCCGCCTACGAGAGCCGGCGCCGGGCCGAGCTGCTGAGTGCGCAGAGCGCGGCCCGCTACAGCGCCCAGTGGTACGAGAACCTGCCCCGCTACATCCACCTGCCCCCGCACCGCATGTTCGCCCTGCTCGGCCAGCGCCACTCGCCGCTGCTGCCCCACGTCCCGCCGCAGCTGTACTACGGCCTGGACAAGGCGGCCGGGCAACTGGAGGTGCTGCGCCGGTTCAAGCGGTGGCTCGGTCCCAGGGCGGCGCGGGCCCTGCACGCCCGCTCCTCGGCCGGCCGGGACTGAACCGCCCGCCCTCCCGCGAAGGAGTCCCTCCATGGCTGTCCCCCTCGCCTTCGACCACACCTCGTCCGGTTACAGCCTCCAGCGCGCGTACTGGCTGGCCCGCACGGCCGAACTGGCGCTCCAGGAACCCGCCGTCATCGAGGAGCAGGCCGCCCGGTGGGGATTCGACCGGGTACGGCACCACGAGGCCCGCCTCGCCCCGCCCTCCCCGCTGCGGGACGTCCGGGCCTGCACCCTGAGCGGCGACCGGACGATCGTCATCGCGTTCCGCGGCAGCGAGCCCGGCCGGATCAAGGACTGGCTGTCCGACGCCACGACCCCGCCCCGGCCCGGGCCCGGTGGCAACGGGTACGTCCACCACGGCTTCGCCGCCGCCCTGGACCCGCTGTACCCGGCCGTCGCACGGACCCTCGCCGAGCTGCGCACCGACGGGCAGGGCGTGTACGTCACCGGCCACGGTCTCGGCGGCGCCCTCGCCATGCTGGCCGGCGCCCGGCTGTACCTGGAGGCCCCGCACCTGGCGGCCGACGGCGTCTACACCTTCGGCCAGCCGCGCACCTGCGACCGGCAGCTCGCCGACGCGTTCCACCAAGGGCTCGGCGGGCGCATGTACCGTTTCGTCAACAACGGCGACATCGTCGCCCAGCTCCCGCCCGAGCCCGCCTTCACCCACGTCCGGGCGCTACGCTACTTCGACTCCCGCGGCAGGCTGCACGAGAGCATGCCCACGCTGTCGGCCCTCGCCGACCGGGCCAAGGGGGTGCCCCGGGACGCCCTGGCGTCCGCCTCGGACGGCATCCGCGACCACAGTTTGCGGAGCTATCTCGCACTCCTGGAGAAGAACCTGGTCTGACCCGGCGGCAGCCCGCCGCCGGGCGTGGTCAGCGCAGCAGACGGTCCAGAAAGGCGTTGCCGAACACCCGGTGCGGGTCAAGGCGGTCCAGGCCGGCGACCGCCTGCGCCCACGCCTGCGCGCCGAAGGAGCCGGGTACGGTCGTGCCCAGCACCTCCGGGTCGCTCCAGACGGCGTCGTCCGTGTACGCCCAGCCCTTGGACCACTCCACGCGGGCCAGGGCGTCCGCGCCGTCGTAGGCGGAGAACAGGAACCGCTCCAGCTCGCGCAGGAACGCCTCCGCGTACGGGGTGCCGGGCAGGGTCAGCACGTCCAGCCACACCGCGGTGTCCCACTCGGGGCGGGCCGCGCTCGGCCGCAGCGCCGACAGCAGGGGGGCCCGCGCGCCGGGGACGCCGGTGGCCGCGGGGTCGTCCAGCCCGGTGACCCGGATCTCCACCGAGCCGTTGACCGGGAAGCGGCCCCGTGCCGCGTACGCGGTCAGCAGGGTGCGGTAGCGGCCGGTGAACTCGTGCACGACGCGCTGCACCCCGGCCCGCGAGGTGAGCACCGCGTACCCGTTCGCGGTCACCCGCAGCGTGGTCGGCCGGAGGTACAGCAGCGTGTTCTTCGACGGCCCCCACAGATCGGCCGACCCCGTGGCCGCGAGCCCGGCGGAGGCCACCTCGAGCTGCGCCGCGCCGAGCACCGGCGCCAGATACCAGGCCGCGCCCGCCACGATCCGCCCCACGAGGTCGGCCACCGGCGTCGGCACGCTGTCGGAGAAGGGGTAGTTGTACGGCGAGGTGACGTGCCGTGCACCGGGCGGCCGGTCCGGGGCGACGCTCCACTCCTTCAGCCACGGGTACTCGGTGAAGGCGAACCAGATCGCCTCGACACGGCCCGAGCGGCGCAGGAAGCTCTCCAGCGTGCGCCCGCCCGCGCCGGGCCGCGCGAACAGCTCGCGGGCCGGGATGTCGGTGCGGCTGACACAGCGCAGACCGGTGTCCCGCCCCACCCGCAGCACCACCTCGGTGACCAGGGCCCGCCCGAGATGCGTCAGCAGCAGCGCGGCCTCCGGGTCCTCGCGGCGGAACGTCCGCAACACGTACGCCCCGCTGCCGGCGTCCCACACCACCGCCGTCAGCTCCAGCACCCGGTTGCTCAGCGAGCCGTACAGGGCTCCCGGCGGCGGGCGTTCGCCGTCCGCCGGTACGGCGGTGCCGTGAGCGTCGATCGCCAGGGCGCCGCCCAGCGTCAGATCGCCGGGCGCGGGGGCCGTGGTGAGACCCAGGCCGTGCCCCTCCAGGAAGGTGAGCAGGGCTTCCAGGGTGACCCCGGCGCCGGCCCGGACCGCCGTGGCGGACTCCAGGCGCAGCCCGGTCAGGTGAGGTGCCGTGTCGAGCAGCAGGACCGGGGCGGCCGCCGTGGTCCCCTCGGTGATCGTCAGCGGCGACCAGCCGTGCGAGCAGCCCCGCGCCCGCACCCGCCGGCCGCTGCGCCAGGCCCAGTCGACGACGGCGAGCACCTCTTCCGGCCCGGCCGGGGCGCAGGCCCACAACCCGTCGGCGGTGATCTCACCCACCCAGTTGCGGTACGCCGAACGGTAGAGCGCCACCTGCTCCGGAAACCCCGGGAGTTCGGCCGCGGCCACCGCGGGGTCGGCGGCGAGCGACACCGGTACGGCGGCCAGCGCGGCGGCCGCCCGCAGGACGGCACGACGGTCCGGCCCCGAAGGACCGGCAGGGAAAGGGAAGTTGTCCATCGAACGATCGATCACATGAGCACGCTAGGGGTCCGCTCCGCGCCCGTGGCCCCGCCGCCGGTCCCTCTCACCCGTGTGGGTGAGAGACCCGCGGACCGCCCACCGGAGCGGCCCGTTCCGCGGGACGCGGTGCCGGTGACAGACTGGCGCCATGGACGAACGCGTAATCGGAAGGTCGGGTCAGTGGGCGTCGGTGGTCGGCCTCGGCACGTGGCAGCTGGGCGCCGACTGGGGTGACGTGGACGACAAGGAGGCCCTGTCCGTCCTGGAGGCGGCGGCCGAGGCGGGGGTCACCTTCTTCGACACGGCGGACGTGTACGGCGACGGGCGCAGCGAGGAGACCATCGCCTCCTTCCTGCGCGGCCGGCCCGATCTGCATGTGCTGGTGGCCACGAAGATGGGCCGCCGGGTCGAACAGATCCCGGAGAACTACGTCCTGGACAACTTCCGCGCCTGGAACGACCGCTCCCGCCGCAACCTCGGGGTCGACCGCGTCGACCTGGTGCAGCTGCACTGCCCGCCCACCCCCGTCTACTCCTCCGACGCGGTGTTCGACGCCCTGGACACCCTGGTCGAGGAGGAGCGGATCGCGGCGTACGGGGTGAGCGTGGAGACCTGCGCGCAGGCGCTGACCGCGATCGCCCGGCCGCACGTGGCGAGCGTGCAGATCATCCTCAACCCGTTCCGCATGAAGCCACTGCGCGAGGTGCTGCCCGCCGCCCGCGAGGCCGGCGTCGGCGTCATCGCGCGCGTGCCGCTCGCCTCCGGGCTGCTGTCAGGCAAGTACACCAAGGACACGGTGTTCGCCGCCAACGACCACCGCACCTTCAACCGGCACGGCGAGGCCTTCGACCAGGGCGAGACCTTCTCCGGCGTCGACTACGAGACGGGCGTGGCGGCGGCCGCCGAGTTCGCCGCGCTCGCTCCCGAGGGGTACACCCCGGCCCAGCTGGCGCTGCGCTGGATCACCGAACAGGACGGCGTCACCACGGTGATCCCCGGGGCGCGCAACCCGGAACAGGCCCGGGCCAACGCGGCGGCCGCCAAGCTGCCGCCGCTGCCCGCGCAGACGGTCACCGCGATCCGGGACCTGTACGACCGCCGGATCAAGGAGCAGGTCGAACACCGCTGGTAGCCGTCGGGGCGCACACCGTTTGAAGGAACGGGCGGGCGGTTACACGCACCGCATGACGCAGGACGGACGGCGCCGGGGGCGGAACGAGACCGAGGAGGAGCGGGCCGACCGGATGTGGGTCGAACTCATCCAGGAGGTGAGGGTGGCCCAGACGGGCGTGCAGATCCTGTTCGGTTTCCTGCTGACCGTCGTCTTCCAGCCGAAGTACGCCACGCTGCCCCGCGCCGACCACGTCATCTACATCGTCACCGTCGTCCTGGGCGCCTGCGCCACCGGAGCCCTCATCGGGCCGGTGTCCCTGCACCGCCTGGTCTCCGGCCGCCGGGTCAAGCCGCAGGCGGTGGCGCTGGCGTCCCGGATGACGTTCGTCGGGCTGGTGCTGCTGCTCGCGACGATGACGTCCTCCCTGGTGCTGATCCTCCGGGTGGCCACCCACGGCAGCGCGACGGCCTGGCTGGCGGCGCCCGTCGTCGCCTGGTACCTGGTCTGCTGGTACGGCCTGCCCCTGTGGGCCCGCCGCAGGCACACCGCCCCGCCGGACGACTAGGACCTCTCCGGTGACCTCTCCAGTGCGGCGAGCCGACGGTCGTGGACCCGGCTGAGCAGCAGCACGGAGAGCACGGCGCCGATCAGGGCGCAGAACATGTCCCACTGGGTGTCCCACACATCGCCCTGGGTGGCGAGGAACGCGTCCGCGCCGTGGCCGCCGATCTCCGCCGCCAGCCACTCCAGCAGCTCGAAGCAGGCGCTGAAGGCCAGGCACGCGCACACGGTGAGCGGGGCCAGCCAGCGGCTGCCGCGCAGCGGCGAGGTCCGGCTGAGCAGTTCACGGACCAGCACGGCGGGGACGAAGCCCTGCATCAGGTGCCCGAAGCGGTCGTAGGGATTGCGGGACAGGCCGAACGTGTCCCGCACCCAGTCGCCCACGGGGACCTGCGCGTACGTGTAGTGGCCGCCGACCGCGAGCACCAGCGCGTGTGCGGTGAGCAGCCCGTACAGCAGTCCCGTGAGCGGGAAGCGCCGCCGCGTCAGCACGGCCAGGGGCAGCCCGGCCAGCGCCCACACCGTCTCCAGGAACCAGGTGGTGCGGTCGCGGGCACCCCATGCCGACGCGGCCAGCCCGACGGCCGTCACACCGGCGAACACGGCGGGCGGCAGACGGCGCGGCGCGGGGCGCGGGGCGGGGTGCACTGCGGTCACGGCGGGGCTCCTTGCCTCGGGGTGTCGTGGAGGCCCATCGTGCTGCCCGCCCGGGGGAGCGGGCATGAGTACGGCTACTCAGCCCCGGAGAGGATCTCCGCGAGCAACTCGTCGACGGGGACGTGCTCTTGGCCCGGCGGGACGATCCGGTGCGTCTCGCGCAGGAACGACGCGATCGCGGGCGCCCACGCCAGCACCACCGCGTGGTGCCGGCCGCCGTCCGGCCGGAAGTCCCCGAGGAACTCCATGCGCAGCTCGTGCCACATGCCGGTGGCCGCCGGACGCAGCCGCACGTCCCCGATGCCGACCGGCGCGGCCAGGCCGTCGGCCAGCATCTCGCGGTCCAGCCGCCAGGTGGCCAGCACCCGGCCGTCGTGACCGAAGACGGCGGTGACGGCGAACGGGTCGTCCGCGTCGTAGCTCAGATGCGCGAGCACGGGACACCGGTCGGTGTCTCCCGCCCGGAGCTGGACCACCAGCGTCGTGTGCACGATCGAGTTCACGCGAGGGCCTCCCGGAGCAAACGGCGTAGGGCCCTCTAGTACCCCGGGATCGCCCGGGATGCTCACCCGTGCGGCTGATTCCCCGCTCCGCGCAGCGCGGCCAGGCAGGTGCCGATCGCCTGCTGGAGTTCCTCGAGCCGCTGGACCATGTCGTCCTCGTAGAAGTCCTGCGCGTCGTCGAAGGTCAGCTCCTCGAACGCCCGGGTCGCCTTCTGCAGGCTGTTGTAGAACTTGGTCCGCCGCTCCTGCACGCGCAAGGAGGGGTCGGCCTCGACCGCCTCGACGACGAGCGACTTCATGGTGTCGTAGGCCTCGGTGGCCCACTCGCCGGTGTCCTCGCCGTCGTCCAGCTCGTCGATGAGCGACAGATGCCGCTCGGCCTCCTCGCGCAGCTCGGAGGGGGCTTCGACCGTCTGCCCCGCGGGGGTCCTGATCTGTCCGGACTCGGCGATCTGGCGGACGTAGCCGATCCGGTCGGCGGCCCGGCTCTCGCTCGCCACGGCCTTCTTCAGCTCGTCGGTGCGCACGACGTCCCGGGCCAGGTCCGCCTGCAGGTCCGGGTCCTGGCCGAGCCGGTCCAGCAGGGCGGCGCGGGCCGCCCGGGCCGTGGAGGGGTCGGCGAGGATCGCGGCGCGCAGCGCGGTCGGGTTCTCGGCGACCTCCAGGGCCTTGGTGGGGCGGATGCCCTCGGCCTCGGCGGCCTCGGCGATCGCGGTGCCGCGCTCGGAGGTCGCGCTGGAGCGGGAGACGTAGTAGCTCAGCCACACGTCCGCGTCCGGGAGGTCCACCCGCTGCCCCGGCTCCAGGGTCTCGAAGTGCGGCACGAGTCCGTCGTCGGCGGCCCGGTCCCAGGCCTTGTAGTAGCGCATGACCCGCTCCGGGGAGCATTCGGCCAGCTGCGCGAACTCCTTCGCCGACACCTTCGGCGTCTCACCCGCGGACTGCCCGCCCGGCCGCACGCTGCGGGCCACCATCAGCGCGAAGGCCCAGCCGCCGGTGCGCGCGTACACGCCGAACTCCCGGGCGTCGCGCGCCACGAGGTCGGACAGCGGCTGCACCGCCGGGGCGGACGGTTCGGACGGCTCGATGACCAGGGTCACGGACGGCTCTCCTGCGAGGACGGCTCTGGGGGGACCGCGCCCGGGCCGGGTGCGGACAGGACAGCCTATATGGGTTCATCGGCCCTCATCGCCGGGCCTTGCTGCGGGGCCCCGGCGCGGGTCAGCCGAACGCCTCCCGCAGCGCGGGCAGCAGGGTCTTGGCCGACCAGTCCAGGAACTCCGGCTGCGAGTCCCCGCCGATCTGCACCAGGGCGACCTCCCCGAACCCGGCCTCGGCATAGGGCCGCACGGCCTCCACGAAGGAGTCGGGGTCGTCGCCGCACGGGATCGCGGAGGCGACGTCGTCCGGGGTGACGAACTGGGTGGCGGCCTCGAAGGAGTCCGGGTGCGGCAGTTCGGCGTTCACCTTCCAGCCGAGCCCGAACCAGCGGAACTGGGAGTGGGCGCGCTTGATCGCCGTGTCCCGGTCGGGGTCGTAGCAGACCGGGAGCTGGCCGACGCGGGGCTTGCCGCTGCCGCCGTGCCGGTCGAAGGCCTCCAGCAGGCCGGACTTCGGCTCGGTCGCGATCACCAGGTCGGCGTGGTGCCCGGCGAGCCTGCAGGACTGGTCGCCGGAGACGGCGATGCCGATCGGGGGCGGCTGGTCCGGCAGGTCCCACAGCCGGGCCGACTCCACGTCGTAGTGCGGGCCGTGGTGGGTGACATGGCCGCCCGCGAACAGCGCGCGGATGATCTGCACGGCCTCCTCGAGCATCTCGTGGCGCACGTCGACCGGCGGCCAGCCACCGCCCACGACGTGCTCGTTGAGGTTCTCGCCCGCGCCGAGGCCGAGCCGGAACCTGCCCTCGGAGAGCAGCTGCACGGTGGCCGCCTTCTGCGCCACGATCGCCGGGTGGTAGCGGACGATCGGGCAGGTCACGTAGGTCATCAGCGGAATCCGCGAGGTGGCCTGGGCGGCGGCGCCCAGCACGCTCCACGCGTACGAGGAGTGGCCCTGCGCGCGCAGCCACGGAAAGTAGTGGTCCGAGATCACCGAGAAGTCGAACCCGGTCTCCTCGGCCTGCACCAGGTGGTCCACCAGGTCCCGGGGGCCTGTCTGCTCGGTCATCATCGTGTATCCGATTTGCACCATACGGGGCGAGTCCCCGAGCCGGCGGAGCGAAAACGGCCGACGCCGTCCCGGTCAGTCCCGCGGCTCCCGGAAGGTCCGCAGGAAGGTCTGCAGCGCCAGCCGGGCGGCGGGGCCGTCCCAGTCCCCGGCGGGGGTGGTGAAGCGCAGGGAGAAGCCGCTCCCGCCGCCCAGCAGGAACCCGCGACCGAAGGTGTGCACCCGGGCGTCACCGGTTCCGGCGAGCCACTCCAGGTCGGCGGCCGGGTGCCCCTGGTAGGTGGTGGCCCGGGCGGTGCCGACGCGGTGGTAGCCGGGCAGTCGCTGCAGGGCCGGCTCGACGTCCTCCCGCCAGACGGCGACCGGGTCCGGGCCGACGTGTTCGCTGTGGGTGACGGCGAGGGCGGGGGAGGAGCCGTCCGTGCCGAAGGTGATGCGGTAGGTGCCGCTCACCCGCGACGTGGTGAGCCGTTTCCAGCCGTCGGGCAGGGCCACCGAGAAGCCCTCGGGGGCGGTGTAGCGGTGGTATCCGGCCGGCAGGGCGGCCGTGGCGCTCGCGGTGGGGGCGGGGGCGGCGGTGCCGCCGGTGTGCCGGCCGGTGGGGGTGGCCGAGGCGGCCGGGCGGGCCGGTGTGCGCGCGGAGCCGGTGCTCAGCCCGTGGGTCGCGAGCAGGACGGCCGCGGCGACGGTGACCACGGTCAGCGCGGTCCCCGCGGCCAGGACGCGGTGGCCGCGCCCGCGCCCGGCGCGCCGGACACCGGCGTACGCCCCGCGCAGCCGGGGCATGGGGGCCGGCTGCCGGTCCGCGTCGGTGTCCTCGCGCAGGGCCCGGGTCAGTGCCTCGCGGACCACCGGCCGGCTCAGCCGCTCCCGGGAGTTCTTGCGCAGCAGGCCCTGGACGGCCTGGGTGAGCGGGCCCGTGCGCAACGGGGTGCGCAGCGGCAGCCGGTCCACGGCCTTCAGGGTGGCGTCGGGCCGCCCGCGGTCCCGGAACGGCGGCCGGCCCTCGACCGTCGTGTACAGCAGTGCGCCCAGCGCCCACAGATCGGCGGCGGGGCCGATGCGCTCGTCGCGGGCCTGCTCAGGGGAGGCGTACGACGGTGCCGTGAGCCGGGGCACGAGCGTCGCGCCCGCCAGCCCGAACCCGGTGACGACGACCGGTCCGCCGTCGCGTACGAAGACCTGGCCGGGACTCAGCTCGCCATGGGTGATGCCCTCGTCGTGCGCGGCCCCGAGCACGTCGAGCAGTTCCAGCCCGAGCCGGGCCGCCCGCACCGGGTTGAACGCGCCTTCCTGGTCGAGGAGCCGGCACAGGGGCGTGCCGTCGATCCACTCGGTGACCGTCCACAGGGTGCCGGCCTCGACCACGGCGTCGACGACCGTGGCGATCTGCCCGGGGCGCAGCGGCCGCAGGGTCTCGGAGGTCCGCACGACACGGGCCGTGACCCGGCGCGCGGTGTCCTCGGAGGAGGGCTCAGGCAGGGCGGTCTGCGCGACCAGCCGGGGCTGCTCCGCCGTGACGTCCTCGGCGTACCACCACAGACGGTTCGTCTCCCGGGCGAAGACCTCCAGCAGCCGGTACCGCCCGGCGACCAGTTCGTGTGCGGAGACGTGCGCCTTGACCATGGTCATCCCTCGCTGAGACCCCTGCCCGGTGTTTCCCAGAGGTACGCGGGGCGCGCGGGGGAGCGTTCAACGAAACAGTGACCAGGGTGCCGTTCCTGCCTTTCGTTCAACTATTCGAAGGGGCCCGCGGGTTGGGGATGGCCGCCCGGAGAGGGGGTTCGACCTGTGGGTAACCGACGGTAATGGAACGGGTGTGGCCCTGCCTCACAGCAGCCCGAAGTCCACGGCCCAGCCGGTCAGTTCCCGAGGTGTCGTGTTGCCCCCGCACACCACGAGTCCGAGGCGGGCGCCGTCGCCGACCCGGGCCAGCACCCGCCGGGCCGCCGGGAGCAGACAGCCCGCCGCCGGCTCGGCCCACACCTTGGCGTGCTCGGCCAGCTCCAGACAGCCCTGTACGGCGTCCCGGTCGGGGACCACCAGGACCTCCTCGACCAGCGCGGCGGCATGCTCGTACGTCAGCCGGGACACGGAGGGCGCGCTCAGCGTGGTGACCAGCGACGACAGCGGCACCGGCACCGGGCCGCCCGCCTTCAGCGCACCCGACATGGCCTCCGCGCCCGCGGTCTCCACGCCCCACACCCGCACCCCGGGACGCAGGGCGCGCAGGGCCGTCGCGATGCCGGCGATCAGCCCGCCGCCTCCGATGCTGACGAACACGTCCGTGACGTCACCGGCGTCCTCGGCCAGCTCCAGCCCCACGGTGCCCTGTCCGGCGATCACGACCGGGTCGTCGAACGGGTGGACGAGGGTCAGTCCCTCGTCCCTCAGCCGCGTCACCAGCTGGAACGCGCTGTCCATGCCGTCGGTCAGCCGCACCGACGCCCCGGCCTCCTCGGCGAGCGCCCGAGAACGCGCGGGCGCGGTGCGGGGCATCACCACCGTCGCCTTCACATCGAGGGCCGCCGCCATCACCGCGAGGGCGATGCCGTGGTTGCCGCCGCTGACCGCGACCACGCCCGCCGCCCGCTCGGCCGCGCTCAGCGACAGCAGCTTCGCCGTCGCTCCGCGGGCCTTGAACGAGCCGGTGCGCTGCAGCAGTTCGAGCTTCGCGGTGACCGGGACGCCGAGCAGGGTGCTCAGGCCGGGGCTCGGGACGGTCGGCGTCCGCACGACGTGTCCGGCGATCCGTTCCGCGGCGGCTTCGATGTCCGTGATGCCGATCAAGGTGCCTCACCCTTCCGGCGCGGGGGGGGGGGGGGGGGGGGCGAAGGCCGCGCCGTCCGCACCTTCACCCGCCGGGACTCCGGCGGTCAACGCCGTTCCGGATCAAGGCTACAGCTCGCGGTCCACCAGGAAGTCCAGCACCCGCAGCAGCTCCTCGCCGGCCCCTTCGGCCAGCGGCGCGCCCACGAGCAGCGCCCGTGCGGCGGCCGTGTGCGTCCGGGCCTCGGCGAGCGCCGCCGTACGGCCCCCCGCCGCCTCGATCAGCGCCGCCGCCTCCGCGCACCGCCCCGGCGAGTCGAGCAGCGCGGGCAGCCCTCGGGCCGCCGGGTCGCCGAGCGCGACCAGCACCGGGAACGTCTTCTTGCCCTCCCGGAGATCGCCGCCCACCGGCTTGCCGGTGACCGCCGGATCGCCCCAGATGCCCAGCACGTCGTCGACCAGCTGGAAGGCGACGCCCAGGTGGCGCCCGGCCCGGTCCAGCGCGTCGACCGTACGCGCGGGCGCCCCGCCGAGCGCGGCACCCAGCGCGGCGGCGCAGCCGAGCAGCGCCCCGGTCTTGCCCTCCGCCATCGCCCGGTACTCCTGCGGCGTCACCCGGCCGGGCCCACCGCGCGGCCGGGTCGCGAACAGCAGGTCGTCGGCCTGCCCGCGCACCAGGTCGGCGAGGGCCGCCGACAGCAGCCGGACCGCGCCGGGGCCCTGCGGCACGGCGGCGAGGGTCTCCACCGCCAGCGCGAACAGGGCGTCCCCGGCGAGCACCGCCGGGCCGGTGCCGTACGCCTTCCACACGGCCGGGCGGCGGCGCCGGGTCGCGTCGCCGTCCATGATGTCGTCGTGCAGCAGGGAGAAGGCGTGCACCAGCTCCACCGCGACGGCGGCCGGGATCCCGGCCCGCCCGTCCGCGCCCGCCGCCTCGGCGCCGAGCACGGCCAGTGCCTGCCGTACGCCCTTGCCGCCCGGCGCGGCGGCCGGCGCCCCGCCGACCTCGCACCAGCCGAAGGAGTAGGCGGCCATCTCGGCCACCCACGGGTGCAGCCGCCCCACCGCCTCCTCCAGCGCGGGCCGTACCGACTCCCGGCAGCGGGCCAGGACTTCGGGAGCGGAGAGTGGCGCCCGCACCGGCGCCGGGAGCGCGGTCATCGTACGGCCTCCGGGTGCAGCCCGAACTCCTCCTGGGCCCGGGCCACCATCTCCCGCGCGTGCTTCAGTCCGCTGCGCTCCAACGTCCGTGCCAGATCCGCCAGTTCGGCCGCCGTCTCGGCCCGGTCCCGGCCGAGCCGGGCCAGCGACTTGGCCAGGCCGAGCCGGGACAGCGCCTCGCCGCGCGGCTCGCTCATCGTGCGGAACTCCCGCAGCGCCAGCTCGTACAGGCCCCGCGCCTCGGCGTAACGGCCCGCGCGGTACAGGACGTTGCCGCGCATCTTGTGGTTGTAGGCGAGTGCGCTGGACAGATCCATCGCGCGGCAGCCGGCCTCCGCCCGGGACAGCAGCTCCAGGGCCCGGTCGGTGTCCTGGTCGCGCACCGAGAGGATGTCGGCGAGCCCGCGCAGCGCCCAGGCGTGCCCGCGCCGGTCCTCCGCCCGCTCGGCTATCTCCGCGGCCTCCTCGAACAGTGCGTACGCCCTGTCGTAGTCCCCGGTGTTGCGGTGCATCTGCGCGATGCCCTCCAGCGCCCACACCGTGTGCCGGGCCTCCCCGCGCCGGCGGGCCTCGGCGAGCAGCTGTTCGTGCAGCCGGCCCACCGCCGCGTAGTCGCCCTGGATCCGGCCGGTCTCCGCGAGGCCCGCCAGCGAGTACCCGCGGACGACGACGTCCCCGCCGCGCTCGCCGAACTCGGCCGCGAGCCCCAGCAGGCGCCAGGCCAGCGGGAACGCGCCCCGCTGCCGGGCCAGGGTGCCGCCGCTCCACAGCGCCCAGGCCATGGCGGCGGTGTCGCCGGCCTCCCGGGCGGCGCGGTAACTCGCCTTCCAGGCCCGGTCGGCCTCCTGGACGTGGCCGAGCCTGCGGTGCGCCTCGGCGACGGCGAGCCCGCAGCGGGCCGCCTCCGCGGGACTTCCGGAGCGCTCGGCCTCGCGCAGCCGCTCCGTGCCCTCGGCCAGCACATCGACCAGCGAGGAGTTCACGGACAGAGTGGTCAGGGCGCCCTGGTATTCCGGGGCGAAAGCCTTGCCGTACATGCGTACCCTTCTATACACGGAGCGTATACATGCGGCGTATACATGACGTGTATAGCGTCTTGGAAACACGCCCTGGCCCGAGGGGCCAGGGCTCGGTCTGTTGTGGATCAAGACGCGGGTACGGCGACCCGGGTTGCCCGCGCGACGCGGATCACCGTGTGAAGATTCAGTGCTGCTGGTTCTTCTGCGGGGTCAGCTCGCTCGGCCGCACCACGACGTACCCCTCGCCCTGCAGCATCAGCTGGACGGCCTCGCCGGAACCGCCGCGCAGCATCGAGCCGATGGACTGGGAGCGGTGCAGCGAGGTCTGCAGATGCGCGGTCCAGCCGACCACCGCGTCCGTGTCGACGTACACCGGGGCCTGCGGCGACACCGGTATGACCAGCGGGTTGCCCTCGCAGACCAGGCCGAGCCGGCCGTGCCCGCTGAACACACTGTTGAACAGGCCGCCGCCGGCGATCCCGGACCCCTTCACGGTCTTGATCTCGTACGACAGCGAGGCGTCGAAGCACAGCACGTTGCGGCCGTTGACGGTGAACCGGTCGCCGGCCTCGACGTCCACGACGAAGCAGTTCTGCGCCTCGTGCGCGAACCAGGCCTCGCCCTGCCCGCGCACCACCATGAGGGGCAGCCCCTCACCGGTGACCGCACGCTTGAGCATCCCGCCGACGCCCTGCCCCTTGCGCTCGAACGCCAGGTTCCCGCGATAGGCGACCATCGCGCCCTGGCGGGCGTACATCTCGCTGTTCACCGTGTACTTGATGCACTTGGCGTTCTCGACGGACATGCCCGGCTCCACGGCCGGCTGCACCATGTGCTGACTGGAAAAGAGATCACCCTTCATGCGGGGCATGGTGGCCCGGAAGATGTCGTTCCGCCAAGATCACGGAATGTGCCCGGTCAGCCACCGAACAGCTGCGCCCAGTACGTGCCCGCCCGGCCGCCGCCCGTGAAGCCGATGCCTATGTGGCTGAACTCCCGTTTGAGGATGTTGGCGCGGTGACCGGGACTGCGCATCCAGCCGTCCACGACCTCGGCGGGGGAGCGCTGACCGCAGGCGATGTTCTCGCCGATCGTGCGCCTGTGGGAGCCCGCCGCGGCGGCCCGGTCCCAGGGCCGGGAGCCGTCGGGGGAGGTGTGGTCGTAGAAGTCGCGGGCCACCATGTCCGCGCAGTGCGCCTGTGCGGCCGCCGTGAGCAGCGGGTCGGGCGCCAGCGGGCGCAGGCCGGCCCGGCCGCGCTCGGCGTTGGTGAGCGCGATGACCTCGGCGGCCGTGCGCGACGACTCCGCCGCGGTGAGCGGACTGGCCCACAGCGCGGTCCAGTAGCGGTCGCCCGCGTCGGCGTGCCCCAGCGCGGCATGGCGGAACGCGGGGTCGAGCAGGGTGCCCCGGGCGCGGTCGGACCGCAGGCAGTGGTCCACGAACTCGGCGGGGCCGCGCGGGCCGGAGACGAGGTGCTCGCCGACGCGGACGTACGCGTATCCGGCGGCCGTGATCCGCTGGTGCACGGACGTCCCGTCCCGCCCCTCGCCGGTCAGCCGGCCCAGCTCGGCCATCGCCCGGGCATGGCCCCGCGCGGCGGACAGCAGCCGCGGGTCGAGGGCGACGGGAGGACAGCCCGCGCGCGCACGAGCGGAGTTGACCAGCGTGAGGAAGCTGTCGGGGGCGGTGGGCCCGGATGCGGTGGGGGCGGCGGGTGTGCGGGTGGGGGATGGAGCAGGGGCGCCGGTGAGGCCGGAGGTCCGGGGCGGCGGGGGCGTACGGCGCGCGGGCGGGGCGGGAGTGGTCGCGTGGCCGGCAGCCGAGGGCGGGGTGGTCGTGTGACCGAGGGATGAGGGCCGGTGGGTGGTGCGGTCGGGGGCTGTGGGCGGGGTGGTCGTGTGGCCGGGGGCCGAGGGGCGGTGGGTGGTGCGGCCGTGGGGCGTCGGTGCCGTCCGGCCGCCGTCATCGGCGACCTGTACGCCGAAGTCCCGGGCCAGTCCGGCCAGCCCGTCGGCGTACCCCTGGCCGATCGCCCGCAGCTTCCAGCCGGTGCCCGGACGCAGGTACAGCTCGGCCAGGAGCAGCACCGTCTCCGGGCCGGGACGCGGGGGCGCGAACCGGGCCACCGCGCGCCCGGCGTGGTCGGCGACGTTGAGCCGGGGAGCGGGCAGCCGGCCGAGCGGGGTGCCGGGCGCGGCCGCGCTGACCGCGACCGTGACCCGGCAGGCGTCGGGGCGCAGCCGGGCGGGATCGACGGTCAGGGTGTCCCCGCGCAGCCGGACGCCGGGCGCGTCCGGCTGGTTGTAGAACACGAAGTCCGCGTCGGACGCGACCTTGCCGTGGGCACCGGCGACCAGGGCGGACACATCGAACGGCCCGGACACGCGCAGCCGCACCGCGCCGCCCGGCAGGGCGACATTGCCGCCGGGAACCAGCTCGCTCGTCACGCCATGGACGACGCCGGACGGGTGCGAGGAGGTTCCCGGCGCCCGGCCCGCTACTTCTTCGCCGTCTTCCCGCAGAAGGCGGACTCCAGCACACCCCCCAGCCTGTCGAGCACCGCACCGTTGTTGGACGTGTTGGCGACGGCCGTGACGCTGCGCGCCCCGTCCTTCGTGGCGAAGGCGTAGGTGTAGAACCCCTGCACCGCCCCCGTGTGCCCGTACACCGACATCCCGCAGGACAGGTCGCGGCGCCGCAGTCCCAGCCCGTACGCCGTGGTGCCGTTGACCGGGGTGAAGCGCTCCATCTCCGCGAGTTGCGCCCGGGACAGCAGCCGGCCCTCCAGCAGGGCGGAGTAGAAGGTGTTCAGGTCCCGTGCGCTGGAGATGATCGCGCCCGCGCTCTGCGCCCACGACACGGTCTGGTCGGTGGCGTCGACCAGCGGGTCGCCGGCCCGGTCGGGGGTGAGGTAGCCGTGCGCGTGCGGGCCGGGGATGGCGGTGTCCGGGTGGACGTAGAAGGTGTCGCGCAGGTTCAGCGGCTTGAAGATGCGGTCCTCGTACGCGGTCCGCACCGACTGCCCGGTGAGCTTCTCGATGAGGAGGCCGGCGACCACGAAGTTGGTGTTGGAGTACGCGTACGCGGCGCCGGGCGCGTTGGTGCGGGGCCTGCGCAGGGAGAGGGCGACCAGCTCGCGGTAGGTGAAGACCTTGTTCCGCACCGCCTCGAAGCCCGAGACGCTGTCGGCGAACAGGTCGTTGGTGTAGTCGTACAGGCCGCTGCGGTGGCTGAGCACCTGGCGCACCGTGATCCGGTCGTCGGGCAGCAGGCCGGGCAGATAGAGATCGACCGGCGCGTCCAGCGAGAGCCGGTGCTCGTCGGCCAGCTGGAGCAGCACCACGGCCGAGAAGGTCTTGGTGACACTGCCGATGCGGAAGCGGTCCTCCGTGGCGAGGGGCCGCTGGGTGGTGCGGTCGGCGAAGCCGTCGGTGGCCCGGTAGCTCGCGTTCCGGTCGTCGATGCGGGCCAGTGCGCCGGGTGCCCCCTGAGCCACCGTCGCCCGCAGCACCGCGGCCAGGCCGGCGGTGTCGGGCGCCGGGAGCGCCGCCGTGGCGGGGGTGTGAGCCGCCGCGGTCGCGGTCGTCGTCGTGGTCGCGGCCCGGGCCGGGACCGCGAGGAGCGACAGCGCGACCGCCCCGAGGACCGCACCCCGCCCCACCGTTGCTGAGACCATCCGGCATCCACTCCCATCTGTTCGACGTGCGATGCGATTTCGGTCACATTCCGGCCCTGGAACCTAGGCGATGGGGGCAACGTCTCCACAGTCGACACACAGTTGGTCACTTCGCGATCACTCTTCGGCGCACATTCGTAAAGGATTGCCATAGAAGGTCGCGAAATGGATCATTCCGTCTTTACGTGCACATGACTGATCCGTAAGGGTTACCCCTCGGGGCCCGACCAGCCCCCGTGGCGCCCAACAGCGCCATGCCGTGAGGCGGTTGGTGATCCCGGCCGCCTCCGAACGAAGGAACCCTGATCAGTGCGTAGACCGCACATACGCAGCGTGGCCGTCGCCATCGCGGTGACGACCGCTGCCACGGGCCTGGCCGGTACGGCCTTCGCGGGTCCCTCCACGGGGGTGGAGCGGTCCGCCGCCTCCGCCACGGACGCCACGGCGGTGGTGAAGGCGGCGCGCACCGCGGCCTTCGCCCACGCCTCGGCGACCGGCGTCTCCAAGGGCGACGAACTCCACGCCCAGGACGTCATGATCGACCCCGAGGGCGCCCGTCACGTCCGCTTCGTTCGGACGCACGACGGTATGCCGGTTCTCGGCGGTGACCTCGTCGTCCACCTCGACCACAAGCTCGCCTACACCGGCGCGACCAGCGCGGCCGCCCACGCCGTCAAGCCGGACGCCGCGCAGGCCAAGCTGACCGCCGGTCAGGCCGCCGCCAAGGCCGCCGAGGCGGCCAAGGGCGACGCGGGCACCGCCCGGCTCGTCCTCGACGCCCGCGGCGGCTCCGCCGCTCTCGCCTACCAGGTGACGGTGACCGACCAGGGCAGCTCCAGCACCGTCGTCATCGACGCCGTGACCGGCAAGGTGCGCAGCAACACGCCCGACGCGGACGAGTTCCTGTCGCCGAAGCTGATCGACACCCTGCGCCGGCGCGGCGAGACCATCGACCCGGCCACCGGCACCGCCGCCGCCGAGTCCTCCGGTCTGCTCGGCTCGGGCCTGTCGGGCGTCACGCACTACCCGACGTCCGCCAAGGGCACCGGCAAGACCCTCTTCGTGGGCAGCGTCGGCCTGAGCACCACGGCCACCTCGAAGGGCCACTACCAGCTCAAGGACCTGAGCCGGTACGGCACCGAGACGCGTGACGCCAAGGGCTCGTACACGGAGAAGTTCAGCTCCGGCACGAAGTTCACCAACACGACCAACGTGTGGGGCAACGGCACGACCACGAGCCGTGCCAGCGCCGCCGCGGACGCCCAGTACGGCATCACCAAGACGCTGGACTTCTACAAGGGCACCTTCGGGCGCAAGGGCATCGCGGGCAACAGCAAGGCCGCCCAGGGCATGGTCCACTGGGGCAAGAAGGTCGCCAACGCCTTCTGGGACCCGACCTGCAACTGCATGCTGTACGGCGACGGCGACGGCCAGATGTTCAAGAAGCCGCTCGTCGTCCTCGACGTCACCGGTCACGAGCTGACCCACGGCGTGGTCGAGGCGACCGCCAACCTGCAGCCGAGCTACGTCGACCCGGACGGCAACCAGTACGGCGAGGCCGGCGCGCTCAACGAGTCGCTCGCCGACATCTTCGGCTCCAACGTCGAGTTCTACGCCAAGAACACCAAGGACACGCCGGACTACCTGATCGGCGAGAAGCTGGGCCTCGCCCAGAAGTTCCTGCGCCGCCTGGACCACCCGTCGCTCGACAAGCTCGAGGGCACGATCGACTACTGGTCGCCGGAGACCGAGATCACCGAGGTCCACGCCGGTTCCGGTGTCTCCTCGCACGCCTACTACCTCCTCGCCGAGGGCAGTGGCAAGAAGACGATCGGCAGCGTCACCTACAACTCGCCGACCTATCACAACGTCACGGTCAAGGGCATCGGCCGCACCAAGGCCACCGCCATCTTCTACCGTGCGCTCACCCGTTACATGGTCTCCACCACCTCCTTCCACGACGCGCGCGTCGCGACGCTGAAGGCGGCCAAGGACCTGTACGGCGCGAACAGCACCGAGTACAAGACGGTCGACAAGGCGTGGGCCGCGGTCAACGTCACCGCCGCCAACACGCCCGCCGCCCACCACTGACGGACGGCAGCACACCCGCACCACCGGATGCCCCGCCCCGCGCGGGGCATCCGCACGTCCGCATCCGCACGTCCGCATCCGCATGTGCGCATCCGCATGTGCGCATCCGCATGTCCGGGGCCCGGCCCCGCTTCGGCAACTGCCGTACCCCTGCGGCACAGTGGGACAGGAACACCGAGGACCGCGCCGGCCGCCGGTGACCCCGCGCGAGCGGCCGTACCCGACCGCGCCGAGCCCGACGACCGGCCGGCTGGAGGAGAGTGGATGCCCCCCGACGACCCCGGCCGCCGTCCGCGGCGGCCCGAGCCGGCAGGGCGGAAGACCGCCGCGGGTGCGGATGCCCGGCATCGGCGGGACCATGACCTGAGTGGGGTACGCAGGCACGTCCCGGACGGCCGGCGGACGGCCCCGGAGGCCCGTGACACGCCGGGATCCCGCTCCGTGACCAGCCGGCTCGGACGCGGCTGCCGCGTCGCCGCCGCCCTGGTGACGGCCGTCGCCTGCCACTCCGCGCCCGCCCGGGCCGCCGCCCACCCGGCCCCCTCCGTCTCCCGGACCTCCGACGTCGTCACCTGGGCGGCGAGCGCGGACCGCATGGGCGAGGGCACCGCGGGCCGGGGCTACCGGATGATCGTCCACACCAGCGTCGGCGGCAGCGGCCTGCGGGTGCGCCTGACCAACGCCTTCGGCGACCGCCCGCTGACCCTGGACAGCGTCCGTGCCGGGCTGCGCAGCCATGGCCCCGCGCTCCGGCCGGGCAGCGACCGGCCGCTGACCTTCGGGGGCGCCCGCACGGTCACCGTCCCGGCGGGCGCCGTCGCCTGGAGCGACCCGCTGCCCGGCGGGATCCCGGCCGGCGCCGACCTCGTCGTCAGCCTCCACACCCCTGACGCGGCGGGACCGGCGAGCGGTCACCGGATGGCGCTGCAGACGTCGTACACCGCGCAGGGCGACCACACCGCCGAGGTCAGCGGCGCGGCCTGGACGCGGAGGACCGGCTCCTGGTGGTACCTCGACGCCGTCGCCGTACGACCGTCCCGCGCGGGGACCGGAGCCGTGGCCGCGCTCGGCGACTCCCTCACCGACGGCCGGCAGTCCACCCCCGACCTCGACCACCGCTGGCCCGACTACCTCGCGCGGCGCCTGAACGGCTCCGGATCGGCCGTCCAGGGCGTCGCCGACGAGGGCATCGCGGGCAACAAGGTCCTCGCGGACGGCGCCGGACAGAGCGCCCTGCGCCGTCTGGACCGGGACGTCCTCTCCCAGCCCGGTGTGCGGACGATCCTGCTCTTCGAGGGCGTGAACGACCTCAAGGCCCACACCGGCGTCACCGCGGCCGACCTGATCGCCGGATACCGGGAGATCATCCGGCGGGCGCACGCGGCCGGCGTCTGCGTGGTCGCCGCCACCGTCGGGCCGTTCAAGGGGTGGCCGGAATGGGACCAGGCCGCGGAATCCGTACGACAGGAGGTCAACCACTTCCTGCGCACCAGCCGGGACGCCGACGCCGTCACCGACTTCGACCGGACCCTGCGCAGCCCGTACGACCCCGAGCGCCTGTCACCGGCCTACGACGGCGGCGACCACATCCACCCGAACGACCGGGGCATGCGTGCCCTTGCGGACACCGTCGCCCCGAACACCCTGAACTGCCCCCGCTGACCCGTCCCACCCCCTCCGGCTCCCCGGGCCCGCCCCGCCACGACTGCAGCGTCCCACCCGACCCGGCTCGCCCCGTCCCGCTCGCCGTGTCCCGCTCACCCCGAGCCGGTCGGCTCCGGTGTGATCAGGCCCGTGCGGTGGGCGATCGCCACCGCCTCCGTGCGGCTCGCGGCGCCGAGCTTGGCGAGGATGTGGGACACGTGCACGCTGGCCGTCTTGCCGGTGATGAACAGCTCCTCGCCGATCTGCCGGTTGCTGCGGCCGCGGGCCAGGAGCCGCAGCACGTCCCGCTCCCGCGCGGTGAGCGACACGGCGACGGGGGAGGCCGTGAGGCGGCCCCGACGGGTCAGTGCCTCGATCCGCTCCAGCAGCGGGGCCGCACCCAGCCGGGCCGCCGTCTCCCGGGCCAGCCCCGCCTGCTCCGCCGCCTCCGGGCGCCGCTCCGCGGCCAGCAGCGCCTGCGCGTACCGCACCCGGCACCGCGCCAGTTCGTACACGTCGTCGTCCGAGAACGCCGCGACCGTCTTCTCCCACGCCGCCGGATCCGGCCCGGAGACGACCGTCGCCCACTCCGCCTCCGCGCGGGCCAGCCACGCCTGCCCTTCCGGGCCCTGCTCCCGCCCGTCGTGGTTCTGCCGGGCCGTGGCCCGTGCCAGCTCCACCAGCTCCGCCGCGGTGTCCCTCCAGCCCGCGAGGTCACCGTCGCCGCCGGGATGCGGGCCGGCCGCCCGGTCGGCGATCGCCGCCAGGCAGAGCGCGGCGAGCCGGACCGTCACGCCCGGCCGCAGTGCCGTACCGGCGGACAGCGCCTCGGTCGTCGCCCGCAGGTGCCCGAGGGCCTGCTCCGGGTCCCCCCGCAGCGCGGCGGCGTCGGTGAGGACGATCCCGGCGACGAGCGTGCCCATCCAGTCGAAGGGGCCCTGCAGCAGGGCCCGGGCGCGCGGCACCGCACTGTCGTCACCGCGGCCCAGCGCCACGTACAGCACGGGACCGGTCGCGCAGCCCGTGCCCGCCGGAGGGAGCGTGGCGGCAGCCTCCGCCGCCGCCTGGAGGCATTCCTCCCAGCGGCCCACCGAGTACAGCACCAGCAGCTGCAGATAGCGCATCCCCAGCGGATACGCCGAGGACAGCAGCCCGGCCCGGCGGGCCCGCTCCAGGCCCTCGGCCAGCACCGGCAGGCAGCCCTGCCGGTCGCCCGACTCGAAGGCGCCCATGGCCAGGTTGAACACCGCCCGCATCTCCAGCGGCGCGTCCTCGGCGGCGCGGGCCAGTTCCCTGGCCCGCCGCAGCAGCTCCAGGCCCTCCGGGCTGCGCCGGCCGCCGCCCTCCAGGCCGGCCAGCGAGATCAGCAGATCGGCCCGGGCCGCGCGCAGGCCCAGCTCCTCGGCGACGGCCAGGGCCTGCCGGGCCACGCGCAACGCCGTGTCGTCCTCGCCGACCTGACGGGCCGCCATCACATGCGTGGCCGCCGCCCACACCCAGGTCCGCGACGGCGGCTCGGCGGGGATCATCGCCAGCGCCTCGCTGCTGTGCCGGAACGCCGCCGTCAGGCTGTCCACGGTCAGCAGGTTCCCGGCGAGCGTGTACCGCACCCGGGCCGCCAGCTCGGAGTCGGAGTCCGGCCCGATCCCGGCGAGCGCAGCGCGGGTCAGCGACACCGCGCGGTGGCCGTCCCCGGCGTGCGCGGCCGCCGCCGAGGCGCGCAGGGTCAGCGTGATCCGGTCCAGTTCCTCGGAGTCGGGCCGCACCGGTGAAGGCACCGACGGCCACAGGTCCAGGGCGGTCTCCAGATGGCGCAGCTCCTCCGCGGGGGCGCCGAGCCGCCGGGCGTGGTCGGCGGCCTCCAGACAGGCCGCGAGCGCCTCGGGCAGGTCATGGCTCTCGCGGGCGTGATGGGCGCGCTCCGCCGCGGTCTCGGGCGCACGCCCGCGGGCGGTGAGCAGCCGGGCGTACGCGCCGTGCAGCCGGGACCGCTCGCCGGGCAGCAGGTCGGCGTAGACCGCCTCGCGCGTCAGGGCGTGCCGGAAGGCGTACGTGCCGCCGTCCCCGGGGACGAGCAGCTGCCGTCCCACGGCCTCCCGGAGCGCCGCCTCCAGCCCGTCCTCGGGCAGTCCGGCCGCGTCGCGCAGCAGATCGTGCTCCACCCGGCGTCCGGCCACGGCGGCGGTCCGCAGCACCTGCTGGGCGGTCTCCGGCAGCTGCTCGACCCGGATGAGCAGCAGTTCGGCGAGCCCGCTGGGCACCCCGCCGGCGTACTCGGCGACGCCCTCGGCTCCGCTCGTGCCCGAGGCGTCCCCGTGGGCCGCGGCGAACAGCTCCTGCGCGTAGAACGCGTTGCCCTCCGCGCGGGCCACGATGCCGCGCACGACGGCCTCCGGCAGCGGCTGCACCTCCAGCGCCCGCACCAGCCGGGCGACCTGTGGATCCGGCAGCGGGCGCAGCTCCAGCCGCTCCACCGCCGGCAGCCGTATGAGCTCGGCCAGGAGGGGGCGCAGGGGGTGGCGGCGGTGCAGGTCGTCGGCGCGGTAGGAGGCGAGGACCGCCGGCCGCCGGTGCGGTACGCCGGGTCCCGGCCGGTGCGGCACGCCCCGGCCGAGCAGGAACCGCAGCAGGTCCCGGGAGGACTGGTCGGCCCAGTGCAGGTCCTCCAGGACGACCAGCAGCGGCGCCACGGCGGCGAGGTCGGCGAGCAGCCCGGCGACGTCCTCGAAGAGTCTGAGCCGCGCGTCGGGGCCGCCCACGGCGTCCGCGCCGGAGCCGAGCAGCCGGTCCACCGCGGGATGCGCGGCCAGGACGGCCGTGAAGCGCTCGTCGGCCGCGAGCACGCCGAGGATCTCGGTGAACGGCAGATACGGCAGGCCGACGTCGCCGAGGTCCACACAGTGCCCGGTGACCACCGTCGCCCCGGCCCGTGCCGCCCGCACGGCGACCTCGTCCAGCAGCCGCGTCTTGCCCACCCCCGCGTCCCCGGCGAGCAGCATCGCCCGCGCCTCACCGCCGCGGGCACGCTCCAGCACGCCCGTCAGCCGGGCCAGTTCCTCGTCACGTCCGATCAAGGGCGGTGTGGTGAAGGCGGTCTGCGACACGCCCCCATCCTGGCATGCCCCACCGACACCACCGGCCCCCGCGTGCGCGGACGGTTCAGCGCAGGGTCTCGGCCCAGTTCGCCGGCACCCGTCCCGCCGGGCCCGGGACGGGCTGGTCGGCGGGGTGGGCGGCCGGGGCGGCGAGTTCGGGGCCGGAGGTGTACATCTCGTCGGTGGCGTAGTTCCAGAACCAGCCCTCGCCCGGCTCGAAGCTGCGGATCACCGGGTGCCCGGTCGCCCGGTAGTGGGCGGTGGCGTGCTTGGCGGGGGAGTCGTCGCAGCAGCCGATGTGCCCGCACTGGGCGCAGCGGCGCAGATGGAACCACCAGCCGCCCGCCTCGTCGCACTCGACGCAGCCGGTGCCACTGGGCGGGACGCTCGGGTCGATTCCCTCGGCGGTGCTCATACGGTGTCCTCCGCTTGCTTCTCGGGTGAGCCGGGCGCCTGGGCCGACTCGAGTGCCTCGGCCGTCTCGGGTGTCTCGGGCGTCTCGGCGGTCAGCGGCAGCAGCACCTGGAAGCGGGTGTCGCCGGGCGCCGACTCCAGCCGCAGGGTGCCGTGGTGCTTGTTGACGACGATCCGCCAGGAGATGTCCAGGCCGAGCCCGGTGCCCTCGCCGACCGGCTTGGTGGTGAAGAACGGGTCGAAGATCCGGTCCCTGATCTCCGGGGGCACGCCGGGACCGGTGTCCCGGAACTCCACCAGCGCCCGCTCGTGGTCGATCGCGGTCCGCACCGTCACCGTGCCCTGCCCGCCCGCGCCGTTGATGGCGGAGACCGCGTTGTCGATGAGGTTGGTCCACACCTGGTTCAGCTCCGCCGGGTAGCCGGGCACCGGCGGCAGCGCGCGGTCGTACTCCTTCACGATCGTGATGCCGGGGCCGATCTTCCCGGACAGCATCAGCAGGGTGCTGTCCAGGAGTTCGTGCACGTCCACCACCTGGTAGGGCGCCCGGTCCAGTTGCGAGTACTGCTTGGCCGCGTCGACGAGGTGCGAGATACGGGTGGCCGAGTCCTCGATCTCGGTCATCAGCAGCTCGGTCTCGACGGTGTAGTTGAGCCACCCGACCGCGCCCGGCAGGATCTCCTCGCCCACGGCCGCGGCGACCTGCTCCAGCCAGTCGACGTCGAGTCCTGCCTGCACGAACGTGGGGGAGATCTGCCAGCCGTAGTCGATGCCGTGGTCCTCCAGCCAGTCGGTGAGCAGGTCCTCCCGGTCGGCGGCCTCCAGCGGACTGAGCACCGGCGCCTTGGCGACCCGCTCGGCGGTGCGCTCCTGGATCTCGATCAGGCTCGCCAGCGCGTCACGGGTGAACGGCCCCTCGGCGATCACGGCGAGCTTGTGCCGCATCTTCGCCACCCGCTCGCGCAGCGTCGCGGTGGCCCGGACGGCCGCCGCCGCGGGGTTGTTCAGCTCGTGCGTGAGCCCGGCCGACAACGAGCCGAGCGCCAGCAGCCGTTCCCGCTGCCCGACGGCGGCCTGGGTGCTCTTCACGCCGAAGAACAGGCCCTCCAGCAGGTGCACGGCCATCGGGAACCACTCGCTCATCACGTCCGCGAAGATGTCCGCCGGCAGCACGAAGAACCGCGTCGGCTCCGTCACCCGCATCGAGTTGGTGTACACCTGCCGCACCCGGTCGCCGAGGTACGCCTGCATCGCGCCCGCGTACGCCCCGCGCTGCGAGGTCCGGGAGACCTCCACGTCGTCGCCGCCGACCCGGCGGGAGAGCACGACCGAGCCCTCGATCATCACGAAGAAGCAGGTGGCGGGGTCACCCTCGGTGTACACCGGGCCGGGCTGGAACAGCTCCACCCGCCCCTCGCAGCACAGCCGCCCGAGCTGCTCGGGGCTCAGCTTCTCGAAGAGGAACAGCGAGCCGATCTCCTTCGGGCTGCACGGCACGACCTGCCCGCTCATGACTGCTCCAGGTACCGGTGGACGAGCATCACGGCCATGGCTCCCTCTCCGACGGCGGACGCGACACGCTTGGCGGAATCGGCGCGGGCGTCGCCCGCCACGAACACGCCGGGGACGCTGGTCTCCAGGTGGTACGGCGGCCGGTCCAGCTCCCAGCCGGCCGGCGGCCGCCCGTCCGCGGTCAGATCGGGGCCGGCCAGGATGAACCCGCGTTCGTCGCGCAGCACCGTGTCGCCGAGCCAGTCGGTCAGCGGGGCGGCGCCGATGAACACGAACACCCACTGGGCGTCGACCTGTTCGGTCTCCCCGCTCACCGTGTGGCGCAGCGTCAGCCGCTCCAGGCGGTCCGCCCCGTGGGCCGCGTCCACGACCGTGTGGCTGCGCACCGAGATGTTCGGCGCCTCGGCGATCTGCTGGATCAGGTAGTAGGACATGGACGCCGACAGGTCCGCCCCGCGCACCAGCAGCGTCACCGACTTGGCGCCCCGGGACAGGTACATCGCCGCCTGGCCCGCCGAGTTGGCGCCGCCGACGATGTACACGTCCTGCCCCTGGCAGGAGGCCGCCTCGGTCAGCGCCGACCCGTAGAACACCCCGCAGCCGGTGAGGTCCGCGCAGCCCTGCGCCTCCAGCTGCCGGTACTGCACCCCGGTCGCCAGGATGACGCTGTGCGCGGCGATCGCCGAGCCGTCCGCGAACCGTACGATCCGGGCGGCGCCGTTGGCCTCCAGGCCGGTCACCTCGCGCGCCGTCAGCATCTCGGCGCCGAACTTCGCCGCCTGCCGCCGTGCCCGGTCGGCGAGCTGGGCGCCGGAGACCCCGTCGGGAAAGCCGAGGTAGTTCTCGATCCGGGAGCTCTGCCCGGCCTGCCCGCCGGTCGCCGACCGCTCCACCAGCACGGTCCTGAGGCCCTCCGATGCGCCGTACACGGCGGCGCCGAGTCCGGCCGGGCCGCCGCCGATCACGACGAGGTCGTAGAAGTCGGCCGTCGGTGTCGTCGCCAGGCCCACCCGCGCGGCCAGCTCCGGCGCCTCGGGCTCGACCAGCGCCGTACCGTCCGGGGTGACCACCACCGGCAGCCGCTGTCCGTCCTGCCCGGCGGCGGTCAGCAGCCGCCGTCCCTCGGGCTCGTCCACCGAGTACCAGCGGTACGGCACCTGGTTGCGGGCCAGGAACTCCCGTACGTCCGAGGACCGCGCCGACCACCGGTGCCCCACGACCTTGGTGCTGGGCACGGGCTTGTAGGCGCTGTTGCGCCACGCCTGCAGCAGGTCGTCCAGGACCGGGTAGAGCTTCTCCTCCGGCGGGTCCCAGGGCTTGAGCAGATAGTGGTCGAGGTCGACCACGTTGATCGCGTCGATCGCCGCGTTGGTGTCCGCGTAGGCGGTCAGCAGCACCCGCCGCGCCCCCGGGTACACGTCGAGCGCCTGCTCCAGGAACTCGATGCCGTTCATCTGCGGCATGCGGTAGTCGGCCAGGACCACCGCCACCAGGTCGCCGCGCAGCTTCAGCTCGCGCAGCGCATCGAGCGCGGACTCCCCGGACTCCGCGCGCACGATCCGGTACGACTCGCCGTAGCGCCGCCTGAGATCGCGGGCCACGGCGCGGGAGACCCCCGGGTCGTCGTCCACGGTCAGAATGACGGTCCGCGCTGCGTCGGCGGCCTGTGCCATACCTCTCCCACCCCGAGCGGTTGGATCCACGGTGCGGCGCCGCCGGCACCGCACCGGTTCGAGGCCATCGTATGTTCGATCGCCGGGCTTCGCTCTCCGCCCGGAAGATCGTCGTGCCCGTGCGCGAGGTGCCCGATAGTGGGCATCAGCACCACGAGTGAACGACGACTGAGGAGGCCCACGCATGACGCGCCCGATCACGGCAGGAGTGGACGGTACGGAGGAGAGCCTGGCCGCGCTGGACTGGGCGGCGCGGGAGGCCGTGCGCCGGGGGCTGCCCCTGTGTGTCGTGCACGCCTGGCGCTACGCCGAGTCGCCGGCCACGGCCGACCGGGACACCCAGTACGGGTGGGTGTCCGAGGGCGTGGCGGAGGCCGTGCGCAAGGTCTCGGCGCTCCATCCGGAGCTGGAGGTGAGCGTGGACGTCGCCGAGGGCCAGGCCGCGCAGGCGCTGGCCGGTGCGGCGGCGCGGGCCGAGATGCTGGTGCTCGGCTCGCGCGGCCACGGGCGCGTCATGGGCTTCCTGCTGGGCTCGGTCGGCCAGCAGGTGATCGCCGAGACGACCCGGCCCGTGGTCCTGGTGCGCGCCGAGGACCGGCCGGCGGCCGAGGCGGCCGGGCGGGACGTGGTCGTGGGCCAGCACGGCGAACCGGAGGACAGCGCGGAGGCGCTGCGGTTCGCGTTCGAGACGGCGGCGGCCCGCGGCGCGACCGTCCGGGCGGTGCGCGCCTGGACCCTGCCGCCGGTCTTCGCCTACAGCCCGGGTTCGCTGAAGCTGCTGGACGACGCGGGCGGCCTGGAGCCGTACGAGCGGCAGGCGCTGGCCGAGGCCCTGCGGCCGTGGCGGGAGCGGTTCCCGGACGTGTCCGTGGCCGAGCACGTCGAGATGGGCAGCGCGGCGCAGGTGCTGCTCTCGGTGGCGGGGCACGCCCAGCTGATGGTCGTCGGACGCCGGGCGCACCGTACGGCGGTCGGCGCCCGGATCGGCTCGGTCGCGCACGGGGTGCTGCACCACGCCGAGTGCCCGGTGGCCGTGGTCCCGCACGAGTGAGTCAGTCGGGGGTGGTGGGCTCCAGGGTGGCCCGGGCCTTCGGCAGGACGTTGTCGATGTAGTCCGTGACGGCGGTGCCGAGGCCTATGTCGTGCTGTGCGCGCTCGGACAGGTACCAGCGGTGTTCGAGGAGTTCGTGGTAGATCTCGGCCGGGTCCATGGTGCCGCGCAGCCGGAGGGGGACGGCGCGCACGGTGGGCCGGAAGACGTCCCGCACCCAGCGGTGGGCCAGCACCTCGGGCCGGGCGGCCAGGGGGTCGCCCGGGGCGTAGTCGTCCTGGGTGGCCATCCAGCTCTCCAGGTCGTTCAGCAGCCGCCGCGCCTGGTTCTCCTCGGCGTCCAGCCCGGTCAGCCGCAGCAGCTGGCGCTGGTGGTGCCCGGCGTCGACGACCTTGGGCACGAAGGTGACCGTGTCGCCGCCCGAGGAGTGCTCGATCTGCATCTCGGCGACGTCGAAGCCCAGCTCGTTCAGGCGGCGGATCCGGCGTTCGATGTAGTGGTACTTGCCCGCCGGATACACCGAGGTGCGGGTCAGCTCCTGCCACAGCCCCTCGTAGCGGGTGCAGATCTCGTGCCCGAACTCCACGGGATCGACGGAGGGGTGCAGCGCGCCGGACGCCTCCAGGTCCAGCAGCTCCCCGCCGATGTTCACCCGGGCCAGCTCGAGGTCGTACTCCCGCTGCCCCGGGCTCAGCCGGGGATGCAGGTCGCCGGTCTCGGCGTCCACCAGATAGGCGGCGTAGGCACCCGCGTCCCGCCGGAACAGGGTGTTGGACAGCGAGCAGTCGCCCCAGGCGAACCCGGCCAGGTGCAGCCGGACCAGCAGCACGGCGAGGGCGTCCATGAGCCGGTGCATGGTCGCCGGGCGCATGGTCGTCTCGAACATCGACCGGTACGGCATCGAGCCGCGCAGGTGCCGGGTGACCAGCACCGGCTCCAGCGGCGCGCCGGAGGGATCGGTGCGGCCGGTGATCACCGCGAGCGGGTCGACGGCGGGGATGCCGAGCCGGTCCAGGTCGCGCAGCAGCCCGTACTCGCGCAGCGCGGGCCGTTCGGCCAGCTCCTTGACGGCGATCACCTCGTCGCCGGCGTGCGCGTACCGCACGACATGGCGGGAGATGCCGCGGGGGAGGGGCACGAGGTACTCCTCGGGCCACTCCTCCAGGGGCACGTCCCAGGGCAGGGCGAGCAGGAGCGCGGGGTGCTCCGGGTTCGTGGCGCTGATCTGCAAGGCCATGGCACGAACCCTAAGGCCCCGCGCGCGTGTTCTAGGAGGCCCGGTCCCGTGCCTGCTCGGCCGCCGCCCGCACCGAACCCCGGTGGAGCGGCCCGTGCCCGGGCAGCAGGGTGTCGCCGTCGAGCGCGCCGATCACGTCCAGGGAGGCCACGACCCGGGCGCGCTCGTGGTGGAAGAAGTCGAGGAGGATCTGCGGGCCCTTGATCCGTGAGGTCGCGTGCCCGCTGACCAGGGCGTCGCCCGAGATCACGACGCCCGCCCCGGGCAGGTGGTAGACGCAGTGGCCGTCCGTGTGGCCGGGCGTGTGCACCGGAACCGGGCGGCCCGGCAGGTCGAGCGGGCCCTCGCCGGGGAAGGGCTCGGGCGCGACGACCGGGTTGTGCTGCGTGCCGCCCACCTGGATGACGTGCCGCGCCCACGACACGACTCCGGGCCGCCAGGCGTTGCGCACCACGTCACCGATCGTGGCCTGCTGGAGGAAGTCCCGTCGCGCGTGGGGGACTTCGGCCGGGTGCAGATGGACCGGGATGCCGTGGGCCGAGCGCAGGTACTCGGCCGAGCCCAGGTGGTCGTTGTGCGCGTGCGTGATCAGTACGGCGGCCACCGCGTCCGGGGAACTGCCCACCGCCGCGAGGGATTCGAGAAGTCCCTGCCGGTCGCCGGGGTACCCGGTGTCGATCAGCGTGACGGCGTCACCGTCCTTGAGGATGACCCAGTTGGTGTGGTGACCGTGCACCAGGTAGGTGTCGTCGGCGACTTGGGTTACGTCTGCGGTCATGATCTCTCCGGGCCCCTGAGCGGCTGATCGTCGCGGGACAGCCAACCAGATCCGGCACCGTCGTGCGCAGGGGGGAGCCCGCGGCCGTCAGTGCACACCGTGCGGCCGGAACTGGATGCTGATGCGGGGCCCGGCCGCCCGGCCGGTCTTCGGTACGCAGTGCTCCCAGGTGCGCTGGCACGAGCCGCCCATCACGATGAGGTCTCCGTGTCCCAGCGGGCGCCGCAGCGCCGTGCCCCCGCCCGCCGGGCGCAGCAGCAGGTCCCGGGGCGCGCCGACGGAGAGGATCGCGACCATGGTGTCCTCGCGGGCCCCCCGCCCGATCCGGTCCCCGTGCCAGGCCACGCTGTCCCGGCCGTCGCGGTAGAAGCACAGCCCGGCGGTGGTGAACGGCTCGCCCAGCTCGCCCGCGTAGTGCCGGGAGAGGGCGTCACGGGCCTCGTCCAGTACCGGGTCGGGCAGCGGGTCGTGCGCGCTGTAGAAGGCCAGCAGGCGCGGTACGGCCACCACGTTGTCGTACATCTTCCTCCGCTCCGCCCGCCACGGGACGTCCGCCGCGAGCTTTTCGAACAGGGCGTCGGCCCCGCTCAGCCAGCCGGGCAGGACGTCGATCCAGGCGCCGGCGCCCAGCACGGTCCGGCGCAGGCCGTCCAGCGGGCCGAGCCGCAGCTCGTCGGTCTGGTCGAACAGGGAGCCCTGGAGGTGAGTGGACATGGGCCCAGCGTACTCCTGAATCGAAAATACGTTCCTATTGATCGATGTGGTCCACGGGTGCGGCCGGGTGTGCGCATCGGGTGTGCGCACCCTCTTTCGATACACCGGTGTATCGGATACATTCGCGTATCGAATTTCCGAAGGAGCGCACCACCGATGGAAGACACGCCGAAACGCGTCACCCGGCGCCGGGTCCGCACCCGCGCCAGGCTGCTCGACGCCGCGTTCCAGGTGTTCGCCGCCAAGGGCTTCGGGCGGGTCTCCATCGAGGAGGTCTGCGACGCCGCCGGGTTCAGCCGGGGCGCCTTCTACTCCAACTTCGCCGCCCTGGACGAGCTGTTCTTCGCCCTGTACCAGGAGCGCGCCGACCTCATCGCCGCCCAGGTGGCTGACGCCTTCGCCCAGGAGGGCCCCGACCTCGACGTCCGCGCCTCCGTGGACCGGGTCACCGAGGTGCTGCTGCTCGACGTGGACTGGCTGCTGGTCAAGACGGACTTCCTGGTGCACGCCGCCCGCGACGCCGCCGTCGCCCACGCGCTCCTCGACCACCGCGCCCGGCTCCGCGCGGCCATCGCCGACCGGCTCTCCCGGGCCCGCGGCGACACCGCTCTCCCCGCCGTCCTCGGCGACGCCGACGGCGCCGCGCACGCCGTGGTCGCCGCGTACGACGGGGTCACCACCCAACTGCTGCTGGACAAGGACGTCGAAGCCGCCCGGGTCTGGCTGAAACAGCTGCTCACCGCGCTGCTCACGGACGGCAGCGGCTCTTCATCGAGGATCTGAGGAAGGACACGGACGCCATGGACGCGGACGTCATCGTCGTCGGAGCCGGTCTCGCCGGCCTGGTCGCGGCGCACGAACTCACCAGCCGGGGCCGCAGGGTGGCCCTGGTCGACCAGGAGAACGCCGCCAACCTCGGCGGCCAGGCGTTCTGGTCCTTCGGCGGACTCTTCCTCGTCGACTCGCCCGAGCAGCGCCGGCTCGGCATCAAGGACTCCTTCGACCTGGCCTGGAACGACTGGCGGGGCAGCGCGCAGTTCGACCGGCTGGACGACGAGGACTCCTGGGCGGTGCGCTGGGCGCGCGCCTACGTCGGGTTCGCGGCCGGCGAGAAGCGCTCCTGGCTGCAGGGACACGGCATCGAGCTGCTGCCGACCGTCGGCTGGGCCGAGCGCGGCGACCTGAGGGCGGACGGGCACGGCAACTCCGTGCCGCGCTTCCACGTCGCCTGGGGCACCGGCACCGGCGTGGTCGAGCCCTTCGTACGGTACGCCCGCCAGGCCGCCCGGGACGGGCTGCTCACCTTCCACCACCGCCACCGGGTGGACGAGCTGGTCATCGAGGACGGCACGGCGCGCGGGGTGCGCGGCACGGTCCTCGCCGACGACCCCTCGCCGCGCGGTGTCGCCTCCAACCGCGACCGCACCGGCGACTTCGCACTCACCGCCCAGGCCGTGGTCGTCACCACCGGCGGCATCGGCGCCGACCACGACATCGTGCGCCGCTACTGGCCCGAGCGGCTCGGCACGCCCCCCGCCGAGATGGTCACCGGCGTCCCCGCCTACGTCGACGGCCGGATGCTCGACATCAGCGCCGGGGCGGGAGTGCGCCTGGTCAACCGGGACCGGATGTGGCACTACACCGAGGGCCTGCAGAACTGGGACCCCATCTGGCCCGGCCACGGCATCCGCGTCCTGCCCGGCCCGTCCTCCATCTGGCTGGACGCCCTCGGCCGCCGGCTGCCCGACCCCTGCCTGCCCGGCTACGACACCCTCAGCACGCTCAAGTACCTGCGCACCACCGAGGACATCGCCGGCTACGACCACTCGTGGTTCATCCTCACCCGGAAGATCGTCGAGAAGGAGTTCGCCCTCTCCGGCTCCGAGCAGAACCCGGACATCACCGCCAAGGACCGCAGGGCCGTGCTGCGCGACCGGGTGCTCGGCAAGGGCGCGCCCGCGCCGGTGCAGGCCTTCCTCGACAAGGGCGCGGACTTCGTGACCGCCGGCAGCCTGGAGCAGCTGGTCGGGAAGATGAACGGCCTGACCGACAAGCCGCTGCTGGACGCGGCCGAGGTGCGCCGCCAGATCGAGGCCCGCGACCTGCAGATGGCCAACCCCTACAGCAAGGACTCCCAGGTCCAGGGCATCCGCAACGCCCGCCGCTACATCGGGGACCGGCTCGGCCGGGTCGCCGGCCCGCACCGCATCCTCGACCCTGCGGCGGGCCCGCTCATCGGCGTCCGGCTGCACGTGCTGACCCGCAAGACCCTCGGCGGCATCCAGACCGACCTCGACTCGCGGGCCCTCGCCGCCGACGGCACGCCGATCGAGGGGCTGTACGCGGCGGGCGAGGTGGCCGGCTTCGGCGGCGGCGGCGTGCACGGCTACAACGCGCTGGAGGGCACCTTCCTCGGCGGCTGCCTCTTCTCGGGGCGCGCCGCCGGCCGGCACGCGGCCCGGCAGACCGGCTGACCTCAGCCCTTGATCAGCTCCGCCAGCACGGTGGCGTGGCTCTGTACCGGTGCCTTCGACGCCGTCAGCAGGGTCACGCTCCCTTCGCGGGCGGCCGTGCGCAGGCCGTCGAGGAGCTCGGCGGCCCCGGGGGCGTCGAGCTCCGCCTCGTAGCGGCTGCGGAACTCCTCGTACGAGCCCCCGGCGTGGTACCACGTGCGCAGCTCGTTCGACGGGGTCAGCCCCTTGGGCCACTCGTCCACGTGCGCCGCGTCCTTCGCGAGTCCCCGCGGCCACAGCCGGTCGACCAGCACCCGCAGACCGTCGTCGGGCTCGGGCGGTTCGTAGATCCGGCGTACGCGCACGCTCACGGTCGGGCCTTTCGGGTCGCGGACTCTCCCGCGAGCCTACTGCGGCGGGCGCCGGCCGCCCGGGCGCGACACTTGACCTGAAGGAGGGGTGAGCCCGGCCCGTACCGCGCCTAGTCTGTCGGCCAGCCGATCATCAGCCACCCCCGAGGAGCGCATGTGACGCCACCCCGCAGACAGCCCGTACGCCGCCGAACCGCCGTCCTCCCCCGCGAGGCGGTCCTCGCCGCCGTCCCCGTCGCCCTGGCCGCCCTCATCGGCGCCGCCGGCCCCGCGGCGGCGGGCACCACCGGCACCGCCGGCGCCGGCGACCCCTACTTCCCGCTCAGCGGCAACGGCGGCTACCACGTCCGCCACTACGGCCTGACGCTGCGTTACGACACCGCGTCCCGGCGTCTCGACGGCACGGCCGTCCTCACGGCCCGCGCCACGCAGCGCCTCACCCGCTTCGACCTCGACCTCTCCGGACTGAAGGTCACCGGCGTCACCGTCGACCGCGCCGCGGCGGCCTTCCGGCGCGACGGCCAGGAACTCGTCGTCACCCCGCGCCGCGCCCTGCGGGCGGGCCGGCAGTTCCGCGTCACCGTCGCCTACCACGGCACCCCGAAGCCGGTCACCGACCCCGACGGCTCCCCGGACGGCTGGATCCCCACCGACGACGGCGCGTTCGTCGCGGGCGAGCCGCAGGGCGCCATGACCTGGTTCCCGGCGAACAGCCACCCCAAGGACAAGTCGTCCTACGACTTCACGATCACCGTCCCCGAGGGACGCACCGCCGTCGCAGGCGGCGTGCTGCTCGGACAGCACACAGCCCACGGCCGTACCACCTTCCGGTGGCGCGAGACCCGGCCGATGGCCGCCTACCTGGCCACCGCCACCGTCGGGAAGTTCAGGGTCGAGCGCTATACCACCCCTGACGGCGTCCAGGTGTACAACGCCGTCGACCCCCGGGAGGCGAGCGCCGCCGCGCCCGTGCTGAAGAAGCTGCCCTCCGTGCTCGCCTGGGAGAGCAAGCTGTTCGGGCCGTACCCGTTCCCGGCGGCCGGCGCCGTCGTCGACCACGCCCCCGGCGTCGGCTACGCGCTGGAGACCCAGACCCGGCCGCTGTACGACTCCGCTCCCGGCCTCGGCACCCTCGTCCACGAGAGCGCCCACCAGTGGTTCGGCGACTCCGTCTCGCTCACCGCCTGGAAGGACATCTGGCTCAACGAGGGCTTCGCCACCTACGCCGAGTGGCTCTACGCCGAGCAGCACGGCGGGGACAGCGCCCAGAAGTCCTTCGACGCCCTCTACGCCCGCCCCGCCGGCGATCCCCTGTGGGCCTACCCGCCCGGCGACCCGGGCAGCGGCGCGAACATCTTCGGCACCCCCGTCTACGCCCGCGGTGCCATGGCCCTGCACGAGCTGCGGCGGGCCGTCGGCGACCGGGACTTCTTCCGGATCCTGCGCGCCTGGGCGACCGGGCACCGGGGCGGCCACGGCACCACGGCCCAGTTCGTGCGGCTCGCCGAGCAGACGTCGGGGAAGCGGCTGCAACCGCTGCTCCACACCTGGCTGTACGGGAAAGGCAAGCCGAACCGCCCCTGAACCCTCACCACTTCCAAACAACTGTCCGCCAGTCTCGACTTCATGATCCATCGCAGAACCGCCGTCGCACTCCTCGCCTCCCCGCTGCTGCTCACCGGCTGCGGCGGCGGAGCCGAGGCGACCGAGCGGCGGACTCCCCCCACCCCTGCGGCGCCCACCCCCAGCGGCCGGATCGAGGCCCAGCAGGCGCCCCAGGGCATACCCGGCCTCGGGGCCGCGCGGTCGGCGGCGATACCCGAGCGGTGCGAGCAGGCCGTCGTCGTCACCGGACGCGGGAAGGACTCCAACCGGTCCACGGTCGTCCTGCACCGGCGCACCGCCACCGGCTGGCAGTCCGGCGCCGCCTGGCCCGCCCACAACGCGCTGCGCGGCTGGAGCCCCCACCACATGGGGGGCGACCTGCGCTCCCCGCTCGGCGTCTACACCCTCTCCGACGCCGGGGGCCTGCTCCCCGACCCCGGCAGCAAGCTCCCGTACCACCGGTCCCGCGGCTTCCACTTGCCCGGCACCGGCTTCGAGGGCGAACCCCTCGACGGGGCCTTCGACTACGTCATCGCCATCGACTACAACCGCAGGCCCGGCACCTCACCCCTGGACTGGACCCGTCCCCTCGGCCCGAGCCGGGGCGGGGGAGTGTGGCTGCACGTCGACCACGGCGGGCCCACGCACGGCTGCGTCAGCGTGGCCAGGGCCCACATGAAGGACCTGCTGCGCACCCTCGACCCGGCCCGGCACCCGGTCGTCGTCATGGGGTACGCCGACTGGCTCGCCCGCTGAGCCGCCTAAGATCCGAACTCGTGTGCGCACATGTGCTGGTCGCGGAGGACGACGAGAAGCAGGCCGAACTGATCCGCCGCACCCTGCTGGCGGAGGGACACACCGCCACCGTCGTGCACGACGGGGCGGCGGCGCTCGACGCCGCGCGCCGGCTCGGACCCGACCTCGTCGTCCTGGACCTGATGCTCCCGGTCATCGACGGTTTCGGCGTGTGCCGGGCGCTGCGCGCCGATGCGCGGGACCCGGAGATCCCCGTGGTCGTGCTCACCGCCCGCTCCGCCGAGGACGACGTCCTGCTCGGCCTGGAACTCGGCGCCGACGACTACATGACCAAGCCGTACAGTCCGCGCGAGCTGATGGCCCGCATCCGCACGGTCCTCCGGCGCAGCGGCCAGGGCGCCGGCGCCCGGGACGACGACCCGGCCGTACGGGCCGCCGGGATCAGCGTCGACCCCGTACGGCACGAGGTGCGCTGCGACGGCGTACCCGTGGAGTGCACACCGGCCGAGTTCCAGATCCTGCTGGCGATGGCCGGGGAGCCGGACCGGGTGTTCACCCGGCGCCAGCTGCTGCAGTGCACCCGCGGACTCGACCGGGCCTCCACCGAACGGGCCGTCGACGTGCACATCATGAACCTGCGCCGCAAGATCGAGGCCGACCCGAGACGGCCCGGACGGCTGCTGACCGTGTTCGGCGTCGGCTACAAGCTGAGCGGTGCCCGGCCGTGAAGCGCCGGATACCGCTGCGCAAACGGCTCCTCGTCCGGCTGCTGTTCGTCTCCGCCCTGATCGCCGTCTGCTCGGTGGCGGCCACCGCCTGGCTCGCGGTGACCACCACCACCAGCGCCCTGAAGGAGGAGCAGGGCCAGGACCTCGCCGCCGACAACAGCATCCTGGCCCGGCTCAGCGGCTACGCGGCCACCCACTCCGACTGGTCGGGCGTCCGCGCCACCGTCCGGGAGCTGGCCGCCCGGACCGGCCGCAGGATCGCCGTCACCACCGCCGACCGTACCTTCGTCGCCGACTCCGCGCCCCGTGGCACCCCGCTGCCGCCCCGGCCCGCCGCCGCCGTCGACCCGCTGCGCACCGACACCTACAGCGAGAGCGGCGCCCAGCTCAGCGGCATCGACCCGCGCGTGGTGGGCCCCTACCGGCTCCCGGCGAAGGAACGCGCCGCGCTCGACGCGCTCGCCGCCAAGCGCAAGCAGTGCTACGCGCGCTACGGCCTCCGGTCCACGGTCGTACGGACGGAGAGCGGGCGGCCCGTGGTCACCACCCCGGACGGCTCCGATCCCGCGGCGTACGGCGCCGACGCGTGCGAGGACGGCCTTCTCAACACCCCCACGCCGACCGAGCGTACGGCCCTGGCCGCCCTCACCGACCTCGCCCGGCCGTGTCTGCGGCAGGCCGGAGTGGACGTCGGCGGGCCGCTGTTCCTCACCTTCGACCCCAGCGGCAAGGACCCCTTCGACGGGCGCTACCTCCTCGCCAAGTACGCCAAGCAGGGCGGCGGCGCCGAACGCGCGGCCCGTACGTGCCTCCTGGCCGCCCGCCGCACCCAACTGCAGCCGTACGTCGCCCCGGTCGCCGACCTGTTCCTCGGCATCGGCGACCAGAACCCCTCCCGCTTCGACATGTCCCCGGCCAACAAGGCCAAGGTGGTCGGCGCGGCCGGCCTGGTCCTCGCGGTCACCGTCGCCGTGACCGCCGTCGTCGCGATGAGGCTGGTACGGCCCCTGCGGGCGCTGACCGAGGCCGCGCAGCAACCGCCCGAGCTGCATGTGCGGGTGCCCGTGACCACCCGGGACGAGACCGGCATCCTCGCCGAGGCCTTCAACGACCTGACCGAACGCCGGAAACGGCTGGAGGCCCAGCGCAAGGCGATGGTCAGCGACATCGCGCACGAGCTGCGCAGCCCGCTCACCAACATCCGCGGCTGGCTGGAAGTCGTCCGGGACGGCGTCGTCGCCCCCGACCCGGCCCTGCTCGCCTCGCTGCACGACGAGGCGCTGGTGCTCCAGCGCATCATCGACGACCTGCAGGACCTCGCCGCTGCCGACGCCGGGACCCTGCGCCTGCACCGCGAGCCGCTGCGCGCCGGCGACCTGCTCGACCAGGTGGCCGCCGCGCACCGCGTCGCCGCCGACGCGGCCGGGGTCGCGCTGCGCACCGAGGCCGACCCCGCCGTCTGGCTGGACGCCGACCCGGTGCGGATGCGGCAGGCACTCGGAAACCTGGTCTCCAACGCGCTGCGGCACACTCCCGCCGACGGCACGGTCACCCTGGAGGCCCGCGGGGACGGGGGCGACGTCGTCCTCACCGTCACCGACACGGGCGCGGGCCTCGCCGCCGAGGACCTGCCGCACGTGTTCGAGCGGTTCTGGCGCGCGGAGAAGTCCCGCAGCCGCCGCACCGGCGGCAGCGGCCTCGGCCTGCCCATCGTGCGCCACCTGCTCGCCGCCCACGGCGGCAGCGCCGAGGCGGCGGCCGCGCCCGGCGCGGGCGCGGTCTTCACGCTGCGGCTCCCGGCGGCCGGCCGGCCCCCCGACGCCGGCTGAGCGGGGCGGCGGCCCGCCGACGTGGACGACTGCGCGCACCTGCCGCACGACAAGGGCCCCGGCGTCCGTCCCCGGATCCGCACGGGCCGGGAGACGGGCCGGGGCCCCGACGACGAACCGCTCGCGGCCGGCGCCGAACCGCTCGTGGCCGACGACGAACCGCCGGCGACCGGTGCCGAACCGCTGTGCCGGAGCGCCGACGACGTGATCGACGCCGCCGGGGCCGGGACGGCCCGGCGGGAGCGGCGGCGGGGAACCCCGCGCCGCGCTGGGGCCGTTGAGCCCCCGCCGCGCGATCGCGGTCAGCCGGAACGCGGACGGGAACGCAGGCGGCGCCGCAGCGCACGGCGCTCCAGCTCGGTCGTACCACCCCAGATGCCGATGCTCTGGCCCGTGTCCAGCGCCCAGTCCAGACACTGCTCCCGGACGGGGCAGCGACCGCACACCGCCTTGGCGTGCTGGGCCTGCACCTGCGCGGGTCCGGTGGTGCCGATGGGGAAGAACAGATCGGGGTCCTCGCTGCGGCACGCGGCATGGTCGCGCCAGTTGTCCATGGATGTCTCCCGGGTCGGATCGAGTCGTCCGTGTCTGTCGAATGCGTTCTCAGGTTTCGGGTGACCGATGGGGACGGCGTGAAACAGCGCAACCGCCCGGGGATCGGGCGGTCGGCGCGATCCGGTCACACTCGGCGCGGGCCCGCGGCGGAGCCGTACGCGCTCAACAGGCCGGGCACCGAGGCGAGATGGCCTCCGGGCCGCGGACGCCCGTGCCCGGCCGGGCACCGGCGGCGGAGCGTCCGGGCGTGAACCGGCCGCCCGCAGGCGCCGCCGCCGCGCGCCCACCGTACTGCGCCGGGGCCGTGCGGGAGCCTGCTCTGCGGGGGCTCAGGTGCGCAGCGCCCGCGCGGCCGTCGCCGTCACCGCGTCGGCGAGCGCCGCCAGCGCGGGGGAGTCCAGCTTCCACTGCTGCCAGTGCAGCATGACGTCCATCCACTGCCCCGGAGCGAGCAGCACCAGCCGGCCCTCCGCCAGCAGCGGACCGGCCTGGGCCTCCGGGAGCAGGCCCCAGCCGAGCCCCGCGGCGACCGCGTCGAGGAACCCCTCCGAGGTGGGCACGGAGTGCCGGAACGGACCGGCGGAGGCCCGGCCCAGCCGGCGGACGAAACCGTCCTGGAAGTCGTCCTTGCGATCGAAGACGACGACGGGCGCCTCGGTCAGGGCGTCGGCGAGCGGCCGTCCCGTCACCTGGGTGCGGGCGAACTCCGGTGCGGCCGCGGGGAGATAACGCATCCGGCCGAGCGGACGGACCGTGCATCCCGGCACCGGATCCGGCGAGGAGGTCACCGCCGCCATCACCAGGCCCTCGCGCAGCAGCGCCGCCGTGTGGTCCTCGTCCTCCCGGTGCAGCTCGAAGCAGAGCCCCGCGACACGGGTCAGCGCCGGCAGGAACCAGGTCGCCAGCGAGTCCGCGTTCACCGCCACCGACACGCGCGTCGGCTCCCCGGCGCCGCTCAGCCCCAGTTCGCCCCACGCGTCCCGCTCCAGCCGAGCCAGCTGCCGGGCGTACCGCACCAGCACCGCGCCCGACTCGGTGGGCCGCACCGGCTTGGTCCGCTGCAGCAGCACCCGGCCGGTGCGCTGCTCCAGCGCCTTGACGCGCTGACTGACCGCCGAGGGAGTCACGTGCAGGGCGGCCGCGGCGGCGTCGAAGGTGCCTTCGTCCACGACGGCGAGCAGCGTCCGCACCTGCTCCAGGGGAAGCTCCGACATCACGAGCGCTAAGGATACGTAAGAAACATTAGCTGTACTTGTGAGCGTCACCTTTTTAGGTTCGAGTCATGAACCACGCCCTGACCGCCGCGGTCGCCGGATTCGGCACCGGCCTCTCCCTGATCGTCGCCATCGGCGCCCAGAACGCCTTCGTCCTGCGGCAGGGGGTGCGCCGTGACGCCGTCCTCGCCGTCGTCGGCATCTGCGCCCTGTCCGACGCGGTGCTCATCGCGCTCGGGGTCGGCGGGGTCGGCGCGGTCGTGGTGGCCTGGCCGGGCGCGGTGCGGGCGGTCGGGATCGTCGGCGGTGCCTTCCTGCTCTGCTACGGCGCCCTCGCCGCCCGTCGGGTCCTGCGGCCCGGCACCGCCGGCCTGAGCGCCGAAGGGGAGGCCGCGGGCTCGCGCAGGCGGGCGGTGCTCACCTGCCTGGCGATGACCTGGCTCAACCCGCACGTCTACCTGGACACCGTGTTCCTGCTCGGCTCCCTCGCCGCCGACCGGGGCCCGCTGCGCTGGACCTTCGGGCTCGGCGCCGCCGTCGCCAGCCTGTGCTGGTTCGCCGCGCTCGGCTTCGGCGCCCGGCTGCTCGGCCGGCACCTGGCCCGGCCCGGTGCCTGGCGGGTCCTCGACGGCCTGGTCGCCGTCACCATGCTGGCGCTGGGCGCCTCGCTCCTGGCCGGATCCTGAGACCGCGGCTCGGCGTGCGCGGCGGATGCTGAGATAGTTAGGCTCTCGAATCGAAAAGATGTAACGAGCAACCTCTACCGGCAACAGGACACCCGTGGACACGAGCGAGAGCAGCACGACCCGACCCGAGGCCGCGGAGCCGGCGGAGTCGGCCCCGCCCCGGCGCGGCTGGCGCCGCTGGGCGATGGACACCCGCCCCCTGCGCATCCCCGCCTACCGGCGCCTGTGGTCGTCGACCATCGTCACCGCCGTCGGCAGCCAGCTCACCGCGGTCGCCGTGCCCAAGCAGATCTACGACATCACGCACTCCTCGGCCTGGGTCGGCTACGCCAGCCTGGCCGGCCTCGTGCCCATGGTGGCGTTCGCGCTGTGGGGCGGGGCGGTCGCCGACACCGTGGACCGCCGCAAGCTGCTGCTGGTCACCAACACCGGGATCGCGGTGACCTCGCTGCTGTTCTGGGCGCAGGCCGTCACCGGGCTCGACTCGGTCGTCGTCCTCATGCTGCTGCTCGCGCTCCAGCAGGCGTTCTTCGGTCTCAACGCCCCGGCCCGCAACGCCTCCATCGCCCGCCTCGTGCCCGCCGAGGAGCTGCCCGCCGCCAACGCGCTCGGCTCCACGGTCATGCAGACCGGACTGGTGGCGGGCCCCCTGCTGGCCGGCGCGCTCATCCCGGTCATCGGGCTGCCCGAGCTGTATCTCATCGACGCCGTGGCGCTGTGCGTGACCGTGTGGGCGGTCTTCCGGCTGCCCGCGCTGCCGCCGCTCGGGGACGGGCCCGCCCGCCGGGCCGGGATCCGGGAGATAGCCGCCGGCTTCGCCTACATGTCCCGGCACAAGGTGCTGCTGCTGTCCTTCCTCGCCGACATCGTCGCCATGGTGTTCGGCATGCCCCGCGCGCTCTTCCCGCAGCTGGCCGCGCAGACGTACTCCTCCTGGGGCGAGGGGCTCGCGCTCGGCGTGCTGTTCGCCGGCATCCCGGTCGGCGCGGTGCTCGGCGGCTTGTTCTCCGGGGTGTTCTCCCGGGCCCGCCGGCACGGCCGGCTGGTCATCGGGGCCGTCGTCGCCTGGGGCGTGGCCATCGCCGGGTTCGGACTGAGCGGCAACCTCTGGGTCGCCCTGGCCTTCCTCGCCGCGGCCGGTGTCGCCGACATGGTCTCGATGGTCTTCCGGGGCGCGATCCTGCTGTCGGCCGCGACCGACGAGATGCGCGGCCGGATGCAGGGCGTGTTCACGGTGGTGGTCGCGGGCGGGCCGCGCCTGGCCGACGTGCTGCACGGTACGGCCGGCTCGGCGTTCGGGCCGCGCGCGGCCGTGGCGGGCGGCGGCGCGCTGGTCGTCGTCGTGATGCTGGCCCTGGCCGCGGCCGTGCCGGCGCTGCGCCGCTACCGCGTCTGACGGCCTACAGCGGGGTGTGCCGGCGGAGCGTGTACTGGTCCATCAGCTTGCCGCGGGTGGTCTCCAGACGGTGGGCGAGGACCTCGGCCACCGTCCGCACCAGCGACAGCCCCAGCAGCGGATCCTCCACGCACAGCCCGAGCACCGACGGACCGTCGAACTCGTAGGCCCGTACGTTGCTGAAGGCCACCGCGCCGAAGTCCCACTGGTACGGCGGGAACAGCCAGGACCAGCCCAGCAGGTCGCCCGCGCCGAGCGTGGCCACGGTCACCCGCTGCCGCGAGGTGACCTGCTGGTCCAGGTGGACGGCCCCGGAGCGGATCACCCAGAACCGGTCGGCGGCGCCGCCCGCCTCGAAGATGCGGCTGTCCTCCGGGAAGGAGACCTCCTTGGCCAGCTCCATCAGCCGCTCGCGCTGGGCTTGCGGCAGGGCGGTGAGCAGTTTGATCGCTTTGGTCATGGTGCGGGGCTCCTCGCCGGCGGCGGTGCGGGGGCTTTCCCTAAGCCCATTTCAGCCCCTGCCACCGCGCCGAGCACCTCGAAGGACACGAGTTTTCGCCGTGTCTCACCTGATCCGACCTGCCTGCGGGCAGGAAAAAGCCCTGGCCGGACGGGGGAGGCCGGCCAGGGCCGTATGTGGTGATGCGGGCGGGAGGAAGGACGGTTCCATGGCCGCTCCGGCACCACGTATGTATGAACGATAAACCATCTGTCGCGCTTTCAGGTAATCAGAACCGGGTCACGTGACCTGTTTCACCCCGTCCGCCGCCGCCGGCCTCCCGCCCGGGCTGACGATCTCCTCCAGCACCCGAAGCACCGCCTCGTAGGCCAGCGCCCGGACCGCCGCCTCCCGCGCGCCGTCCGGATCCGTCGCCGTCAGGCTCTGGGCCCGCTCGCGCCAGGACCGCTCCGCCTCGGCCGCGTGCGCCCGGCCCCGCTGGATGCGCCGCAACAACTCGTCCGCGTCCACCACATCGGTCATACCGCACGGGTACCCGGCCGTCCCGCCGTGATGACAGCGACACCGACGGTGTTTGACCGCGCCGCCAGAGGTCAGCCGAACAGTGAGAGACCCCACCGTTCCGGGCACCGCTCAGGGGAGGAAGAGGATGCTCGACAAGCACCGGACCATTTCCCCCACGGCACCACGGCAACCGCGCCGGCTGCCGGGCCGGCCGGCCGACGCCCGCAGAACCGTGCGGCACGCGGTGAACGAGGGATGCCGGGCCCGCGCCCTGGCTTGCAATCCCGA